>NZ_JANQOY010000052.1 GCF_028285565.1 Acaryochloris sp. IP29b_bin.148
CTTGACTTGAAGGGTCTGAGGATGAATCAGGATATTAGCTGGCTTGATGTCCTTGTGCAACACTCGCTGTTGGCTCAGGTAGTGGAGAATATCGGCCAACTGCAGGGCAATCACTAACCCATCAGTTAAGGAGACAGGAGACTGTAAGAAGGCAGAGAGCGGAACCCCCTGCATATCCTCCATCACTAAAGCATAGGAATGGTTACAGGGCTCTAGCCCCCACATCTGGATAATCCCTGGATGGTCAAGAGGGTGGCCAATCGTAAATTGATGGTGAAAAACGAGGTGATCTGAGGATCGTAAGGTTAACTGAGGCGCTGAGGTTTTGATAATAACGGAGGTTTGATCCTCACTGCGCAAGGCTCTATAAACTAGTGTATGCTGCCCCTCATGCAAGATTTCAAGGGGTTCGTACCCTGTGGGGGCAATGTTGCGAAAGCGGCACACTGCTGAAGGATCCATGTTCCCCGTCATGTCTATTCATGATGAGGATACCCAGATTAGCAGTGTATCCTCAAACCCGTTGTTCAAACTTGAACAGGAAAACTCAATCACCTTTCTCCTGAAAGGCGCAAACTGTTTGATTGATATTTCGAGCACCCATCCTCCACAATCTTAAACAGTCTCTGAATCCACAAAACAGAGGGCAGTCGTCAGAAGCAGAGCAAAGGTATATACGAGCGTTAAGAGACCTCTTGATTCACGATTTCTTGTAAAAAGGCTCGGATTTTATCGAGTTTAAACTCTTCTGACCAGTGTAATATCTTTTGACAAAAAACTTCATATTTAGGATGAAAAGACTGAATTTTCAACAATTCATCTAACATTTCAAAGATACTGCCTTTATTGGCCATATCTATCAGTCTTTCTAAGTCACTTTGGGGTGGGTAGACCATTTCTATCGGAGAGGACTGTGGACTATCTCCATTTATCGAGTTTTCTAATAGATATACAGACTGTTGTGCTTGGTAGTCCTGCAAGACTGCTGCCATCTCCTCAACCATAACCCCTTGGGTAAGGGACAAGATGTGCTCCACAAAGGGACCATAGGTAGCACTCGCTTGCCTCAAATAGCCTAATTGCGATCGCAGCTCTTGGATTAAACCCCGCTGGGCGAGCCGCTGCAAAGAGACCAAGGTTGGGGGAGGGGGCAACTGCATCTCGACAAACGTAGGGGGTAGTTGCCCAGACTGGCTTGGATCGGCATACATCCAGGTCAACTGGAGCTGCTCTGCGACAGTCTGTAGTAAAGCAATAGTATCAATCGGTTTCGCTAACACAACCTCGCGCTCTCCACCCAAGGCTTTTTGCTGCTCAATATAACTCACAGAGGCCGAAGCAAGGATGACTTTAGTTGCCTTGAGTAAGTCTTCACTGCGCGCCCGCCGTAATAATTCCAACCCATCCATCACAGGCATCGATAAATCTGTAATCATCAGATCAGGCGGCAAGGCTCCGAGTTGGTCCAGTGCCTCTTGACCGTTATGCGCCGAAGTGACGGTAAATCCCAGCGGTTCTAAGAGATTGATCAGCATCGTCAAATTGTCTAGCCGATCATCCACCACAAGAATATGCTGCCGTTGGCCTTGATAGCCAATTATGTGCCCACGAGGGTCAAGGATATTTTGGGCTGGGGTATTAACCGCGACAAGGGACAGATCAACACAAAACGCGAATTCACTCCCTTGCCCTAGCTGACTCTTGACCTGAATCGTACTGCCCATCAGTTTGACAATACGCTGACTAATCGCCAGTCCTAGGCCCGTGCCTTCTAAATATTTGTGAGAGTTTCTGACCTGTTCAAACGCACCAAAGAGTTGAGAGAGATCGGCTGGCGCGATCCCCACTCCTGTGTCACTCACCTTAAACTGTAGTGACGCTTGGTCTGCCGTCTGCTTGAGAACGTTGACACTAAACGTCACCGTGCCGTAATCCGTAAATTTAATGGCATTGCCTAATAAATTGATCAAGACTTGCCGAAGACATTTTTCATCCACCAAAACACCGGCTGGCACATGAGCACTCGGCACGTAGATAAACTCAATCTCTTTTTCCTGAGCTTTGATGGTGCACATTTCCACCACACTTTGGAGCAGGGTGAGTAAATGGGTCCCCGTCAAAGCCAGTTCAAGTTTGCCCGCTTCGATTTTAGCGAGATCAAGAATGTCATTGATCAGTGTGAGCAAATGTGCCCCGCATTGATGAATCACATCAATACCATGACGTTCTTTAGCCGTGAGTGTGGTGGAACGATTGAGAATTTGAGCATAGCCCAGGATGCCATTGAGTGGAGTGCGGAGTTCATGGCTCATATTGGCGAGGAAATCACTTTTGGCTTGGCTGGCTTTATCCGCCCGCTCCTTAGCCCTTTGCAGAGCCTGAGTGCGCTCTTCCACTTTTTGCTCTAGGGTGTGAGAGTATTCTGCTAGCTGAGCATTGACTTGTTCTAGATTGTCTTCTGCCTGTCGCCGCTGCGTGACATCTACCGCCATCGAAATGACGGTTCGGCGACCATCCGGTAAGACCCCCAAAGGGGCTGAGCTAAATTGCCAGAGGCATTGGTTGCCTGCCTTGGTGCGGATAGAAAACTCACCTTCTTCCCAACGGGAGGTGAGGGTATACTTTTTAGCCATCACTTCCTGAAGGACTCTGGCCGCATCGTCTCCATAGGCATGCTGTGCCCAAGCAGCTGTCGTGGCAATTTCTGCGTGAGTATAGCCGGTTAATTCCGTCCAGGTGGTGTTGATTTGGAGCACTGCGCCATCTTCAGCATGGATCATGATGGGAAAGGGAGCATTTTTAATCGCACGCCGAAATCGTTGTTCGCTAAAGCGAAGGTTCTCTTCTGCAACCTTGCGATCGCGAATATCTCGCATAATAGTTGAAAAGTTTTCAACGGTGCCATCCGCTGCTTTATGCGCGATTAGAACTTGCGACACGGGGATTTCATTGCCTTCAGAGTCCAAAACAGCGAGTTCGCCGGACCAACTCCCGTGCTGCGTTGCAGCAGGCAACGCTTCATTGAGCATAATCTGATTGACCCATTCTGGGTGATAAGCAGTAATCGGGATTCGTTCCTGAGGATTGAGGTCTGAGCGCAGCTCGTTCAGCTGCTGATTACACCAGATCCGTTCCCCCTGAGCACTAGCCAAACCAATCCAATCTGGCGTTATTTCAACAATAGTGGTAAGTCTCGCTTGTTCTTGTTCGAGTTGTTTGCGATCGCTAATCTCGCGAACGGTACAGTGGAAAATTATTTCTTCCTGATACCGAATAGGAGTGAGGGTGACTTCTGCCCAGAAGGTTTCGCCATTGGCGCGTTTGTGGACCCATTCGAATCGGAGATTACACCGTTGAAGGGCTTCCTGCATGAAGGATTGGGCCTTATCCACAGACCGTTGACCATCGGGCTGCCTTTCTGGTGAGATTTGGTGGGGTTGGAGGGATAATAATTCAGATTTATGGGCGTATTGCAGCAGAGTTACCGCTGCCTGATTGCAGTTAATAAAGCCTTGATCACCCAACAAGAACACCGCATCGGCAGCCTGATCAAATAAGGTTTGCAGACGTCGCTCTGAGGCCGCTAATTGCTCTGCTCTATTTTGTTCTAACTGATACAGACGAGCATTTTCTAGGGCGATGGCCGCTTGAGTACAGAGGAAGTTGAGAACAGTGATGCGATCGCACGTAAATACCCCCGATGCCAACTGATTCTCCAAGTACACCAGACCCGTCAAATGTCCTTGATGCAGAATCGGTAAACACAGAACACTCCGGGGTTGATGAATTGCAAGATAGCTATCAAAAATGGGCAAATCGGTTGCTAAATCATCGACCGCCAGCACTTCTTGAGTATTTTTGACGAACTGAATCAATTGCAGGGGGAGATCCGGGTGATCTGCCAGAAGACATGAAGACAGTTGTATCGTGTCAGGCGTCGCAGTAGCCCTGACATGCCAAGTTTTATCAGCTTCAGAGAGCAAAAGCACCAAACGATCGGCACCCGAATTTTGCAGCATCATCGGGGCGAGTTTTTCCAGCAATTGATCCAGGTGTAAGCTTTCTGAAATCGCTTGAGCCCCTTTGAGAATCGCCGCCAAATCAAACGCTACATTGAGATTAGTCGAGGTTGACTGACTCGAATTAGAAGCAAGAATCGATGAATTGGGTTCAGCCAGTCTGGCTAGGGTGTCCAAGGGGTTGACAGAAGGCGAGGTTGGCTGAAGAAGGGGCTGGATTAATTGGGGGTAGCGTCCTTCAAGATCATCTGTTTTAGCTTTAGCTCCCCAGCGGGCATAACAGTGATAAGCCTCTTGCAGATAAGTTGCGGCTATTTTCTCCTTACCCCACGCTAGATAGAACTTTGCTGCTAACTCATTGGCAAGCGCTTCTTCTTGGATATAACCATGCTCCTTCGCTCCCGCAATCGCTAGATCGTAATGCTCCAGCGCTTCTAACTTCTGATCACAAACACGATTCTTTTCAGCTTTAATCAACTCAACCTGGTGTTGAAAATTCATCGGAGCATGAAGCGCAAATCGCTCCAAAGTTTTTACAGCCTGCACAATTTGCGATAAATAGCTTTCCTGTTCGTCTGATGACACCTGATCAAACATGGCTAAACGTGCAAGTGCCTGATACAGAAATAAATAAGAAAGCTGAAAGTCTCCCGTCAACCCTTTGGAGCGGCGATGGGCCATCTCTGCAAATTCGATCCCTAAAGCAGGCTGATGAAATAGGTAACTTAAAACCAGCTTGTTAATAAACAGAGAAGCAATACAAAAGTCAAGATGGTGTTCTTGCCAATAGGGCAGCATTTTAGACTCTTGGAAAACATCACCCTCAAGTTCCCAAGGCTTCTCAACCGCTTCAATCAGATTTAAAACCGTTTGATGAAAGGCGTGGACACTAGATAACATCCCCTCCTGTCGATAGCTTTCTAAAATGTGGCTGTAAACGCCAATCTCTTGTTCAGCAGTGATTAAATCAACACCTGCAAAATATAGAAACTGACAATAATGGTGAATCCCATAGGCTGTATATTCGATATCTCCTGCCTCTAGGCCAACGGTGAAACCCTTTCTTAACTCAGGGATACAAGTCTTTAGTGAACTTTTCCAGGGGTAAACATAGGAATAAATGAGATTTCTGACCCTCATCTCAAATTGCTTTGCCGGGAACGCCTCCATAACAGCCAGGGCCACTTCACCGGCAAAATAACCCGACTCAAACTCTTGGAAGCCACATAACAACATGCCAAACAAGCCATAGATAGAAGCCGAGGCCGGAATATTGCCCTGTTGAAGCAACAGCTCGATTTGCTCACAAATGATCAACGGTAAGAGTTCGGGCTTCGATTTATAGGTATATCCCACCATCAGGGTTAATAAATCCTGAGTCCTTAACAACTGCAGGTCATCACATTGAGGGAGCAACACAAAATCATCGATCGTTTTGGCCATAAATTGAGTGAGGGTGTGACTCAATTTTGCTTGAACCGTCTCGTCATCAATGTCTGTCGGCAGATGTATCCCAAGTTGATCTAGGACGTGAAGCCCCAACTCTAGACCTGCTGCCATTTTCCCTTGGGCCTGGTCGCTGGCAATTTGGGCAAGGTAGAAGGGCATGGCATCCGTCATACCTTGAATCTGCTCTAATGCCTTGGCGCTGATCACCTCAATGGCTTCAAAATCTCCCCTTAAATACTGCACATCCACTAACTCAGAATGGAGTGCAAGGGTGAGATCGTATTGTGTCTGCCATCGCTGCTCGTTGAGGAGCTGAATCCCTACTTCAAAATACGAGGCAGCTTCTGTATAAGCAATCGCAGCTTTTGCTGTTTGTCCGGCCTCTAAATTGAGCTGAGCCAGTTGCTGACGTTGCGACTGCTCCTCAAGCAAATGCATCCCTTGATTGAGGCTATTCACAATTTTGAAAATACTGTGATCTGAGGCAAGCTCAGCACTGCCTGTCAGTAAGCGTTGGCCGATCTTTAAGTGATAGTCTCCTTGCTCCTGCGCTGGAATCAGAGCATAGGCCGCCTGTTGAACGCGATCATGCAAGAAGTGATAGCGAATGCTGATGTCCTTTTGAGGACCTATCTCACAATGGGTATGGTGTTTTTGAAAGAATTTATAGGTTTCACTGTGGGGCAAAATAAAGCCCTCTTGCAGAGCTTGCCATAATTCTGTGGCGATCTGTGCTTGCGGCTTTTCGGACACGATTGCTAAGGTGGCTAAATCAAAGGCGTTGCCCATACAGGCTGCACTCTTCAAAACCGCCTGAGTCGGTTCGGGTAGTTTCCGCAACCGCGCCACCATAAAGTCCACAACATCTGCGGTCAGGGTGGTTTGCTGTAATTGGGGTACATTACATTGCCAACAGCCAGTTTCATGGTTAAAGACAATCAGCTGGTCTCGATGCAGTTCTTGAAGAAATTGGGTGGTAAAGAAGGGATTCCCCTGGGTCTTTTGGTATACCCACTCAGCCAGTGGTGTTGCTATCTCTAGCTCACACATCAGGGTCTCTGACACCAGTTGACCAATGTCTTCTAAATCCAAGGGCTGTAAGCGGAGAATCTGCTGCTGTTCCAGCTCTCCTAGAGTCAACCGCAGTGGATGAGCAGGATATATCTCATTATCCCGATAGGCTCCCAGTAACAAGAGGTATCCTGAATGCGACTGATCCGTTAGTAGCTTTAATAAGTTCAAGGAGGCTGAATCCGCCCACTGCAAATCATCTAGGAAGATCACGAGGGGATGTTCTGGCGTAGCGAAGATTTGAATAAACTGGCCCAACAGCAGGTTGAATCGGTTCTGGGCTGCGGTTCCAGACAGTTCTGGTACGGGGGGCTGCTGACCAATAATGCGTTCTAATTCAGGTATGACTTCAATCAATACCTGGCCACTTTCACCGACTGCTGCTAAGATTTTGGCCTGCCAACTCGATAACTGAGCATCTGATTCTCCTAAGAGTTGGCTCATGAGGCTACGAAAGGCTTGCACAAAGGCCGAAAAGGGAATGTTTCGATTGAATTGGTCAAATTTTCCCTTGATGAAATAGCCGCTTTTCTGGGTAATGGGCTTGTGGATTTCGTTGACGACGGCTGTTTTGCCAATGCCTGAGGAGCCTGCGACGAGTAGTAGCTCTGAATGGCCTTGAGAGACGCGTTCAAAGGCTTCTAATAAGGTTTGGACTTCGGTTTCTCGGCCGTAGAGTTTTTCGGGGATAAGAAAGCGATCACAGCGATCCTCCTGGCCCAACTCAAAGGGTTCAATCTCACCCTGCTCGGTTAATTGAGTCAGACAGTGTGCTAAGTCATGCTTTAATCCCAATGCGCTTTGGTAGCGATCTTCGGCATTTTTGGCTAAGAGTTTAGCCACGATGTTGGCTACAGCGGTTGGTACTCCAAAC
>NZ_JANQOY010000070.1 GCF_028285565.1 Acaryochloris sp. IP29b_bin.148
GACTATGTAAAGGTTTGATTTTAAGAAGCTGGTGACAAGACTCGAACTTGCGACCGGCTGATTACAAATCAGCTGCTCTACCAACTGAGCTACACCAGCACGCCTAGCTATTATATAAGTGCTATGGTCAAAACGCCCATACACAATCAGCTTGCTGATCCATGATAATTCAGATATTCCCCATTTTTCAGAAATGGAGGTAAATTCTCTGTAGATTGTGGGGAAATATCTTATTACCCTGCCCTCGCCCAGGAGCAAGGGTGCCATAATCTCCAATGTTGCTCGGATATTTTACAAGGATTCCAGTAAGGTTGGCATTTGCGAAAACCGGCTTAATAGGTGTGAGTAAGGCCTGAATATTCTCTCAAAAAGGTGATCTGTCCCCCTTCTCAACGCTCTGATTAGAAGTATTTAGGGAATATTAAAGACAGGTAACTCAACTCAAATTAGCCCAACACAATTCCGAACAGGCCCATCATCCCCCTCAGGAGTGGGGATCTTCTTATGCATACGGATTCAATTGTTGTTATTGAATTAACAACACTGGTTGCGATCGCATTTGTAGCCATTCACTACTGGTCTCACCCTCTCCATAAGTGGCTCTACTCTTCCGAGAAAATTGCAATCTCCTTTGGTGGAGGGATGGCCATCACTTACGTCTTTCTGCATCTCCTACCAGAACTGGAAAAAGGGGATGTTTTCTTAGGTCAATTCTCTATTCATCTTGTGACGCTGATCGGATTTTTGCTCTTTTACAGTGCTCAGCACTGGATTTGGTCACAGACAAGGGACGATTCCCAGAAACATCACACCAGAGCATTTTGGCTACAGATGATCTTTGTCAGCGCCTATAACTTCTTGCTGATTTATTCCATCCCAGAACAATTTGAGCAGAGCATTCCTTTTGCCTTTATCTATATTTTGGCAATGAGTTTGCACTTGTTATCCACTGATTATCATTTGAGTGAACGATACCACCAACTGTTTAAGCATCAGGGACGGTTTGTGTTGATGGCAGCCATCACTTGCGGACTGGTCACAGATTTATGGGCTGAAGCTGCCAATCGTATGTTCTCAAATACGCTGACGGCCCTCTTAGCTGGATTTTTGATGTTCAATATTTTCAAGGAGGAAATTCCAGACCATAAAGATACCCGTTTTTTCTGGTTTGTTTGTGGTGTGGCCGTTTATATCCTGCTTTTAGGCAGCTCTTGGTTGTTGGAATGAAGTCACCAAAATAGTGGAAGAGGTCTTTGATCCAAAATACTCAACCATGCACAATCAATAGTTTAGTGGGCCACTGCTGGCGTGGATGTTTCGCTGGACTCTAACTGATTTGAGATCGCAGGTAGCGTGTGTACAGGAATCAGTTGAACAGCACAAGCTTTTAGTTCTGGCTCTAAGGAAATGGGGCACGCTTCTGGATGGGTAAGGGCATTGACTTCAGCATGGTTCGCCCATAAAGCGCCCCAGTGCATCGGCATAAAGACTGTGCCAGGTGCAATGGCCTTAGTAACTTTGGCAGGGATCTGGGCAAAGCCACGGCGCGATCGCACCTCTAATACTTTCCCTTCCTGAATGCCGATGCGGGCCGCATCCCTGGGATGAATTTCGATAAAGGGATTGGGGTACATTCCGGAAACCTTCTCAATCCGGCCCGTGCGGCTTTGGGTATGCCAATGACCGTAGAGTCGTCCCGTCGTCAGCACAAACGGGTAGTTTGGATCAGGGGGTTCGGCCAATCCTTTGGCATGGAAGGCAGAGAACTGGGCTCGGCCATCCTCCGTCGGAAACCGATGATTAGTGTAAAGCCGTTTACCCGTGGCGGTGGCATCAATGGTATCGCCCACTGCACAGTCAGGAAAGGGCCATTGAATCGGGCCTTTTTGCAGAAGTTCATGGCTGAGTCCGCTCATATCACAGATGCGATCGCGCGTCAGTTCCACAAACTCTGCATACACCTCAGCAGAATTAGCAAAGGCAAACTCTTTCTCAAATCCCAATCGGCGACCGACTTCAGCAAAAATTTCCCAATCGGCCCGAGCGTCGCCCACCGGATCTCGGAAGGCCGGACAGTAGGTGACCACACGTTCAGAATTAGTCATAATACCTGTTTTCTCGCCCCACTGGGCTGCAGGTAGCAGCACATGAGCGTAATCGGTCATTTCCGTCGGAAAATAAGCATCCTGATAGACCGTAAACCGAGATTTACGCAGTGCTGCTTTAGTTTGCTGAATATCCGGCATACTCACAGCAGGATTAGTGGCAGCCACCCAGAAAAAACCAACGCTTTGATTTTCCAGACCCAGAATCATATCCCAGGCCGTCAGACCCGGTTGAGGGGAAATACTGCCGTCTGGTAACTGCCAAGCCTTTTCGACGTCCTGACGATGTTGGGGATTTTTCACCACCCGGTATCCCGGCAAGATATGAGACAATCCACCGGCTTCACGCCCCCCCATCGCATTGGGTTGTCCCGTTAAGGAAAACGGTCCTGACCCAGGCTTGCCAATGGTGCCAGTCATCAGGTGCAAATTAATGATTGTGCGACATTTTGCCGTTCCTTCTGAGGATTGATTAATCCCCATCGACCACAGGGAAAGCACCCGCTGCGATTCGCTCCAATATCGCGCGGCTTTTTCAAGTTCATCGACTCGAATGCCACAATCTCTGGCAACCAATTCGGGAGGGTATTGGCTGATCACACTAGCGAAACTGGCAAACCCTGACGTACATTCATCAATAAAGAGAGAATCAAATTTGCCCCAACGCATCAGTAAATGGGCAATGCCGTTGAGCAAATTAATATCAGTCCCCGGCTTAATCGCCAAGTGCAGATCAGCCTTCTCCGCTGTCTTGGTCCGCCTGGGGTCAACCACAATCATTTTGACATGGCGATTTTTCTTGTGGTGCTTCAGCAATCGATTAAAAACGATCGGATGGCATTCCGCCGTATTCGTCCCGATTAAAAAAGCGCAATCCGTCAGTTCCAAGTCGTCATAACACGCAGGCGGACCATCAGAGCCAAAACTTTGGATATACCCAGCCACGGCTGAAGACATACAGAGGCGAGAATTGGCATCAAAATTGTTGGTCCCTAAACAGCCCTTGAGTAATTTTTGGGCAATGTAATAATCCTCAGTTTGAAACTGCCCGGAGCCATACATGCAAACAGCATCTGGTCCTTGATTTGCAAGCACAGATTTGAGTTCATTGACAACCCGTGTTAGCGCTTCTTCCCACGTCACCTCGCGAAACGATTGGTCTAGGGAATCTCGCATCATGGGGACACGAAGCCGATCCTTATCTAAGGCACCTGTAATGGTTGCCCCCTTGACACAAACTTGTCCTTTGCTAGAGGGATGAGCTTGATTACCGCGCACCCGCCATATCGGTGTTCCAGCACTATCTCTATTGACAGGCTTTCCTGGTAAGGCCGGAGGCAAAACTTCCAATCCACAGCCTACCCCACAGTAAGGACATAAAGTTTTAATGGGTTGTGTCATACCTGTTTTGGATTAAGCAAGGGGCAGAGGAAAAAGCTGAAAAATAATATTCCTAGCTCTATGATTATCAATAATGCAATCAACGGCTGTAAGATTGGCTACTATATCAATTTCAAACATGCAATCTACACATCATTTGCATGCAATTTGATCATGTCTCAGTGGGTACGCTCCTTTTGCCGCAAGCAGATCGATCTCCCAGTCTGTAGGTTGTACAAATCTAGCAAAACCATCAGAAAAACCTAGGGAAGGCAAGAGGCTCGTTCCCTAGGTCATCCACTTCTATCTATTTTGAGGAAGCGATTAGAACTTAAAGGTCGTTCGAATAACCCCTACTAAGATGTCACTGTTGGCGGAGTTGCCTTCAGGATCGATCAGGTAAATAACACCCGGTGTAATGGTGATGAAATCATTAACGGGGAAAGAATATAGCGCTTCTAGGTGAAAGGTTTGATCTGGGTTTTCCCTAACAGCGACATCATTGTCAATCACTGTGGGGGGTACACCGAAGATCAGACCGCCAGTGGCGCCTTCAATCCCTAAGTCGGGAAAGGCAAAGTTAATGGCCGCATTGATAATATCTGCTTTGTTATTGGTGTTATCCTCACGGGCACTTGTGTAGCCAAACCAACCGCCCACAGCGAGCCAATCGGCTAGTTTGAAAGATCCTTCTAAGCCGAAGGAGTCACCCGTGATATTATTCGCACCACCGAAGGGATTATTGGAAAATACCGTTCCTGTACCAAACCTCATTAAGCCATCAGGGGCTTCATTACGGATATAGGTTAAGCCGATTTGAGACCCTTCTGAAGGTTTGATGCTGAGTTGAGCTAAAGCGCTATAGGTTCCACCAAATAACCCACCTTCATTATTTAATGCCGGATCTGCAGTGGCTTGGTTTGCGCGCCCCGCCAAGTAGCCTAGATCAAGACGCAGTTCATTTTCTTTATTGAAAGTATAGGATGTACCCACCCCCGCAACGCCGGGTATTGCAACTGTTCCAATCCGATAAATGGGGTTGCGCTCACCAAAGAAGGAAAGCGCACCCTTTCCGCCCCCAAATCCTTCAAAGTAAGGGTTGATCGTAGTTGCGTAGTAATGGTGGAACGCTGCATTGGCAAATACGGTCACATCCAACTTATCGCCAATGGGGAATTTGTAATCCAAGCGATCTAGGATAACGCCGTTGTCTGTATTACCCGTATCAAACGCAACCCGAGTTTGAAGGGTTCCCGTATTCGTAATGCCTGGTAGCCCCCCTTGAGTCGGATCGTCAAAGTTAACGGGGCGATTAGAAGCTTGCAGACGGGTGTATAGCCGATCTCTACCTGTGAAACTGGTGATAAAGTTTAACCGTGCACGTTGGTTGAAAGATACGCGTCCACTAATATCATCACCGTTGGTCGCATCATCACCGGCTACACCACTGAAGGCAAAAATGGCTTCCCCATTCAATTTGGTAGTAGTGGAAAACTGTTGGGCCTCTACGGTTGCCACTCTAGCTTCTAAACCATCGACTCGGCCTCGAAGGGTTGCCAGTTCAGCCGCAAATTCGTCCTGAAGTGCTTTCAGGGCATCCAAGTCTTCTTTCGTCGCAAACCGATTGCTCAAATTATCTAAGCAAGCGTTAACTAAAGCTGCTGCTTCCCGACGAGACATGGCACGGCTGGGACGGAAGGTGCCATCTGGATAACCAGCTACACATCCATAGCGTTCAACCAAGGACTGAATGGCTTGGAATGCCCAGTCATCCGGTTGCACATCGGAGAGTTGAGAAACGGAAGTCACCTGACCTAAGGCAGCATCAGAAGCATGCAAACTCGGATCAGCGGGGAAATAGGGGTCGCCTTGATTACCGGCAATGTCTTCAATAGACGTTGCCGGGCTGGCGAGGGTAGGGGTTTCCACGGCCTGGGCTATTTCCAGTTCGCTATCTGTGGACGGCAGTTGTGATGGGGAAATGGCATCATCACTAGGGATAATATCCAATTGTTGTGCAGTGACATCCCGATTTGATGGATTAGGGGCTGCTTGAGCAGGAATGCAATGAATCATTGCGGTTCCTAAAATACTGGTACTTAAAAATAAACGGTACCAGGATAAATATTTAAACATGGTCTTTCAGTAACCTCACACCGAATTAATTAGGCAGAACTTGAAGAGTGATTTGGGTTCAATGTCCGCTCAGTTTAATGAATACCTCTCACCTGATTTGTATCTCTTCGTACAACTAAGCGTAGAGATATGAGCAATTCGCACAAATTATATGCATTTTTTGCACTGAGTAGTACCCAATTTAAAAATCTTGAAGTAAAGAAAAAAATCTTCTTTTTGAGATAGATGACATCTTGATTATTGTTCTCACCACCTATTCAAAGTCCAGTAAATCAAGAGATGAATATCATTACTCTCATTAGAAAAGCCAGAGACTTATGAAATACATAAATCTCTGGCTTTTGTCAAGGATAAACTGAATTCCCTAATCCGTTTATAACCGATTAAAAAGAGCTATAAAGTGGTTGGATATTTGGCTCTTACAGGGCTATTAGTAGATACTTCTTCCCCCTCATGGTGCTCGGCAAAGGAGCCTTGAGGTTCTTCTAGGAAGAAAACACATAGAAAGGCGACAATCAGGCCCGTAATTCCTAAAACTTGGAAGAAGCTAGAGTTCACAGCAGCCATATTGGGATTTTCACCGGCACCGTCTACGAAGAGAAGACGAGTGGTCAGGTAGGCAACCGCACCCACGTTACCGTAAGCACCCACGTTACCTGCGATTTGACCCGTGACTCTGCGCTTTACTAGCGGCACAATCGCAAAGGTGGATCCTTCAGAGGCTTGGACAAAGAAGGAGCAGGCCATGGTCAACAATACGGCGCCAGGTAACCACCAATTGCTGGTGACTTGACTCATCATCAGGTAACCAATGCCCATACCGGCGGTAAGTATAACCATGGTCCATTTGCGGCTACCCATTTTGTCGGAAATGATGCCGCCACCGGGACGGGAGACCAAGTTCATAAAAGCATAGCTAGAAGCAATAATACCGGCCATGGCCTTGTCTAAGCCAAACGTCCCTTCGAAGAATGCAGGGAGCATGGTGACCACAGCTAGCTCTGAACCGAAATTGACAATATAAGTCAGTTCCAGGATGGCTACTTGCTTGAACTTATAACGATCTTCAGGCGCATAGCGCTTCTGGCCTGAGAGTAACTCTTTGTTGGCACTCCAGCAGTTGTAAGACTGGAAAGCATACAGACCCAGGAGAGCCACCCAAGTAATATACATGGCAGATGGCGTCAAGAAATTGACCTTATTTAAGCGCCAAGCCAACACCATCAAGATTGCAGTTAACGGAATATTCATCAACATCAGGAAGTAAAAGTCACGAACAGATGTGACTTCTAAACCGCGAGCACTTTTAGGCCGTTGATAAACTTTTCCAGGTGGAGTATTGCGAACATTGGCATAGTAAATAAAGCCGTAAATGGCGGCAATAATCCCTGAACCGGCAATGGCTGCCCTCCAGTTCAAAACAGCGCTGGAAAAAGAGAAACCCAGAACAGTGAAGGGTTGAGCTTCGCCAAAGTTGAAAGCACCGGGAACAAAGCTTAAGGCAGTGGCAAATAGCACCATGGTAAAGGCAGAGAAGGCAGAACCGAAGTTGCCCCATCCGCCATAAATACCTTCCGCAGTTCCCACTTCTTTGGGCGGAAACCACTCAGCGGTCATGCGGATACCAATCACAAATCCGGCACCGACAATCCCCATTAGCAAACGACCGATCACGAGCTGGGTAAAGCCTTGGGCCGTAGCGAAAATCAAACAGGGAATGGCTGCATACATTAACAGCAACGAGTAGGTTAAGCGAGGGCCATAGCGGTCTAGCACCATGCCAATAATGATTCGGGCAGGGACCGTAAGAGCAACGTTACAAAGACCAATGGTTCCCATTTGGGGTTTGGTGAGTCCCAAATCTTGAGCAATCGTGGTGGCAAAGGGTGGAAAGTTAAACCAGACCACAAAAGACAAGAAAAACGCAAACCACGTCATGTGTAGAATTTTGTAGCGGCCCTTAAAGGACCACATCTCCGTTAACATGCATTCTTCTCCAAAACAGAAATAAAAAAACTAAATCAGCCAAAAACAACGCGATAAGCCAATAAGCCAAATAAAAACTAACTAGGCATCCAGCACCACTTTGCCCACGGGATAGGCAATGCAGGTCAAGATATGCCCTGATGCGGCATCTTCCTCCTCTAAGCCATCTGGATCGGCTTCGTATCGAAATTCACCCTCAAGCAGCTTGGCAACGCAGGTGCCACAGGTTCCGGATTGGCAACTGCTGTCCATCTCAACACCGGCAGCCTCCGCAATTTCCAGCAAAGATTGGCTATCATCGCAATTGACTTCCTTGCCCGAAGCTGCGAACTGGACCACAGCGGGCTGGGACGCTGGAGCTGGTTTAACCGTCGGGGTTGGTGCGGAAGACACTGCTGGAACGACTGGAGCAGAAGGCGCAAAACCGTTCTGACTCACTGTGCCTTGCAGGTTGCGTTGACGAGCCAGTCTGGCCGTCTTTGGGGATGGACGCGGCGTGGATCGAGGTTGAGCGTCAAACTGCTGAATGAGAATATCTTTAAGGACGTCTTTGAGGTCATCACAGGGGATGGCTTTTTGGACTTTTTCGCCCAGAACAGCATCTTTACCTACTTTGCCCCCCATAAATAAGTCCACGGCTTCGACGGTCTTGCCATCCTTACGAGTTTTGGTACCCATCAGGCCAATATCGGCCACTTGGGGTTGACCACAGGAATTTGGACATCCGGTCCAGTGAAAGCGAACAGGTTTAGGCACCTCCAGCTCATCATCTAACTGATCGATCAGCGCCACGGCTCGGTTTTTGGTTTCAATTAGGGCAAATTTACAGAACTGATTGCCCGTACAAGAGACCAAGGCCCGCGCCAAAGGATCAGGATTGGTGGCAAACACGTCTAATAGCGGCTCTTCTAAAAAGGAGTCTAAACGGGAGTCAGGAATATTAGGGATAATGACGTTTTGCTCCACTGTGAGACGAACTTCGCCGCTGCCATACACTTCTGCCATACGGGCCAGTTCAAACATGTCATTGGCATAAAGACGGCCAACAGGAACGTGCAAACCGACAAAATTTAGACCGGGTTGTTTTTGGGCAAAGACACCGAGATGATCGCGCTTGTCCCAGTCGAATTCATCTTTTTCAGCGGCGGCTTGGAGGGTAATGCCCATCTGTTCTTCAACGGCAGCTCGGAAGCGTTCGACACCCCAGTCTTCGATTAACCACATCATGCGAGCTTGGTGGCGATTGGCCCGAGCACCGTTGTCTCGGTAGACAATCAGGATGGCTTCGCTAATATCGACGACTTGGCTATGGTCAACCCAAACGTTCATGGGAATGGCGGGGGCACAGCGCTTGGCGGAGAAGAAACCACCGACGAGTACATTAAAGCCAAGCTTGCCCTCTTTATAAGCCGGAACAAAGGCAATATCGTTAATTTCCGCATGGACGGAGTTATCGCGACCGCCTGCGATCGCAATATTGAATTTCCGCGGCAGATTGGTAAACGCCAGGTTGCCCTGACTATTATTGGTGATCATGTCCTGGACCTTGCGAACCAGGCCTCGGGTATCAATCAGCTCATCAGCATCCAAACCTGCAACAGGTGAGCCGGTAATATTGCGGACGTTGTCCATGCCCGACTGCACACTGGTGAGTCCGGCTTGCTGAAATCGATTAAAAATATCAGGAATATCTTCGATGCGAATACCGCGCAACTGAATATTTTGGCGCGTGGTGATATCGGCATAGCCATCTTCGCCATACCGCTGAATCACTTCAGCTAGGACTCGCATCTGTCCACCGCTAAGAATACCGTTGGGCATCCGCATCCGCAGCATAAACTTGCCAGGCGTGACCGGTCGGAAGAAGAGTCCGACCCATTTGAGGCGCTGGGTGAGATCCGTTTCATCCATGGCTTCCCACCCAATTTGGGCAAAGTGGGAAAGTTCAGGCAAAATTGCCAAACCATCTTTTTCCGCTTTATAGCGCTCAAACTTATTCATCTTGGGCGCTGCCGGGGCGGTGTTAGTCACGTTGAATCCTCTTGAACTCGCGTCTTACCCATAGAGAATTGATCAAAGTCAATTTCTAGGATTGGGATACTAACTTAGCGAGTCCTATAAAGACCGTTCGTATCAGTCGTTACGAAAGTGATAGTCTGTATGTAGTTTTTGCAAAGCAAATATGCTGAAATTGCATTTCAGTCCCCAAATTGTTCAAGCAATTTGGGGAGAATAACAGTGATATTCATCCACGAACCGCTGTGAGTGAACTCGCATCCGTTTTAACAGAGCTGGAACAAGGCGATTTTGCCTCTCGCTGGGAAACAGCAAAGCATATTCCTGATTTTGGGGATTCCGCGATCGCATGTCTGATCGATCTGCTCGATAAGAATGTGGAGGATCCAGAGCTGCAATGGTTTGTAGCCCGTATCCTCGGTCAGTATCATCATGCTGATGCGGTGATGGCTTTAGCCCAGCTACTCCAAAATACCGAAGATGATGATGTGGCTGAAATTGCAGCCCAAATGTTGGCCCAAATTGGCCCACAGGCCATCGATACATTAGCCACATTACTTGAATCTCAGCCGTCTCGAATGCTGGTCGTCTCTGCTTTATCCCAGATCCAAGATGCTGCCATTGTGCCTATCTTGCTCACGGTGGTGATGGATGAAAATGCCTCAGTTCGACGGCAAGTGATTGAAACCCTAAGCCGCTTCCATCATGCGCAAATTATTCCAGCCTTGCTCCAAGGATTGGCTGACTTGAATGCCCAGGTTCGCCAAGTTGCGATCGCAGGCATCAGTTATCGCGCTCATCTCTTACAAGAACAGGGGCACGATCCGGTGACGCTGATTCAGCCGTTCCTCAAGGATTTGGATATTCAAGTTTGCCAAACGGCCGCTTTGGCCCTGGGCCGTTTAGGCACGAACGTAGCAGCCCAGGCATTACGCACGGCTAGTGCGGAGAAGATCCCCATTCCCTTAAAACTGACGATTGTGCAGGCGCTGGGACAGATGGGTAATGATCAGTCTGTGCAGGTGTTACAAAAGCTATGGCCCCAGAGGAAGTCTTCGCTACAGGTGGTGGATGAGGAGGATCAAACCCTAGCAGCAGCAATTATTAACGCCCTAGCGCTGAATCGCCCAACGGATCAATCAACACAGGTACTAATTCATTGTCTTCATCATCAGCCTATGTCTGATCTGGCTCTGCAAAAAAGCATTGCCAGTGCTCTCGGACAATCAGGCGATCTACAAGCAATACCGGAGCTGATCCAGCTTTTGGGGACACCGGATATGGGGGTGAGACTGCATGCGATCGCAGCCCTCAAACAAATCGCTGCTGAAGAGTCCTACTCCAAACTTCAGGCTTTAGCAGCAGACAATACAGTGGAAAAAGAGGTGCGAGACGGCGTTGCGATCGCACTGCAAGAATGGTGAGTCAAGATAGCTGGCCGAACAGCGCCAGTACGCCGTCTCAATTAAAGCGAAGGGGCTGGTTCTGAGACGTCATCCACACAACCAGCCCCCCTACACCCATCATGATCTAAATTCCAGAAACAGCGCAAAAAGCATCAGATGCTGATGTTTGAGGTCAGTCTGAACTATCAGACGAGCTGGCCTCAGCTGCTGGAGCTGACTCTGTAGACTCTACGGTTGGAGTTGCCTCTTTGACGGCAGCTACGCTCGTGTTTTCAGCAGCTGGAGCTGCCCCGGTAATAATCGATGGTTGTTTGACAAAGGTTTGAGAGAGCGCCTGAGGGATATCTTCAAACTTAACGCCCATCGCCCGTAGGCTATGGAACAAATGTCCTTGCAGACAGTAGAAACCCAAATAGTAAGTGATATTGGCTAACCAAGCCCGGGAACTAAATACACCATCAGCCAAATCTGCCGTGTCCTTAAAATAAGGCGTGAAGTCAAATTTCACTGCCAAGGCTGGACCATAGAACTCCACCGGATAGACAAAGGTATTGACCGCACAGAAATAGGCAGAAATAAACCCCATAATGGCAACACCGCCCAGGGAAAGGCCAATCAAACCATCAGCACTGTAATTATCTTGTCGAGCCCCCAAGCGCTGTTCCCACTTAAATGGGGGAACCAGAATATGCCAAATACCACCCGCAATATCCAGTAAGCCCACTAGAAAATGGCCTGCCGCTAAGTCACCCAAGTTATCAATCAAAAAAGGATTATACCCAGGGGTTGACCAACCATATTGATAGATATGGGTAAAGTTCTCCATCGAGGGGGTAACGGCCCGGACTTCACCAATAGTAGGGTCGTACAGTCCGTGATATTTCATCCAGCCCACAAAGATCAAGGAGGCAAAACCAATAAAGATTAAATGGTTGCCCAGGATATACCCCAGACGTTTTGGATCATCCCATTCAAAGGAAAATTTTTCCGTGTTTCCCCGTCCCCCCTGGGACAGATCGGACGGTCCAATTTGGGCATGGTAGTAAGCACCAAAAAACAGCACTATACTTGCCACCATATGCACCAAGGCAACTTGGACATACACTGCTGGGTTAGTCACTACTCCACCCGCACCGACACCAAAGCCTTCAGCGGCCAAATGAGGAATCAGGACTAAGCCTTGGTCATACATGGGCAAGCCTGGATCAAACACTTGATTCTCAGACAAGGTATTGATGCCGACCCAAAACATG
>NZ_JANQOY010000075.1 GCF_028285565.1 Acaryochloris sp. IP29b_bin.148
TCTATACTGAGGTTCCACGCCGCGGGGTAGAGCAGTCTGGTAGCTCGTCGGGCTCATAACCCGAAGGTCCATGGTTCAAATCCGTGCCCCGCCACCAGTGTTGAGGGTACCCCAGAGATAAAAGTCTCTGGGGTATTCTTTTTTAAAAAAAGCCCTGACATTTTCCCTAGCAATCTGCGAGAATGTCGAGGACGGGATGTCAAGATTGTGAAGGATCTCAAGTCTATGTCTGCTCAATCATCACAACAGATTTTTTGGGGTGCGGGTACCCTCGTCTTGTTTATTTGGTTCTTGATCCCCGGTGGTCATCACGGATTTTCTGAATTTTTAACAGCGGGGATGGTGATTGGCTTAGGTAGCCTAGCCGTTAGTCTCAAGCTTTTCCCCGGTTTTAAACGTCAGATCCCAGACTTAGATGCCACTCAAATGTCCCGGCCAATCGTGGAACAGACCTTGGCGAGGAGCGAATCCTTGATTGAGCAGCTAGAAACGCTTGCAAAACCCAATGCCCAATCCGCGGCCTTCAAGGAGCAGCTTGGGCAAATTGATATGCATCGGCAAGAGCCTCGCCTCTTAATTATGGGAGCCCCAGGGGTGGGGAAATCGACATTGATGGAGCGAGTGCGAGCTCAATGGAGCCCATCCTTGGCTCATCCTTGTGTTGTTTCTGAAGCTGAGAGTCTTTCCCATGCAGCGACCTTGGAGATTTCTCCTGCCGTAATGGATACGGATCTGATCCTTTATGTGATTCAGGGGGATTTAACGGAGTCTGAGCATCAGTGCTTACAAACGTTGCAAGATCATAAACAGCGAATATTGGTTGTGTTTAATAAGCAAGATCAATATCTACCGACACAACGCTTAATTTTGCAACAGAAATTGCAGCAACGGTTGCAACCATGGCTGTCAGAATCGGATATTGTTTCGGTCTCGGCTTATCCCCAAGCGGTTAAGGTCCGTCGTTATGGTGAGGATGGCTCCTGCCAGGAATCCCTAGAGCGTCCCCAGCCCGATCTGTCAGGCTTAACCAAGCGTCTGGATCAGGTTATGGCTAATGAAAAAGAACAGCTTATTCTGTTTCAAACCTATCAGCAGACCGTTGCTTTGCGGACTCAAGTGCAGACCGAGCTTAACGGTGTTCGCCGCCAGCTCGCTACGCCTGTGATTGAGCGATATCAGTGGATTACGGGAGCGACTGCTTTTGCCAATCCGGTACCAACCTTAGATATGCTGGCAGCGGCTGCGATTAGTACCAAAATGGTGATGGAACTGGGATCGTTATATCGTTTGAAGTTCTCTCTTGCCCAAGCCCAAGCCGTGGCGAGCACCTTAGCGACGGCCATGCTGAAGTTGGGCTTAGTGGAAGTCTCTACGCAGGCCTTGAGTTCTGTGCTGAAAGGCCACCACTTTACCTTTGTTGCGGGAGGACTGGTGCAGGGAGTGAGCACCGCTTATCTGACACGAGTGGCAGGTTTAAGCTTAATTGAGCATTTTCAAGAGCTGAGTGACCTAGCCGTAGCGACCCCTGAATCCAACTGGGATCCTGAAAAACTGAAGCAGATTGTGATGAAGGTGTTTCAGCAACACCAGAAAATCGATATGCTCAGAGATTTTACCCAGCAATCCATTGGCCGTTTCCGGCAACAAGGTGGGTTGCTGGAAGCAACGTCTTAAGTACTTAGACCGTGGTTCAGACGAGCCCCAATACCACCAATCAAACTGAGACAGCCACCTCCGTCGATGAACAGGTGGAGCAGCTTCGGCGTGCTGGCCTCAGTATTCAGCATATTCTTAAGCAAGTAGAAACGTTCCCGATTCCCTTGCAAACCGAACTGCAAAATGAACTCGGCACTTTATCGACTCTAAGCTTGAAGCTCAGTCAACGGGTGCTGCAAATTGCCACCTTTGGATTTGTCAGTCGTGGTAAGTCAGCCGTTCTGAATGTCTTATTCTCTGAACCGATTTTTCCAGTGGGGCCGTTGAATGGCGAGACCCAGTGGCCCCGATCGGTTCGCTGGTCGCCAGAAGGGCAAGCCTCTCAAGAGGCTGCTTTGCAAATTGAGCTGATTGATACCCCAGGGCTGGACGAAATTGAAGGACAAGGTCGGGCTCAAATGGCGCAGGGGATTGCTCGTACGGCTGATCTGCTCCTTTTTGTTGTGGCGGGACCGCCCACTGGTTTGGAGTTGGCCGCTCTTAAAGCGTTGCGACAAGCAGGTCGTCCTCTTCTCCTGGTTGTTAACAAGGCGGATCTCTATCCTGAGCTAGATGCTGATCAAATTTATGGGCGACTCGATGATCCAGCCTTACAAGACATTCTGTCTCCTGAAGACATCCTGCTGATATCGGCGGCTCCCGCACCCATAGAAGTTCGAGTGGAATGGCCAGATGGCCGCATAACCACTGACTGGGAGGCTCCTCCAACGGATATTGAGTCACTGCGATCGGCATTGCTCCAACTGATTCACCAAGAAGGTCTGACACTGTTAACGCTCAATACATTACTGCAAATTCAAACGGTGGAACGTGACATTGCGGATCACGTTAAAGAGTATGAGGCCAAGTCCAGTCAATCTTGTATGGGGCAATATGCCCGCCTGAAAGCAGTATTAATTGCCCTTTGCCCTTTCGCCGTGGTTGATATGGGTATCGGCATCTTGGCAGATTTATTGTTGATAGGCTCGCTGGTAAAGCTTTATCGGTTACCCACGCATCGATACCAAGTCAATCAATTATGGGGGCAGCTGTTGCTAAGTACAGTGAGTTTGATGTTGGTGGAGGCTGGCGGCCCGATCCTGTTTGATCTCCCCTTTATGGGGCCTGTCTCTACCCGTTTTCTTCCTTGGCTGAGCCTCGGGTTTTTGCAAGCCTGTGTCAGTCTCTATGGTGCGACTCAGGTGGGGAAACAGACTCAGGCCTACTTAATTAATGGGTATACCTGGGGACCCCTGGGTCCGAGTACGATGATCAAAGAGATGCTGAACCAATTGCAGCCTCAGGCGCTGCTCTACCGCTTACGACAGGAATGGTTTGAGCAGCTGCGTTAATTGGCAATACACACTGGGCTATTCTCAAGAATAACCTCAAACATGGGCAGAGCCACTTCTACAGGTTGTTGGTAATAGCCCACCATCTCTTGCTCAAGACTTTGTCTTGCTTGATGAGCCTGTTCGGTCCCTGAGCCTTCAGACAAAATGACGAGATACTGAGCTGCCCGTGAAGCCGCTTCAATGCGATCGTTACGGTGCATTGCCACTTGAAATAAATGCCAAGATTGCCAGGCGTTGTTGACTAATGAGGGGCGAGCGATCAAGCCTTGAGCGATCGCACTTTCGTAATTGCCCCGATAAGGCCTGCAAGGCGAAGCAGCGGTGGCTGGACTCGCCATCAGCTGTAGCGGTAACAGCAGCCCTAAAACAGACCAGTATTTAGATTTCATGACCCACCCCCACACTCAAGGATTGAAGATCTGATAGGTATCTATGCTTATTCTATAAAATATCCACTAAGCTTTGAACTTAGGATTAAGGGTGTTATCAAGCTTAGTGCTGCACAAAAACTACTATTCAGCCTATCGCCTTTTCAGTCGTTAAGGGAAAGCGATTGTGCCATCTGGCAAAGTGGCTTTTTCAAAACTTAAGGCTTGTCCAAGGCGCTCCCCACCCTCAAATTTCGCTTGGGAGAGATCTGCGCCTTCCAGGGTGGCATTGGTGAAGTTGGTCCACGCTAGGCTAGCGCCGGTCAATACAGCGTTGGATAGATTTGCTGCCGTTAAATCGGCCAAATTTAAGTTGGCCTGGGACAGGTTAGCGCCCTTTAGGTTCGCTTTTCGGAGATTGACGGCAGATAAATCAGCCCCTTGCAAGTCACAGCCAGGACAAGACCGAGATTTTATTAATTTTTGTAAATGTTCGGGGTTCTCAGCCTGAGCCTGAGGACTGATCCATAGTAAGGAAGCCAGGACGACCCCTGCGATAATGGGTTTCATAGGTTTCTTTTGAATGCATATGTCGCATTCTAAGCCAGGATGCATCCAGTTTTTGTGAAAATTGTAGAGAAGTTGTGCTCGTTATCCGTTGTTTGACGCTGGCTGAAAGGACTGTTGCCCCTGGGGCAAAGAGGCGAGCAAGATAATTGGGTATAGGCCAGAGAACAGAGAGGCAGATATTTGAGGAAATATTCTTTACAATAAGAAGTATTGAATTGAGCGACTGGTGTGGGTGACAAACCTTTCCTAAAACTGTCTGGAAAGTGGGTGATTACTGGAGCCATTGCCTTAACGCTAGGTATAGGTGCTGTGGGGGTCTCCCAGGTTTTTCAGAGGCAGCCGGATAGATCTAGCGTTCTGGTGCCGTCTTCTGAAGAATCGAGTGCAATTTCGGCACTCGGTCGGATTGAACCTGCAGGGCAGGTGATTCGGGTCAGTGGCCCGACGGGAGAGCGAATTCTCCGGCTATTGGTGAAAGAGGGACAACAGCTGGAAAAGGGAGAAACAATTGCGTTTTTAGAAAGCTATCCTGAGCGGCAGGCAGAGGTGAAATTAGCTGCAAGTCGCTATCTAGAAGCCCAAAATCAGTTTGTGGCGGAGCGAGAATTGGGCATTGCGCAACGACAAGAGGCGAGAACTCGGCGCAACCAGGCTGAAAGTCCTAAGATGCGAGAAATAACGGCTCAAGATGCTATTGTTCGCCAATCTAAGGTCGAATTTGAACAAGCCCAACTCGATCTGAAACGATACCAGTATCTGCAAAAAGCGGGAGCCGTTTCTCAACAAGATTTGGAAAATAAGGCATTAGAGTTTCAGAGTAAGCAGCAGCAGTTTGAGCGTGCGATCGCAACTCGGGATATGTTGCAAGAAGAGCTGCAAACCGACAGCAATAACGCCAAGGCCCAGATCAACCGCACGCAAGCGGGAACCTTGCGATCGCAAGCCCAAATTGATCTCGCCTCTGCCCAAAGCAACCTAGAATTGGCGAAGGCGCGCATGACTCGCACCATTATTCGGGCGCCCAAAGCGGGGCAGGTCCTAAAAGTCTTGGTGCGAGAAGGGGAATCGATTCCCACCGTTGCCAACCAAGGGAAGAATGCCAAACAGGCCATCATCGAAATGGGTAATACTCGGCAAATGTATGTGGTTGCCGAGGTATACGAAACAGACATCAATAAGGTTCAAATTGGTCAAATTGCCACCATTTCTAGCCCAGTGATTAAGGGTGAGATCGAAGGGACCGTTGACAAAATTGGTCTTCAAATTGATAAAAATGACGTTTTAGGCACTGATCCTGCTGCGAATACGGATACAAGGGTGATAGAAGTCAAAATTCGCCTTCATAACAGTATTGCTGTGTCTGGATTAACCAATTTGCAAGTCGACGTTGCCATCCAACCCCAAGCCTAGACGGTTGCTCTGATGCTGCTTGCCATCCCCCTCGCTTGGTTACAGCTAGCCCGAGAACGGGTGCGGTTGTTTGTGGCCTTGGCAGGGATTGGGTTTGCCGTTATTTTGATGATGATGCAGCTGGGCTTTCAAGAAGCGCTGTTTACGGCAGCCGTTAATTTCCATGTCAATCTCAAGACAGATATTGTCTTGATTAGTCCCCAAACCACCACCTTATTTGCCATCAAGAATTTTAGCCGTCGGCGACTCTATCAAGCGGCAGGGGTGGATGGCGTGGAATCGGTTTCGCCCCTGTATTTGGATTTTGGACTGTGGCGAAATCCCCAAACCCGCAAGACTCGGCAATTGATGATTATTGGGTTTGACCCCAGCCAGGCCGTTTTTTCCTTACCCGGCGTGGCCGATTATCTAGACCGAATCAAAATGCCAGATGTGGTGTTGTTTGATGAGAATTCCCGTCCTGAGTATGGCGCGATCGCAGAACAATTCAAAGCGGGCAAAACCGTCTCCACAGAAGTATCGGGCCGCAAAATTACGGTTGGCGGCTTGTTTCAGTTGGGGGCCTCCTTCTCTGCGGATGGCAACCTGATTACAAGTGATCTCAATTTACTGCGACTGTTTCCAGAACGAAACTTAGGCTTGATTGATATTGGGTTGATCAATGTCATCCCCGGGAAAGATATCAGTGCCGTGATCGCTGAACTCAAGACCCTCTTGCCGGATGATGTCCTAGTCCTTTCAAAACAAGGGTTTGTGCGCTTTGAACGCAATTATTGGGAAACCAGCACCACGATTGGCTTTATTTTTACCCTCGGCACCCTGATGGGATTTATTGTGGGTATGGTGATTGTTTACCAAATTCTGTATACCGATGTCTCCGATCATTTGGCAGAGTATGCCACCCTAAAGGCGATGGGGTATAAAAGCCGGTTTCTCTATACAGTCGTCTTACAAGAAGCGTTTATTTTGGCTGTATTAGGGTTTATCCCAGGGTTTGCCCTCTGTTTAGGACTCTATAAACTGGTGCGAGAGGGGACCTCTCTGCCCATGTTGATGACGGCCGATCGGGTGATCACGGTATTTCTTTTGACCTTGATCATGTGTATCGTATCGGGTGTGATTGCCATGCGCCGAGTACAAGCCGCCGACCCCGCCGATATTTTTTAGGTATGAGTGCCCCCGTGATTGCCATTGACCGTGTGAGCCATTGGTTTGGCCGGGGTAGACTGCGCAAGCAAGTTCTCTTTGAGATCAGTGTGGATATTTATCCGGGAGAGGTGGTGATTCTATCTGGCCCCTCAGGGTCTGGGAAAACGACGCTGTTGACGCTGATTGGGGCACTGCGTTCGACCCAGTCAGGACGTTTATGCGTCTTTGACCGACCGCTTAAGGAGGCCAGCACCCATCAATTGGAACAGGTTCGTCGCTATATTGGCTATATTTTTCAGGCCCATAATTTGTTGCATGCCTTGACTGCTCGGCAAAATGTGCAAATGGCCTTGGACCTGCATGCGGATATTGACCCGAATGTGGCCTACCAGCGGTCGGTTGATATGCTGGCTGAAGTCGGGTTAGCGGACTGGGCCGATTACTATCCGCAAGAATTATCGGGGGGCCAAAAGCAACGGGTTGCGATCGCACGTGCCCTAGTCAGCCATCCCAAAATTGTCCTCGCCGACGAACCTACCGCTTCCCTGGATAAGCAATCAGGGCGAGATGTGGTGGAACTGATGCAACGCTTGGCGAAGCAACAGGGCTGTACGATTTTGATGGTCACCCATGACAATCGGGTCTTGGATGTGGCTGATCGGCTGATTCATATGGAAGATGGTCGTCTGTCTACTCAAGCCCAGGGCGGTGGGAACGCCCGGCCAATGCTGTCTGAGAAGCCATACTAAAGACGGCTAAGCACGATGCTCCAAGCGGTTTGAGCCAGTTCACTTGTGCTCTGGCTATTGGGGCGGTGACCAATTCAGCGGCTGCACCTGCATTAATTCTTGACTGAGGGCGGTATGAATATGACCGTTTGTCGCCAGTAGACGTCCAGACGCCAGCTGTTGAGGACTTTGATCATAGGCAGTCACCCTACCTCCCGCTTCTTTCACTAGAACAATGCCGGCAGCAATATCCCAGGTGGACAAACCCCGCTCCCAATATCCATCCAACCGACCGCAGGCAATATAGGCCAAATCGATCGAGGCCGAGCCACCCCGCCGCACCCCTTGGGTCAGGTGGGTTAAATGACAAAATTCTGCGTAATTGTTGTCCGTTGTTTCTCGGCGATCGTAGGCAAATCCGGTCACAAGTAAGCTATTGGCTAAGGATGGCGTTTGGGAAACCTGAATGGGGTGCCGATTCCGGGTGGCCCCTAATCCGGTCGCCGCTCGAAATAGCTCTTGATGAAAGGGGTCAAAGACGACACCTACCTCAGGCACACCGTTGATCAGCAGGGCAATCGAGGTGGCCGAAAAGGGATATTGATGGGCATAATTGGTGGTCCCATCCAAAGGATCGATGGCCCATAAATACGGGCTGTCTTGATTACCTTGATGGCCCGATTCCTCGGCTAGGATTTGGTGCTGCGGGAAATGGCGACCAATCACCTCCAGAACGGCTTGTTCCGCCGCTTGATCGGCCTCTGTGACCAAATCACCAGGGCGCTTCTCTTGAATATTGTTTAATTTGCCCCAGTACTGCTGTAGTACAGCACCTCCTGCTAAGGCTGCCTCCGTGGAAATGTCTAAATAGGTCTGTAGGGGGGTGTCTATGGTCATAGATTATTCTTCATCTAAGGGCAGGCCAGAACGGACCTTGCCTTTACCAAAATATTGGCCAAATTGTAATTCATAGACTTCGTCTTCATCCTGGGTTTCGACCACTAGGTCGCTTTTGGGATAGCTAACGCATAGCAGTGCATATCCCTGTTGTTGCAGCTCTAGTGAAAGTCCCATTGCTTCGGGCTGGTACAGGTCGCCTGACAAGACTCTAACGGCGCAGGTTGTACAGGCCCCGTTGCGGCAGGCAAAGGGCAAACGCACCCCTTCTTGCTCGACACTTTCGAGGATGTAGCGGTCTGTGGGGACGGGAACTGTATACTCATTTCCGCTATGGCGATCGCGAATATGAATCGTAAATGTTTGCATACCATTCCATCTGGGTTCAGATTCTGTTACCATAGCTTACTTGTACTGAATAAACCTAATTCCCCTGGAGAGGTGGCCGAGTGGTTGAAGGCGCAGCACTGGAAATGCTGTTTAGGGGTAACTCTAACGAGGGTTCGAATCCCTCCCTCTCCGTTCTCTAGTTTTTGCTTTCTGTTTACCCGTTAGCTGACGTCCCAAACTTTTTCCAGGACTTGGATGGGGGGAATGTCAGCAACTTTGCTTGTTAAGGATTTAAGGCCCGCGAAATAGTCTGCTGGTGGCAAATGTCGGGTGGGTTCTAGTGCTCCAAATAAGGCCACCAACCGAGTCTTAACCGCGACGCCCAAATGCAGAGGGGCTCGATCGGCGCAAATCATCAGATGGCCGGCATCAATCAAAGCCGCGAGTTGGCCGACATGCTGGGGGGTGGCGATCAAAAGCTGCGGACAGACGGCGACTAAAGAGGCCACCCAGTCTTTATTCTCTGCACTTTGCACAATCACCAGCGGAGTGTCAGGCTGACGTTCGAGGTAGCCTTCAATTACCGATTCCCAACTTCTGATGGGATAAAATTGCGAGGGCTCGTCATCGGAGTTTTCGGCACCGGTGCCCCCATGCAGCACGATATAGGGTTTGCCAGCAATGCCGAGTCGTTCCTGTTCGGCTTTGGCCCATTGCTGGTCTTCTGCGGGAATCTGGATGGTGATATCTGGGCAGGGGGTATCAATGCCGAGTCCCAACACCAAGTCATGATATCGCTGGGCATCGTAGGGACGGGCATTGGGAGACACGGCAGCGGTGAGGAATGTGCCCGAACGCTTGGCAATGGTCCGTCCGATCGTGGGGAACCGCTTACGAGAAAAACGCACCCAGGCCGGAATGGCTAGCTTTTCGTAACCTACACGTTGGGGAATGCCCACCAACCAACAGAGCAGACCGGCTGTCCATTCGCGACTAATGGTAATGCCGGCGTCGTAGCGACGATCTCGCATTTGCCCAATTAAATTGCCCCAGTCGGCTGCGCCATTGCGATTCTCAAACTGGAAGGTTAAGACATGATCAACGGTGCGGCAGAGTCGATAGGCTTGCTTGGCTCGGGGTTCAACTATGACATCAATCTCGACAGAGGAATAATGGCGTTGAAGCGTCTCTAAGGTTGGGAAAAACAACAATTGTCGACCAACATCGCCAGGAATTAATGCTAATACGCGGGTCATTATTTAGAACAGCCGTAATGAATGATGTCTACGTTTACCGCCCACTATTGTAGGGGAATGCTCAACGCTTGTAATCATTCCGCTCTCGAACTCAATAAGTCTTCTAAATTGCAACCTCAGGCCAGTATAGGATAGGGAATGGCAGCAATTTATGGTTATCAATGCATTTACTCATTCCAGCGGCGGGTGTCGGGCGGCGCATGGGCAGCGATCGCAACAAGTTACGGTTGATGCTGTTGGGCAAACCCCTCCTGGCTTGGACGCTGCAGGCCGCAGAAATAGCTGCCTCGATCACCTGGATCGGCCTGATTGGTCAACAGGCCGATCGACCTACCTGGACGGCACTGATTCGTGATTTGCAGTTGAGCAAGCCCGTGATGTTTATTGAGGGTGGTCAGACTCGTCAAGAGTCGGTCTATAACGGTTTACAAGCCCTACCTTGGGAAGCAGAGCAGGTGCTGATCCATGATGGGGCCCGTTGTTTGGCAACGCCGGGGTTGCTGGATCGCTGTGCGGATGCGCTCAACCATTATCAAGGATTTGTAGCTGCTATCCCGGTCAAGGACACCATCAAAGTGGTGGATGCTAACCGCCAAATTCAAGACACCCCGGATCGCTCCCAGTTGTGGGCCGCTCAAACGCCCCAAGGCTTCCATGTCACGCTGCTAAAGGATTGTCACGACAAGGGAAGACAGCAGGGGTGGGAAGTGACGGATGATGCCGCTTTATTTGAAAAAGTCGGTTTACCCGTTCATATTGTCTTGGGCGAAGAAACCAATCTAAAAGTGACGACGCCAGAGGACTTGGCCATTGCCGAACTCATCCTGCAGCAACGCCAAAAAAGCTCTCAGACTGACGGATCCGAGAGCTAAATGATTAAGAATCAGTGGTTGCCGCAGTTGAATAAACTGGGGAAAGTTGCCGCGATTTATCCCTTTCGAGAATAATATTCCACCACGAGTAGTTCATTGATTTCGAGGGCAATCCACTCTCGCTCAATTACCCCATTCACTTTGCCGGTTAAGGTGTTTTTATCAAATTCCAAGTGAGTCGGGATATTTGCCAATCCTGGAAACTGCATGTGAGTTTCAATCAGTTTCCGAGAAGCATCGCGATCGCGAGCTTGAATCACATCACCCGGACGGCATTGATAACTAGCAATGGACACGACCCGACCGTTCACCAATACATGACCATGATTGACCAACTGTCTGGCTGCCGGGATGGTGGGAGCCATGCCTAAGCGAAAGATGGTATTGTCCAATCGCATCTCTAGCAATTGCAACAGGGTTTGACCTGTGGAACCACCGGCTCTGCGGGCCTTGCGGACATAACGCAAAAGCTGGCGTTCAGAGAGGCCATAATTAAACCGTAACTTTTGTTTTTCTTCTAACTGGGCGGCATATTCAGACCGTTTCTTCCGGGCTTGGCCATGCTGTCCAGGGGGGTAGGCCCGCCGGGGAGTCTTTCGGGATAAGCCTGGTAACTCTCCTAAACGACGCACTACTCTGAGGCGAGGGCCTCGATATCGCGACATATCACTTCCTCTTAGTTCTTTACGTGAAATTTGTCAGACTTTTCAGTATAAGCTTTGGAAGGGCGACTCATCAAGCCTTTCTTCCTTGAACCCTACTTTGGGGTACTTCGATGCCGTGAGTATCCCCTCTTCGGTCTTATTTATCATCTGTTATGCGTACCATGCTGGATCAATTGTCTGCCTCTTCTATTCCACCGCTCTTAGGGGCATCTCGTTCTCAACTGGCTGATTGGGTGCAGCAATACCAACAACCGGCCTATCGGGCGCAACAGGTCCATCAATGGATTTATCAAAAGGGGGTGCGATCGCTCAACGAGATCACCGTCTTTCCCAAACAATGGCGTGCTGAGATCGCGGATATTCCGGTGGGACGCTCCCAAATTTATCATCGCTCGTCAGCACGCGATGGCACCGTTAAGTACTTACTCAAGCTGGCAGATGGGCAGGTAATTGAAACCGTGGGCATTCCCACCCAAAAAAGACTGACCGTTTGCGTGTCTTCTCAAGTCGGTTGTCCCATGGCCTGTGACTTTTGTGCCACGGGTAAAGGCCAGTATCAGAGGAATCTAGCCTGCCATGAAATTGTCGATCAAGTCCTCACGGTTCAGGAAGACTTTCAGCAGCGAGTGGGCAATGTCGTTTTTATGGGGATGGGAGAGCCTCTGTTAAATCTAGAGCAAGTGTTGGCGGCGGTGCGATCGCTCAACCAAGATGTTGGTATTGGCCAGCGCTCCCTGACGGTTTCCACGGTGGGTATTCCGAAACAAATTCTCAAATTGGCCCAACACCAACTCCAAATTACCTTAGCCGTCAGTTTGCATGCTTCGAATCAGCACATTCGGACACAGCTTGTGCCGAGTGCCAGACATTATCCCTTAGATCAACTATTGCAAGACTGTCGGACCTACGTGGCGAAGACGGGTCGCCGCGTGACCTTTGAATATATTGTTCTATCAGGTGTTAACGACCAAACTGAACATGCATTAGAGCTGGCCCGTCATTTACGTGGGTTTCAAAGCCATGTGAACTTGATCCCCTACAACCCTATCTCTGAAGTGGACTATCAACGGCCAATTCAGAAGCAATTACAACACTTTTTGAACTGCCTAAAAGAACAGCATATTGCTGCTAGTATTCGGCGATCACGTGGTTTAGATCAAGATGCGGCTTGTGGTCAACTCAGAGCAACGAAAATTGCAGATCCAGGGTCAAGCTAAGCGGCTGTGCAAATAAAATGGATTCCCTATTTGTCGTGATCACCCATAAAAAAGGCAGTGCGTTATACAACGCACTGCCTTCTCTCAGCCTTCAAAAGGCTGATGCTACATCAAGGTAGGGTTAGAACGAGAAGGTTGCTCGAATTAAACCTTGGATGATGTCGTTATCATTTCCACCGGCAGCAAGACCATTGCGGGTGCCGAGGGGATTGATGATATACATCACAGCAGGAGTAATGGTGATGTTGTCATTCACTGGGAACCGGTAGAAGGCTTCCAAGTTGATTTGATCGTTGGAAGTGTTGGTATTGTTCACCAAGAAAGGCATACCTGCTGCCACTGCGAACAAAGAACCAGGAACCAAGGCATCCTTGTAACCCACACCAGCCATCCAAGTTTGGATGGTGTTAGAACCAGCAAGCTGAGTTGCAACAGCAGGTGGGTTGCCAAATAGATCTACATCAACGGCAGGCGTTTGGTCTTGAGGATCAAACGAGATACCGTAACGACCGAAGACCCCGATGTTACCAAAGGTAGCTTCAGCGTTTAGACCAAGAACTTTTTGCTCAACGAAGTTCGTTTCAGCGTAAGTACCTTGTAGACGAACGGCAAAGTTGTTTTGATCATCTGCACCAAAGCTATTGGCGTACTCAAGTTCTACAGTTCCTTGATGTGGGTCTCCCCCTAAGCCACCATTAACAGCGGAGGTGGCTTGGTTGCCATTGGCAGCAACATAGACACCGCGAACACTGATAGCGCCGCCATTAGGGTTCCAATCAAAGGCTGCACCAGCACCACCATTGGCATCAACAGCGTCAGTGATGATTAGGGGGTTATTGATGAAAAAGCCTGAGCTAAAGTCTTGGGCTGAGTTGTTGGCGTAGCTGTTGAAGTCAACAAAATCGCTGGGGAAAATGTTGGTACCAACAGTGACAGCTAAGTTCTCACCTGGCTTAAACGTATAGGCCAAACGACGCAGTGTAACGGTGTTATTGATCCCAGCATAATCAGCTGCACCAGTATCAACCAAACGGTTGGCAGCTAAGGGATTCAATGCGTTGTTGATCGGGCCAGGGTTTGCACCACCGAGAGCACTACCGAAGAAATCACCACCGTTGTTGCCAACTTCCAGTTGAGTGGTTAACAAGTCATCACCAGAGAAGCTGGTATTGAAATTTAACCGAACTCGGGAAATAGCAGAAACTCGGCTATCGTCCCCTGTAGGATTGATGGTGCCATTAATCGGATCATTAACGGTATCAGTCGCATTACTAACGAAATCACCAAACTGGGCAGCCATCACCACTTCACCTTGTAGTTTGGTGGTAGTGGAGAACTGCTGAGCTTCGACAGTTGCAACCCGAGCTTCTAAGCCATCGACTCGGCCTCTGAGAGTCGCGAGTTCAGCTGCAAACTCATCTTGCAGCGCTTTAAGGGCATCGAGATCCTCTTTGGTGGCAAAGCGGTTGCTGAGGTTATCTAAACACGCATTAACCAAAGCAGCTGCTTCTCGACGAGACATGGCTCGGCTAGGTCGGAAGGTGCCATCGGGATAACCAGCAACACAACCATATCGTTCCACCAAGGATTGAATGGCTTGGAACGCCCAATCATCGGGCTGGACATCAGAGAGTTGAGAAACTGAGGTCACCTGACCCACAGAATCTTCGTTAGTGTCAGCCATCAAGTCATCAACGGATACGGTTTCGTTGAGAGACTGATCGGCTAGTAATAGTTCGTCTTCAGCAGCAACGGGGGCGGCTTCGACAGACTGGGTGTCTATAGCAGGCTGTTCGCTGGGGCTAACAGCTTTTGCAGGTAGGGCAACTAGTCCAAGTAGACTTAGGCTCCCAGCCAATAAACATGCTTTTTTCATAGTTATGCTCCTCACTCACATGTGTTTTAGTGTCTTGGTAAAGACTCAACACGGTACCTTAACTTCTTTAAGTCAAAACAGTGGACTAAATTCACCACATTGCCTTACTTGGAAGATAAGTTGAAGACAGATGTTCCTGAATGCTAAAAACATTCTTCCGTATACACTTCTTCACCTAAAGACGATATCTCATTTCAATAGCTGATCCAAGAGATCGTAGTCGGTTTCTGTATTGGCATATATGGACAATTCCTGGAGACGACAAAATCCTCTCGAACCATTGATACAGCGTGGATGTCAATGGTTTGAGAGCAATGGACTCCTGTGGTTAGCTCGTCGGTAAAGATGAGGGTGAGGGGCTAGACAGTACCTTTCACTGTTCCTGGTATTGACGCGGCTTTCGAGCTGAGCTGGATCAGCTCCACTTTGTACCCGTCTGGATCCTCTACAAAGGCGATGACCGTTGTTCCATGTTTCATTGGGCCAGGCTCGCGGGTGACTTGCCCCCCCCGATCCTTGATGGTGTTGCAGGCACCGTAAATGTCATCCACACCGATAGCAATATGGCCGTAGGCATCTCCCAGATTGTAGGCAGAAGTGCCCCAGTTATAGGTCAGTTCTAGAACCGTGTGATCTGCTTCATCTCCGTAGCCGACGAAGGCAAGGGTAAACTCACCACTCGGATAATCCTTTCGGCGTAGAAGCTTCATGCCTAAAATGTCACAGTAGAATGCTAAGGAAGCATCTAGGTCTGCAACTCTAAGCATGGTGTGGAGAATTCTCATAAGGCAGTTTGTCTAAGAGTCAATAGATGAATGGTTATATTAGTTACATTTTGATGCGATCGCACCTAGTATGTCTTTAAAAGAAGATCATATTAGTTGCATCAACACTGCTGTTCAATTACAGATGCATTTTAAAGCTTGACGCCACGGTCAAACACACCCAATTATTTTGTAGGTTGTTGGAAATATAACGCATGCAAGAAACTGAGATCGTTGCCATTGAGGCGCGCGAAATTCTAGACTCACGCGGCCGCCCAACGGTGGAAGCAGAGGTCATATTAAATTGTGGGGCATTTGGATTAGCCCAAGTCCCCAGTGGTGCGTCTACAGGTAGCTTCGAAGCGCACGAATTACGGGATGGCGATGCCCAGCGCTATGGCGGCAAAGGGGTACTCACTGCAGTGGCCAATATTACAGATCAGATTCAACCGGAGTTGATCGGGCTAAGTGCCCTCGATCAGGCTGAGATTGATCAGACCATGATTGATCTGGATGGATCGACCAATAAAGCCAAGTTGGGTGCGAATGCGCTCTTAGCCGTGTCTCTAGCCACGGCTAAAGCAGCTTCAGAGGTGTTGAACTTGGAGTTATATCGTTATTTGGGTGGCCCCCTCGCCAATCTTTTGCCTGTGCCTCTGATGAATGTGATTAACGGTGGGGCCCATGCCAACAACAACGTTGATATTCAGGAATTTATGATTGTCCCTCATGGTGCAGCCTCCTTTAAGGAAGCGTTGCGTTGGGGAGCAGAGGTGTTTGCGTCCTTGAGCCAAGTCCTCGCGGCTCAGAATCTTTTAACTGGCGTGGGCGATGAGGGCGGCTATGCACCGAACTTAGCGTCTAACCAAGCCGCGTTAGAGTTGTTGGTGGAAGCGATTGAGAAGGCGGGCTATCAGCCTGGGGCTCAAATCAGTTTGGCCTTGGATGTGGCTGCCAGCGAATTTTATCAAGATGGGCAATATACCTACGATGGTGCCGCTCATGCGCCCCATGAGCTAATTGATTATTTGGAGGGGCTAGTCGGTAAATATCCGATTGTCTCCATTGAAGATCCCCTGCATGAGGAAGACTGGGAAAGTTGGGGGAGTTTAACAACTCGATTAGGGGATCGGGTACAGCTGGTGGGGGATGATCTCTTTGTGACGAATCCAACCCGGCTGCAAAAAGGGATTGAGCAGCAGTCTGCCAATTCTATTTTGATTAAGCTCAATCAGATCGGCACCTTGACAGAGACCTTGGAAACGATTGATCTGGCCAAGCGTAATGCCTTTACTTCTATCATTAGCCATCGATCGGGCGAAACCGAAGACACGACCATTGCGGATTTGGCCGTCGCTACTCGTGCGGGGCAAATCAAAACGGGATCGCTATGCCGAAGTGAGCGAGTGGCCAAGTATAATCGGCTCTTACGGATTGAAGACGAGCTAGGTGCCCAGGCGACCTATGCAGGTGCAGTCGGCTTAGGACCCTAGGCTTAGGTCCCTGTATAGATGAACATGGGGGCGTACAATTTAAGGGGCTGGTACTGACCTCCAGACTTCTCTTGGCAATACAAGGATCTCACTGACAATGACTGCGGAACGCCGTTACCAAAGCCGATTATTTAATTTGATCCTGCAACAGTCACGAGAGTTGACTGAGCAATGGCAACGGAATCTGCGTCAAGCCAAGGTGACCACGCTATGGGGAATGCAGATGGGACTATACCCCATCTATCTCCTCTTTCAGGTGTCTCGCTTTACTCAGCAGGTGCTGGGTCAGGGAGATATCCAAGGACAACGCCTGTTACGAGCAGTTGCTGATCCCAGCCAAGATAGCCTCGGTCGTCAAGCGGACGGTCCCCTGCGTAATGTGTTAGAGGCAATCCAGATTGAAACGGTTGTCTCTGATGAGCTAGAACAGGAAGAGACAGTCGATCCGGGAGCATCCGAGCCCCAATTTTCGGTACAGATTGCTGGTGTTTCTCATCGTCGTCCTTCGATTCGGGTTCGCTATCAGAAATGGCTGCAGCGCTGGGCCGAACAAAATCCGCTGCATAATCAGGCCACTCGCTGGTTAGGTATTACGTCAGAGCCTGTCCTGACGATTCAGGGGTTGGCTTGTGATCTGGCATCCAACGCTATCGTATTGGTCACCCCTAGTAATGATGCTTTAGATGTGCTCACGTCTTCCCAACAGCGGGAACTTCAGAAGTTGATGGTGTGGGAGTTGGCCAACTATCGGCGTCAACAACGCTTAAGTCGAAATTTACGGATTTTCAATAAGGGCAACCTGCGGCAGCTGCCGATACCAAAAGCGCGATCGCAAATGCTGCCCCCCGTCAAAGTTTTTCGCCGTGCGATGGCCTGGATGCAAACGGGGCCCATGGCGGCCCAAGTCAACCTCTTTCAAGAAGCTCTCGCCTTGCCTGAAGAAGGCGCTTATGCCTTGCCCCTAGCGCTACCGCAAGGCGTGGCCGCTACGCTTCAGCAACTGACTCCCAAACTGACTCAAGATGCGATTGAGATGTTAGACGGTGCGATCGCATCTTGGGAAACGACCTCTTGGGAGATTATGGGACCCACCGCTACTGATCTGTCTGAGTACGTGGTGCAACATTGGAAACAGCAGCAAGCTCAGCTCCAGCCTAGCCTTAGTATCCTCAGTCAAGATAACCGTCTGGGCAGCCAGCCTCCCGAACACCCGATTCGCTACGCTACAACTTGGGTTCCTAGCACCTTACGTTCAGCCATGGCCGCATTACTGGGAATTGCTCAGCCTCCTAGTCTGTCATCGCCTGCAACTGGAGCGTCCACTACAGCGGTACAGCAATCCATTCCAACCAAGGTTCAAACTAGATCCCATCTATCTGGAGTGACAACCAACCTGAATCAGGCCCCCCAAGAGCCTGTATTAGGCTCGCCGTCGCCGGTCATGGATGCTCCTGTCTTTGCAGTCTCGATGGTGGGTGAACAGAAACAAGCCACCTGTGCTGAGGACGGAACAGTTGATGTCGATGCCGTCATTGTGGGATACGAAAAACATCCCTTAGAGCGCATCCTCACATGGTTAGACCGAATCACCGTTTGGCTCGAAAAAGGTGTCAGCAGCTTATGGAAGCGACTTTGGCCCCTGGTTCGATCATATGTTCAACAGGTTTTGGCTCGATAAGACGGCAAGAATCCGATATGATAATTAAAGTTAATTTTTAATCGCCGTCAATTCTACCGATAAAATAGGGTCCTATGGCAATACTCAAATTTGTTACCTACGCTTGGATTTTCTTTGTGATCAGCCTGTTCTTCTTTGGCTTCATCTCGAGTGATACGACTCGTAATCCTAAGTCTTAAAATTGGTTATAACGGGCCAAAGTTGGCTCTTTCTTAAAAAAACATCTTTTGTGTGATGTTGGTGGGTAAGTTGTGCTTTCCCACCATTTTTGGTTTAAACGAGCGTTTATACCCATTCACTGCATAGTCCTTAAAAGCGTGTCAGCATTGTAATGAGCTTTTGATTTTTCTAGAGAAAGGTCCTTGGATATGGCTGCTCCTAAACAAACAGAGAAAGTTCCCAATGCGATGCAGGACAAGTTCGATCGCATTGTTGCCATTACCGATCCTTTTGCCCAAAAGCACTTGAATAAAGAATATGCTCAGATGATTCGTAAGGCAGTAGCAGCCCTCTGTCGTAAACGACCGTCTCCCTTGAAACAAGGCCAAGATAAATCTTGGGCCTGTGGCATCACACATGCCATTGGCATGGTCAATTTTCTTTATGATCCTGCCCAAGATCCGCATATCAGTGCTCAAAATCTCTACAAAGCGTTTGGGGTAAGTGCCAGTACGGGGCAGGCAAAGTCCAAGCAGACCCGAGATAGCTTAGATATGGTCCAACTGGATCCAGACTGGTGTCTGCCCAGTTTGATGGATGATAATCCGATGGCTTGGTTGATCTCTGTAGACGGGTTTATTATGGATGCCCGTTCAGCACCCAGGGTCGTTCAAGAAGCCGCTTTAGCCAAAGGGTTAATCCCTTATCTTCCAGGTGAAGCCAAGATTGCAGATTCATCAACCCCTGTTTCACCCCGTTCTCAGAATCACAAAAAATCTGCATCGAGTCATATGCTCTACCGCCTAGAGGTTTTTTTGATGGGGGGACCTATAACTGAGGATTTTATTGCTCAGCATCCAGAAGTGTCTCGGGTGATTGAAATTAAAGGCAGTCATACACTTCAACAGTTGCATCAGATTCTCTTCAAAGCCTTTGATCGGGAAGAAGAGCACCTGTATGAGTTTCAGGTCGGGGGAACTGGCTCACAGGACCCCAAGGCCATGCGATATGGTTTACGAACCCCTTTCTCAGACTCTGAGGATCTGGATGGTGAGGTCTCCACAACCCGAATAATGGATGTGGGGCTAGCAGCAGGGGATATTTTTGGCTACTGGTTTGATTTCGGTGATGACTGGTGGCACCAAATCAATGTGCTAGACATTATCGACAAAACCCCGAAAGGTAAGTATCCCAAAATCGTTAGCCGGATTGGGGACAGCCCACCCCAATATGCGGACTTTGATTGAGCGAAACGGTCTTCGACTCCATTGAGCACTGTGATGAAATCAGAGTAGACTTCTTGCATAATTCAGCTACCAATATGGTAGAGGACTAAAAATTCAAGTTAGATCGCTGCATAAATTGAGTGGGTAACACATCATGAAACGAATATTGCAAGAGGTCTAGTCCATAGATCTGTAAATAGTTCATCAGTTATCCGTACGGAGTGAATCCCTTAAATTGCCACTGGAAAGGTTTGGCCATAGTGTGATTGCAATATTCAATAAATTCGAGGATGCGCTGTTGCAAATCATCCGTGGAAGTGAAATTTCCTCGACGAATTAATCGACGCACCAAAATACTAAACCAGCATTCAATCTGATTGAGCCAGGAGGTATGTTTGGGGATATAAACAAATCGGATCCGATGGCTGGGGTCGCTC
>NZ_JANQOY010000078.1 GCF_028285565.1 Acaryochloris sp. IP29b_bin.148
TTTCCTCTGGTTATACATTCTCCTAGGTCCGCTCATTGCGATTGGTTTTTCATTCCCGTTATTTCTCCTTGCAAGACATATCAAGATTTCAACACAGAAAAATGATCTTGATGCAATGGAAATGGCTGAAGTCGGACAATCGTAAACTTGCTCCAACATGTTAGGCCCAATTAAATGCGATGTAGCAAGTCGAGTGTGAAAGGAGGTAACAACTTCTATGTAAATGAGTGGCTTCAGTACCCATAGCTTCAGACGCACGACTCTGACACGGATGCACAACGCTGGAGTGCCGACGAAGCATATTCAGCGAATTTCGGGGCATCGAACACTGGCCGCACTATCGGGGTATTTGGAGGTTACCGATGAGCAGGTGGAGGGGGCGATAGTGAAGTTATCTTTCTGGTGAGGAGAAACAAAGACTAGGTTATAGCCTTCGTTGCATCTGGTGTCAGTGGACCTTCAATTGGGCCGTAAAGTCAGTTTCGTCAAGCACCAAATTGTGATCTATCTGCATGCGTAATGGTAGCAACAGTCACCGATAGATTATATAAATGCTTCTCTAAACCGGGAGTTTGAGATAGAGGCAGCTGGGTATACTGTCTGGCAATTAAAAGTCCCAGGTTTGAGCTTGTATGAATTGAATAGAGGTGTCATATTATGTTCACACCCAGGACCAAAGCTAGAATTTTCAAAATTGTTCTTGTGCTGATTCTATCTTTTAGCTTATTTTGGATAGATTCTCCTGTTGCAACTGCTAAACCCCAAACTGAAGAAGGTGATCCTTTTAACCAGATTAACTCTGTGCTTATTGAAGGAGCAAAACCTGTAAAATATAAAACCTATGAGTTATCAAAAGATGCCTTTTCAACGGCAAAATTTGAGCTAAAAAAATCTGAAGAAGCTATACCAAAAAAGCCCCGTAAAAAAATACATCCTCTTCTTCAAAGTCAAATTCAACAGCGCCCTCTCACAGAGAGTGAAACGCTTATCATTAACTTTCAAGATGATGTGAGTATTCCTCGCTTCCCTGAGCCAGATGTTGATAAACCCCGTGATTCAGTTGAGAATAAAAAGGCAATATTTGAGGCAAATCGCATAATCCGTGATTTGAAATCGCGTCGAGCTGATAACTATAAAAAATTGACTAAAGAACTGGAAATTGAATATCAAGCCAAAGTTCAAGAAACCTTCTGGTTAGTAAACGCTGTCGTCGTAAAAATGCCGTTGGGTTCTGTGTCGAAAATGGCTAACCGTAAGGATGTTATGTTTATTGAACCTGAAAAGACGATAGATGAGCCTCCTCAAAATGCCAATCCCAACGATGATGTCGATGATGGTCGGTCTCGCATTGTTAGTGATCCCTATTTCAATCTAGGGCTGACCAACGGTTGGATAGGACTTTTAGATACGGGTTTGAGATTTACCCACACACAGTTCAATAATCCTTCTAATGTCGCCTTGCGATTTGACTGCGTAAATGGCGGCACAGACTGTAATTCTGGAACCTCAGTGAATCCCAACGATGATTGCTGGAATCATGGAACAAGGACTGCAGGTGTAATTACAGCAAATGCTAATCAGGGCAATCCATATAGGGGGGTTACTGGCATTACATTGGATAGCTTCAAGGTTTATCCTACTTCTTTTAATTCAAGAGGATCTTGTAATGGTTTTTTGAACACAACAGCAACTGTTCGAGGATTTCAGCGTGCGCTCTCTGTACTGGATCGAGTAATTGTAGCTGAAATGCAAGGAAGTGGTAATGATGTAAGCACCATTTCTATGGCTGCAGATAATGCCTTTGATGCTGGTGCAGTGGTGATTGCAGCAAATGGGAATAATGGTCCCAATGCCAGCACAGTCAATGTCCCTGCAAATGCTCATAAAGTCATTGGGGTTGGTAATTTTGATGTTCAAACTCAAGATCAAATTATTAGCCAAAGTCGGGGTCCAGCACCTGATAATCGTTTTAAGCCAGATATCCAAGCCCCAACGAATACTGAGACTGCGAGTAATACCTCCGATACTGCCCTTCAAAGGTATACCGGAACAAGTGGAGCGACCCCCTATGGAGCTGGGGCAGCAGCCTTACTTCGCAACTGGCTGCGTGAGATTAGCACGAGCATTGATCCAGGCCAAGTGTATTCTCATCTCATCCTATCAGGGCAGCAACCTTACCCTTTTGACAACACCACTGGTGCTGGACCTTTAGGGCTACCAACCGATGGTTGGTCATGGTGGGGAAAAGTAAACATTACTGACGGGTCTACGGTTGAGATTCCTTTAAGTATTACTGGTGATAGCCCCAATAATTTCGATGGAGCCTTGTGGTGGCCTGAATCTGCATCTCAAGATCATAATGATATTGACCTTGCGCTGATTGATCCGAGTGACACTATTCGTGACTCTAGTATTTCTATTCCTAGTGTATTTGAGCGGACTAATATTCGGGGGACCGTTGCTCCTGGGACTTGGAAACTTCGGATTCAGGGTTACAGCGTGCCGACTCAATCTCAGACTGTTTATTGGTCTGCTCATGTTCGCCTTTAAGGTTATACCTAGTGTTGCATCGTCACCAAGCATTAATTGGTCGTAGTGTGTTTAGGCTGTTTGTAGTTTTTCTATTCCTTTTGAGTTCTGGTGCAAACAGTGCTTGTGGTGGAGACGTGCCAGGTACTCCCATGACAGTAATCTATGCAAATGCGAACTGGTATCAGGGCCAACCAAGTACAGAGAGAATGTGGCAAGGGATCTTGCAAGAGCGTCAGGCTTCTCAAGGTCCCTCGTCGCGCTTAGGTCTGAATTTCACCTTAGTGACTAGTGATGGCGAACTACCTGTCTATGCAGCCAATGTAGTTCCAAAACTTATGCCTCTGGTCAATACATCTGTGGTGGTAAGAGGCAAGCTGGTAGATTTGAAGGACGAAGGTTTTGGCCCAGAACTATGGATTGGTTCAATCCAACCCTCTGATGATGAATCCACTCCATGATGGTCTAAAAAAATGTGTACCGCTTAAACAATAGGGAATGGGTGTCCCATACACGTCAACAACTCGCCACTGGCAGCTCTGACCAACACGTCGTATACCTCGGAGAACGCCACTTAGACTGCATTCGCCAAGTCTGCCGTAGACCTGACGCCGCAATCTCCAACGTCCCCCGGCCAAACCGATCATTGACCTGATCCAGGATTGCCATTAGCCGTTTGCATTTCTCTCCACCACCTCAGGAAGCCAAATAAGATCTGTGACACCATATTCTTTGTCGAATTGACTTAGCAGGACGGTTAGCTGGCCTCGATGGTGAGTTTGGTGATTAAAAAAATGTGCGACTGCCAACCACATTTCGTATGTGCGTGTGGCTGGATTGACGATGCTGGTGTACTGAAGCTGACCAGAAAGTATTTCATCAGTGAGTGTTTGTGCCCACTCAATGATTTTTGCATCTGTGTCTACACGAGCTAACCGCAAATTTTCAAAATCTTTGTGTAGCTCTTGATCTAGACCTTGTGGCTGAAACGGTTCACCTAAAAAACGCCCCAGCCAAACTTTGTCTCCGAGCAGCAAATGATTGAGAGTGCCATGAATGGACTTGAAAAAAACGCCAGTATTTTTCTTTCTATCGGTATCTGAGAGTTCGCTACATACTTGATAGAGGCGCTCGTTCATCCATCGGTTGTACGACGCCATGTCTTTGGCTTGGACTGCGAGCATGGTTGTTACCTCTTAATACAACCTAACGGCCCGTACTTAGGGGCGCGAACAGCAATTTAGAGTGCTGATCAGCAGCGTATTTCGAGCGTCCTTTGCAGTGCTTGGTTAGGATTCTTATAGCTATCATTTGAGCCGTTCAGTTCAAATTTAACCGTAAAGTAAGAATATAAGTAGTTCATGGTCTTTGGGGTAGTGACTATGGGTAGAAAGTTTGAAATCAAACGGGCGACCGATGGTCAATTCCACTTCAACCTGATAGCAGGAAACGGCCAAGTGATTCTCTCTAGCGAGATGTACACTACCAAAGCTGCTGCTATGAATGGCATCAACTCAGTTCAGACGAATGCTCCTCATGACAATCTCTATGATCGGCGGGAATCCAAGAAACAAGAACCTTATTTTGTTCTGAAGGCCGCCAACGGGCAGATCATTGGTAACAGTGAGATGTATTCCTCGAAGTCAGCAATGGAGATTGGTATCTCCTCTGTGAAGACGAATGCGCCAGGTGCGCCCGTCGAGGATTTGACCACAGCGGAGTAAATCTCGATGTCTGTCCTATGCCAACAGTGTGATCGCTTCAGTGGATACCTTGGCTCCCAGTATTTGGTCTGTGCTATCCATCCCAGTGGCCCAGCTCAGAATCCTTGCCCAGATTTTGCGGAAGTGAACGAGGACTGGGAACCCGTGGGGGCACGCTATGAAGATGATGAATTGAACAAGGACTGGGCAGGTTATCTCACCTCATCAGAGCGGATAGAGGTTCTGGAGTCTCACCCCTACTTCACAGGAATTTGCCCGAAGTGCGGGGAGAGTTTTGGGGATAGCAGGCCCATCCACTACGATTGTGCTTGTGGTTGGATAGATGATTCGATAAATTGACCACTAGCTGGCCTGATCAGGCACATACCGATGCTCTAGCGGAATCTTCTCAATCGCAGCCCTTTGCCGTGCATCCCGTTCCGCTTTCTGTCGAGCCGCTATCCTAGCCCTAGCAGCCTTAGCCCGCATTTCCTTGGCGTCGCTGTTGTAGTTCTTCTGAATTTCTTCGGTATTTCGAGAAGGGGCTTGAGAGTATTTGTCTTGCTCTGACATGCGGAACTTAAGGGATGGATAAGGTTAATCAGGGCATCATACTAGCAAATCGGTACAGTGAACGCCAATGCTGGGGAGTATTAAGAAAAGACGCTCGCCACTAGGCAGTTCCGGGGGATGGTGTTGGTCCGAAGGTTGGCTAGAGATGATGCGCAAGTGGTCACCCCGAAACGAGCAAGAGTGTAGCGCACTCCATATCGGCAATGTCGCTCTCGCAAAGCCATGCCTTTGCTCCGCTCCCTGCCTTTACTTGGGAATGCTGCATTATCAGAATTTTGCGGGATGGGTTCAAGTCTTTGAAGTGGTCTTGAAGTTGCGATCGCATGGATACGCGAATGCGACGAATGCTAGTGAGGTCGTCATGAATATTTTCGCAACGGACTTGTGATTGTTTGTATTGGTGGAGCACCCGAAGAACAAGGCACCTGAATTCATTACTGACTACCAGTGTGACTGGAGATGGTGACTCTGTTATGTGGAGACAGCAGGACAGGTGCTGATGAGAGAATTATCTCCACTCAATTACATGGAAGTTGTTGCCTCCTTTCCCACTCGACTTTCTACATCGCACCACTACCTTTAGGCCATGAGGGAGTTATCAGGCATGGAACGGAGTGTTCTTGTAAGGGTCAGGAGAACTGGAATGATGAATAATATTGCTAGAAATTCTGGTGACGTTTAGGTTATTTCAATTCAACGAATGATCATTGAGAGTGATTTAAACTGGAGAATTAAGTAGCCATAGGCATTACATGAGCTTGAACTAGATCTGAATACTAAAGCCCGACTATTTGCTCTTATCTATGTGAATTTTTGCCAGATCGTAGAATTAATTTCAGCAATCACAATATGATGAAATTAACTCTGCTTCCCCACCCAAAATTCATGCTTGGTTTTCATGAACAATATCGAGCTGTATCAAGTATTTGTCTCAAGTTTTCTCTCAGGTCACCCTGCGCTGCTTTCTAACTCACAGCTTAGGGTTGAACCCATTGGTGATACCTTGCAACTGTTAGCAAAAATTGAAGGCTTAGTTGCTACAGCTAAATTATCCGGTAAACAGCGTTATAGCTCTATTCGTTATAGGTCTAGCTTTCGGCCTCAGTTACATGAAGCCATGATTGAGCGAAACTGCTTGCCCGTTTATCAGTCAAAAATATCGGGTTTTTATGATTATGAACTTATACAAGTTCCTAGGAATTACAGTGTTCACTTTACAAATCATTTAGAACTATTACAAACATGGTGGAGCAACAAAACAGAGAATACACAGTGCTCATTGCCGAGCTTTCTTGTCCTGGATCGAGGAATTTTATATCCCATTCAAGATTTGGTTTGTGAGCACGAGGCCATGACGATTCAAACATCGGTTAATCGAAGACAAATAAACCCTTCAGAGATGTTGTGCTGGTTGAAAAGAATTGAACAATCGACTCCCCCACCGCCCCCAAATCAGAAGACACAGGTTAAAACAATTCAGCCTCAGAACCGACCTCATCGCTCAAAACCGTGTCCTCCAATGTATCGACGGTCAGATGTATCTAACTACCCTGGCAGTAAACGTATTGGTGGTTATCTAGTAGATGCAGGCTTATTGTCCCCTGCCCAGGTAGAAGTTGTTTTATTGGATCAAGAGTTAATGGGCATGCGATTTGGAGAGGTTTTGGTCACTCGGGGCTGGCTCAAGTCACAAACGATAGAGTTCTTATTTCAAAATGTGATTCTTCCCCAAAGGACTGTGGCTCAGAAAGCTGCAAATACCGTTAGTCCATCACAGTCTTCCTCACAGCGGCATATGCAGGAGAGAGTGAATAAAAGAGAGAAGTCGTTACTTCCGCAGATCAAAGTTTCTCCTTTACGATTTCCTTTGAAATTTGCTAAAAAGGCTCGGCCTACGTCTGAAAAACTTGCATCGTCTCACCTTGTCTCCACCCATGATCAGGAGACATTGACAATACCTTCACCCTCCCAGATATCGCCTGGTCCAGTAACACCGTCTTCGATAGCTGCAGAGCAAACCAAAACTTCTGCACCGAAGCTTCCTTCGCCTCATCCCTCATCTGTTCATGACCACGAAACTTTATCAACAAATGGCAAACTGAATTCTGAGGATTTACCTGATTGGATAGATCTAGATTCTTCTGATTGATGCTGATACCAGAATGTTAGGATGCCGACGAAGCATATTCAGCGAATATCGGGGCATAGGACGTTGGCCGCATTGTCGGGATATCTAGAGGTAACCGATGAGCAGGTTGAGGGGGCGATTGCGAAGTTGGTGTTTTAGGTAGCAGCTTAAATAGTACGGTCTGTGGGGCATTCGCGTAAAACTAGAGTTTAGAAGCTGAGTCTTGGGGGCAGCTCCTGGGCTTAGGCAAACCATAATCTAACTCACGTGGCTTTCTGCCTCCTATAGAATCGGGCCAGTTCGAGTTTGAAGTGTTACCGTACTGAAACAATCTGCAGCTCTACCACCCCTTGGTGACTGACGAAAAACAGAAGCGTTGGAATTATTTGGACCAATAATTCTCGGTACAAGCCCAGCTGCTCGTACGAGGTCTGCGGCAATGGATACACTAAGTTCTTGAACGAAGGGAACTGTTGGATAGAGTTGGCGTACTCCCTTGATATCGTCATTAGTCAATTCTCGCTTGGTAGAATTAAACCTGACAAATGGTGCCATTACTGCATCCATCTCGCTCGAGTGTGCAAGTCCTAAAATATGCCCTATTTCATGAAGCGCTACAGTCTCAATATCTAGGCCACTAGGCACTGCACCGATCACCCAATTATGTTCTGTGTCATCGAAGTGAATTGGCTTCGGTAAGTTATTTGCTACAACAGAGCAATCGGGTGGAAAATCCGCATGGGCTACCACAGATCCAATCATACTATAATCGGGGTCATTGGCGGTTCGCCAACCGATGAGAACGTCCGGTGAATCACCAGGCCCCACCTCAATGAAGTCAACTTCAACGGCTTCCATCCAAGTATTGATCGCAGCACGGATGGGGCCAAATTCTTGGTTCCCAGCTACTTGGTCGGTGCCATTGTCAAAAGCATACAACAACTGACGCTTATCCCAGCAGCAAGTCAAGGAAAACCTAAAACTCATTCGTGTATCAGTTATCCCACAGCGAGGGAGTTGCATGAGAGCCTTCGTCTCGCTATCGAATACACCCGAATTCGATAGGTTAAATCGACGTTGGAAGTCTTGTAATCCTACTAAGGTAGCCTTGTCGTAGACACCTCTTTCATAGTCGTCACTATCCAAATAGCCAAACCTTTGAAGATAGTTTTGAACTGTCATCAACCCTTTTGGAGTATCACCTAACTTCACATTCATGATCTCATTGACTTTAGAAAGTTGTGTTAATGGGTTTTTATCTGTCATGATCTAATGTCTCCTTGAGGCGAATTTTTGGTACTGACAAACAATAAGAAAGTTTGTTAACAAATTGAGATTATTAAAACTATCTGAGGGTTCTATATGCAAATAATGCTGTTTTTTGACACTTATAGAAGTGCTATCCTAATTTGAACAGAGCTAGCTTCAATTGATAGTGAATTAGAGAATTGTAGGGAAGGTCGTAACACTCGCTCTGCCTTTTGCAACTTTAAGTTTGCAGGCAAAAGCTGTGAAAGACTGAAAACCATTATAAATTGAGATCCTACAATTCTTTGATGTACTATTCTTTAAGTATTGCTTTCAAAGTACTATCGGTGATTATGTAATTGAAAGATTTGTGCTGAGATAATCTCCTTAGCTATATAAACATTGCTGAAGTGGCTTATACCAATTACTCAGCTAAATGACCTGTATAGCTCTTCAAAAGCATTGCAAATTCGTCTAATCATCTAGCCAAACAATTCATGCTCACAGGAAATTGGTATATAGAAATATTCACTAATTTTCCACATAAAGAAAACATACATTACTCTTAACCTATCCATACAATAAAATTCTCACGCTGATATTGCTGATAATTATTAGATAAGAGGGTAACACTTTGTTCATAAGTCTTTTCAAAGAAAATTTTCTTTGAAAAGACTTATGCTGAACATTATTTTTCTGGATATAACATTTCAAGACAAGTTCATGTGTACATCTTCTAAATTAGATTCCTAACAAATTCCGTCACCGCAAATCTCAATCCCGCGGATGATAGGGTTACCATTTTCTCCTGTTTTTATAAGCTTAACTGCTATGGAGTATACGTTGTTCTTAAAATCAAAATCTGCGTCATCACAATTGAAGGAAATAGTGCGCGCCTGGGCTTGAAAGTTAGGCTCAAAATCGTTACTGTCTAGTGTAGCTAACGTCGTGAAAGATCCTGTTAAAAGATTTAAACGACGCAATTCGATAACAACTTGCGCGGAATCACCGTTATCTACAAGACGAGCTGTCATGGTTTTGGTGTTCCTCTCACCACCAAATACTCCATCTACAGCCACGACATTGTAGCGGATGTCTATAGTGGTGTTTATGGCTTTGTTCAGATCTGGCCCAAAATGGGTAACACTCGCACGACAAAGCAGGCCATCTCTAGAAATGACCCATCCAGGATTTATTCCATTGCCTAAGC
>NZ_JANQOY010000083.1 GCF_028285565.1 Acaryochloris sp. IP29b_bin.148
GTGAACCAGCGATTGCTGGGGGGAGGGGTGGCGGCGAATTCAACTCCTTTAGCTTCCAGTAGTTTGGGGAGTTCTAGGTCGAAGATAGGCGTGGTTTCTTGCACCTGGCCGGGTTGACCATCTGCATTCTTAATTTGATAGCGAATGACATCCTGCCCAACAGAGACCCGCGCTACCTGCTCATCCTGGACTTGCTCAAGAAAGAAGCTATAGGGCACTTTGGAAACCCGTTGTCCACTACCGAAGGTAAAGACTAAATTTAGAACGATGAGTCCTAATGGGAGTAACAACAAAGCAGTACTGAGAAAACTTGGACGTGGGCGTCGAGGTTTATCGTTTATAGGCATGGGAAAGATCCTAAGTTGCGAAGATGAATGAAGAGTGCAATCCAGAGAGAGGCGTTTAGTACTAAAGCAGAAATCTGGGAGGAGCGGTGGCGCAATCAAGATGGAGCGCTAATCTCTTGGTTTACACCAGCTTGTATTAGAAATGATGCGAAAAATTTGTCTACGCGAGGGCATCGCTTGCTATCCAGCTGAACCCGCGTTAGCTCCCTATCAGTTAGGCAAGCAAGCCCAGACGTTTGCCATTATCGCGTGCTAGTCGAATCCAACCCTGACGGCGATTACGGTCAATACCAACTTGATGACAAAAATGGGTAATGGCTTTTGAATGCAGAGCAATCGCTTTCCCTCTGAGTTTAATAAATTTGGGTTGACCAACAATAGTACGGACTAGCACAACGAGGGGGGCAAACATAATGATTCCTTTGTGTAACGTTATGTTAAACATGTTAACTATTTTGTAACATAATGTCAACATTGATTGCGTATATCAATAAATAGTGATATACATCAACGGAACTCTAGAAAACTCTATTTCAAGCCAAATTAGGCAAAAAAACCAATTAAACAAGATAAGAATCAAATAATTCATCAAATAGATCCTTTTACAGCTATAAAAGCCGCTAATATGCGTTTATTTACAGCAAGCAAGAGATCTAAAAATGCGAAGGAAAAACGCAGACAAACCGAATAGCTATGTCTTATCCAGATTCAATGAAGCATTTCGTTACAAAAGGCCACTTACCCCCCTAATATAGGAAGGCAATTCACACAGGATAATTAGTTCTGAGAGCCTATATTTCTAGATCTCGGGCCCGAATGCACAACGGTATCGAAGACAACCCGTTTACAAATGGGAACTCAGGGTATCAACCAGCACCTAAATGGTCCCGTGGCGATGGAGCTATATCCAGGTCGCTTCTAGCAATGGTGAATAATTGCGATCGAGGAATTTCTCTACCTCGCTGGCCTCAACAGGTCTAGAGAATAAATATCCCTGAGCATATTCACAGCCTAAGGTCTTGAGATGATAGGCCTGTTCGACGGTCTCTACCCCTTCTGCAACCACATCAATCTGTAAACTATGAGCGAGTTGAATCACAGCTTGGATAATTTCTGATTCAGCGCCTGAAGTATTAATCGTCTCCACAAATGACCGATCAATTTTGAGATTATCGATGGGTAATTGATGGAGATAGCTGAGGGACGCATACCCCGTCCCAAAATCATCCATACTCAGTTGTATGCCCAAGCTCTTGATTTGGCGGAGAACAGCCGCAGCATACTCAAGATTGTTAAACACCATACTCTCAGTAATTTCTAGCTTTAACCCCGCTGGCTCAAGATGGGTTTCCGCCAAAATAGCTTGAATTGATTTGAATAGGTCTAATTGATCGAGCTGCTTGGCGGAGAGATTGACATGCATCGTTAGTGGCACATTAACTCGCTCTCGCCAAGACTGGATCTGTCTACAGGCCTCTCGCAATATCCAAGCACCAATGGGAATAATTAAACCGCTATCTTCTGCGATCGCAATAAATTGATCAGGAGAGAGCAATCCTAAGGTTGGGTGTTGCCAACGCACCAGCGCTTCAAAGGCTTGCAGAGACCCATCCGCTAAAGAAATAATCGGCTGATAACAAACCCGCAACTCATCCTGCCAAATCGCCCGCGACAGATCATGCTCCAACTGCATCCGAGTCAGAGACTGTAGATGCATCGTTTGATGAAAAATAGCATAGTCCCCAGCACCCGCTCCCTTCGCGTATTCCAAGGCCGTACAGGCATCTCGAATCACATCCTCAGGTTGTTGGTACAATGCGGTACCCATCGCAATTCCCATATCCAGCTGAATGCGAATCTCTTGAGAGTGAATCAAATAAGGGGCTAGGAGTTGACGCCGAATGCGATCGGTCACTTGTCGCGTTTCTTGCTCCCCATCGATGGGTTTGAGCAAAACAACAAAATCATCCCCTCCAAACCGAGCAGCAATATCCTCTGATCGGATCTGATCAGATAGGCGTTGAGCCACCTGCATCAGGAGTTGATCGCCTGCCCACAAGCCCAATCGAGTATTAATTGCTTTGAAATGCTTAATGTCAATATAGAGCAGAGCAAAGGAATACGTTGAATCCTCTTGAACCTGGGCTAGAGCATCGACGAGTCGCAACCGAATAAAGGACTGATTCGGTAATTCTGTGAGCCAATCATAGAAAATGCTGTGACGAAGCTGTTCAGCAGCTCGCTTACGTTCAGCGCTTTGGGCCAGAGCATTCTCTCGACCTTGTTGAATCAGAACAGACTTTTCCGTATAAGTGGTCTGAGACAAAGAAATTAATAAGATCTTGCGATCAACAATGTTAATGGCCAAGGCCTCTAGCGGGATTTCCGTTCCAGACTCATCCACCTCAATCCACAAACCAGACTTAATGAGACTTGACTGTCTCACCTGCCAAAATTGCAACGCATCCTCAAGAAAATAAGTGAGAAAAGGAAAGGTATTTGTTATCTGGATCGTCGCAGGGTCAAAGGGCTCTGACCTGACTAAAGATTGATACCAGGAAGGAATCTGGCCAATGACCTTAAAGGATTGCTTAGTCTGATGTTCTAAGACTAAGATCTCTAGAGCCGATAAGACGCTTGCTAAAACAGCCTGTGTCATCGTCTAGGCGCTGACTGTTTAACGCCATTATTGCGGTGGCAAGCATCCCAAACCTCCGCCATAACCTGAACCGCAACTTCGATCGGTAACCTGGCTAACGTATCACTATGATGGAATTTGAGGCTGATTGCCAGCTGTTTACGCAAGATTGATACTTCATCAGGACTACCAGATTGGAAATCAGACTGGAAAACGGTTTCATTTTCCATGTTTTTCAAGATACCTTTTCTCAGCTCCCCTCTATTATTCCCCAGTTATCCCTTGATTCTTTCGTCCATAAGCAAATATAGGTTTTGGGCCTTGATCCAGTTCGAGAGAAATGAACGATTGCCAGTCTTCCATCAGTTTCATTGAACTCGATTAAACGGTTGAGATTACATTGCAAAACCCTACAATTTGTCTCCTAGTGAGGGTGCAGCACTCAACAGAGTCCTATAATAAACGGCGGTCAATCTGCCGCAGTCTGGCATACTCCCCCCACTTTATAAAGAGGTCTATGAATGTTGAAAGCTGTCGTAAAGCTCTTCGCGCTTGTTGTTGTGATATGGTTCTGCGTGCTCCCTCCAGATATTGCACAAGCTCAAATGAGAATGGGGCCTCTGTCTAAAGAAGCCATTAAGAATGTTCCAGCACTACGCACAACCAAAACCTGTGAAGGGTGTGATTTAGCAGGTGCAACGCTCCGTAGTTTTGAATTACAAGGAGCAAACCTAAAAAATGCTGACTTAACCAATTCCACCATCAAGTTCACGGATCTAACCAATGCCGATTTAGAGGGGGCGATTCTCGAAAGTGCTCGCATTGAAGACACCATTGTCACAGGGGCTAACTTTTCTAAAGCTGATTTATCCGTATCCAACTTAAACGGCTGTGACTTTAGCGGGGTAAATTTGCAAGGAGCGATTCTGAGAGCCGCAACGCTCAATAAAACTAATTTCGCCAATGCCGACCTGCGAGGTGCAATGCTCCGGGCAGCCAATTTCAGTGGAGCCAATCTCAACGGCGCTAATTTAGATGGTGCTAACCTCTGTAATACCGTCATGCCAGATGGAAAACTGAGTTTTCGAGATTGCCGACAGGAACCATAAGGCACAGGGTTCCGCCTAGATTCTCCAGGTCATGCCATACCACAACAACCTGTACGCCCAACGCAACAAAGCCCACGCCTCCTCTATCGGTGTTTGAGACCGTAACGGTTTGAGTGGCCCCCAGCAGCAAAATGCTGGGGGCTTATGATTGTGAGATAAAGTAAATTACAGGACAAGATTCCAAAAACCTCTCAATCATGTTGGAATGAAATAGCTTTTATCGATAGTATTTTCTTGGGGAGAAGTTAAATAGATCACCACCTTGATCAACGACTTCAACCTCATTTTGATTAAGATGATGACGATTTAATCCGGCAGTTCTTGTTATAGGAACTCAGCCAGCCATCATATACCGCCCTCTGCATAAACCAAACTTCAACAATGATCCGCATCCTCCTAGTTGATGATCAAAAAGTGATCCGTCAGGGTCTCAAAGCTTTATTAGAAGCAGAATCTGACTTTCAAATCGTGGGCTTGGCCGAAAATGGAAAAATCGGTATTGAAATCGCAGAACAGCTCCAACCGGACGTCGTTCTGGTCGATATGTATATGCCTATTGTGGACGGTGCAGCTGCTACAAAAATTATTTGTCAGCGCTGTCCAAATACAAAGGTATTGCTCCTAAGTAGTGCCGATGATGACCAATGTATCGCTGATGCCTTAAGTGCAGGGGCAATGGGGTATCTTCTCAAAAACGCATCGTCAGAGGAAGTGGCAGATGCCATTCGTTCTGTTCATAAGGGGTATACCCAGCTTAGCCCTGGCCTCTTGAAAAAAGTAATGAATCGCAATCCCTCCCCTACAGGTGCAGCCCCAACCACTGCAAACCTCACATCTATTGAGAACCAATTACTCGAACTTTTGCAAGCGCCTCAGTCACTCGATATTTCAACCGTTAACGCCCTGAAAGCAATTGCCTCAACTCCCGCAGAGGCCAAAAAATTACTGCCACATCTCAAGCAAAAACTGCAACAGCAGCCCGATCATGTTCTGGCCTACTATATTTTGGGAACCTTATTATACGAGCATCAACATCAGGATAAAGTGGCTCAAAGCTGTTGGCGGAAAGGATTTAAACAAGCTCTGGCACAGAAGCTATCCTTGGAAGGGCTGTTATTGTTTTGTCGATCGATGTATTTAGTCAACACTGACGAAGCCTATACAGGCATCAAACAAGTGATCGAAATGCAAGGAGAACAGATTTCCTCCACCCTTCTCGGACAAACTGCGGAACGAGTGTTTGGCTCATCACCCGAATGTCTTCAATTTCTAACCATCACCTGGCAAATCAAGAAGCTACAGGCTTTACTTGATGAACGTTACCCCTTAAAGTCAAAGCTTGATGAGTTAAAGGTTGGGTTTGCGACTCTCGGCAGTCAGAAAAAAGTTTATAGCCTTTGAGGAGAAGGGTTTTGAAGGCAATCGATCAAATTGAGAAAGAACTAGAAGACTTAAGAGGCCGATTCAGTCAGGCTTTTCAGGTGTTGGATGACTTCTCTCAACTCCAAACCCATTTTGAGCAACTCACTCAAGCTCAACAAGAATTAGAGCAATCTCTCAGTCAGGCTAAAGATCGCTTACAAACCTCTTCAGCCCCTGGACAACTACACGAACAATACACCCAGCTAGAAGAACAGTTTGAGACTAAATATGCCCAACTGCATTCAGAGCTGCTGGACTTGAGACATAGCTTTGAAGCAACTACTTATGATTTGCAAGATCAACTGCATCAAGACCGAGGCCAATTAAAGCAGCTAGAACAGACTTCGGGTATAGCCCCTGGCGGAGATAATAACAAGATAGAGTGGCTAGAAAATTCCATGCAAGATTTGAGCAATTTAATTTATGCCGATCGCTCAGCCTTGCAACATTTAGATCGACGCCTCAACCATGTCAAACGAGTCACCGACATTATGACCATTGTTGGAGCAAGCTGCTTTTTTATCATTACCGTCATTTTGTTTGTGACCCGCTCATAATGCCTTATGGATGGGTTAGCAAGAGCCTAATGCTTCAACTGGTGCGTTTTTAATTGCAAAGATTTTAGCCACTACATCAGATACGACTCTGTCCGGGGTAGAGGCACCCGATGTAATCCCCACCACAAGAGGGCCAGCCGGAAGCCAATCTTCCGTAATTGTCAGATCACAATTGAGGGGCTTGTGCTCAACCTGATTGCCAGGACCGATGCGGGCGGCGCTATCGATGTGATAGGAGGGAATTTGCCTCTCAATGGAAATTTCCTGTAGATGCGTCGTGTTCGATGAATTAAATCCACCAATCACGACCATTAAGTCTAGGGGTTCATCCACCAGCTGGAACATAGCATCCTGGCGCTCTTGCGTGGCGTCACAAATGGTGTTGAAGCTGAGAAAATGCTGGTTTACGCTCGCCGGACCATATTTACGCATCATGGTCCGTTCAAAGAGTTTACCGATTTGCTCAGTTTCTCCCTTGAGCATTGTGGTTTGATTAGCGATGCCAATACGCACTAAATCCGTCTCTGGGTCAAACCCAGGAGAGTAAGCATTTGCAAACTGAGTCATAAACTCTGTACGGCGACTTTCTCGTTCTTGAGGCGTATCACCTGGATTCAGAATATAGTCCGCCACATATTCGGCTTCTTCCAGGTTTAGAACCACTAAATAAGTCCCTGCAAAGGAGCTAGTCGCAATTGTTTCTTCGTGTTTGTATTTACCGTGAATAATTGAAGTATATGCCCCTTTCTTATGTTTTTCGACTGAGTTCCAAACTTTAGACACCCAAGGGCAGGTAGTGTCCATAATCGTGCAGCCCTTATCATTAAGCAACTGCATCTCCTGGACGCTAGCCCCGAAGGCCGGCAAAATCACTACATCATTCTGCGCAACCACGGAAAAGTCCTTCTGTCCACTCGACTGAACGGGAATAAATTCAACGGCCATATCCCGTAAATTTTGATTCACAGAAGGGTTATGAATAATTTCGTTGGTGATCCAAATGCGCTCTTGTGGAAATTGGCGACGGGTTTCGTAGGCCAATGCAATCGCTCGCTCAACACCCCAACAGAATCCAAAGGCCTCCGCTAAACGAATCGTGACCTCTCCTTGTTGCAGACGGTAACCATTGTCTCGAATTTGTTGGATGAGGTGGCTATTATATTCAGATTGAAGCAGGCTGGTTACGGCTTGATCATGACCAAATCCGGTTCGGTGGTACTGCTCAGACTTATGCAGTGATCGCTTAAAGGCTTTTGTATCCATGAATATATTCCTGCATCTACGGGAATTAAAGACCGACAGACTCATCCCCAAAAGGACGATAAGACGCTAAGTGAGGCTAGCAGATAGCCACTGCGACGATATCAATTCTTACATCATACTGGGATGGGCACAGATTAGAAGAGAAGTTTGGGTCTCAAACTGCCCTCACCGTCCATGCTACAAATGGAAAAGTAGACGTTCTCATCTACTTTTCCATCGAAAACACCCTCAGGTCCTTTCGGAAACTGATGTTTTGAAAATTTTTAGGATATTTCAGCCCTTGAACCTGACCAAGGAATTATTTTAAGCTTTGAAGAGATGATATTTGCTAGGGAACCCTCAACGTTTTTTGCTCATCTTCAAAAGCTAGATGCTCTTCTCCGCAGGCATAAATCATGAGCCCATCTCTACCGACAATGATGCTGCTCCCGCTGGGTACCCTGCTTCGAAACGGTCATTATCGATTGGAGAAGTTACTGGCGCATCATGGCTGGGAATTGACCTATGAAGGGACTCATCTACCTAGCCAGAAAACTGTCATCCTTAAAACGCTCAATCCCTCTCGGCAGAAACCGAGTGCCATTGCACGTCAACGTCAGGCTTTTCTTCACAAAGCCCAGGCACAACGATCCCTTCAACACCCTCATCTTGAGACCATCCAAGATGTTTTTGTCGAGTCGGTTCTACCTTTTCTAGTGAAAGAGAAGATATCAGGGCAGACTTGGGCCACGCTAGTCCGTAATCAACCGTTATCAGAAGCAGAGGCGATTGCCCAGATCATCCAAATTGGCAATGGCTTGGCTGTCCTCCATCAGCATCATCTCCTACATGGCAATATTCACCCTGAGAATGTGGTCGTGCATCCTCAGACTCACCACCCCATATTGGTGAATATGCGTTGGGACTTCAGTCCCCCTGGGGGTACACCTAAGGGTACAGCCGATGCCAACCCTCACGCCTATGCTGCCCCTGAGAAACCTCAAGGCCAACCTACAACGGATATTTATGGATTAGCAGCCACGTTCTATACGCTGGCAACGGGTCAGGTACCGATTGCGGCTAGCCAGCGACAGCATATTCGCTTAGACCCTCAGCATCCGAGTTTAAGTCAGGCTACGGCAATGGCGATTCTTCGCGGCATGGCGATGCAGCCCCATCACCGCCCCTCATCGGTGGCTGAGTGGATCAACCTGCTGCCTAAAGCTCACGTAGACGCTGCACGTTTTTCAGCCGAATCGGGTAACATAGGCCCAGCTTCCCCTACTTCCCCCGCACGATCCGAGGGTCCTCCTTCGCCATCACCAGCCTCAGAGGCTTCTCCCGACCAGGCACCCTCCACCGCTAATACTGAAGAGATCGTGACTACACCCTCTTCAGAAGAAATGACTGTCCTTCTTCAGGAGCAAGCCCAGACGGTGTCTTCTACTCGCCTTCAGTCTTATCCAGTCCCCCCTCGCTTCCCGTTCCGGGTTCTGATGATTTGTTCAATGGTCTCTGGTGTTGTCGGGATTGCCTTTGGGCTGTTGCTACGGTTCCATTACCAAAATCAGTTTACAAATCCGCAGGTCCCCGCGAAGAATCCTCCTATTCAGAAGGAACTGTTCTTGCCAAAGACACAACCCACGGATCCAGAGTTAGAGACGTTCCCTCCCCCTGCGGAGACACAAGTTGGATCCCCTGATTCTCCTACCCCAGAGGATCCTACCCTCAATCCTCGCTATGACCAGGGCGGTATCGAGTCCCCTCCTGACCTGCGCGAACCGGCCCCCCTTGCCCCTGATGCGATCGAGCCTGATCCGTTAGACACAGAGAGCCCTGCCGTGCCACCCCCGTTGGAGCCCTATCCTGAGATCTCCGATCCAAATCCTGAGACCTCCGAGACGAGTCCTTCCTCCTTTGATCCCTTTTCCACGCCTGATATCACGATTCCGCCACCAGCAGACCCACCCCCTGATTATTATCAATAATGTCCGGCTTATGAGTCTCATTAGGGCTACTCTGCTACTCTGAGGCAATGGTGAGATTATTCAACACCTGTAGCAAAGACGCAACCTCTGATAAGCCAGACGTCATGTTTGAGACGTTAGACGTCGCCTTGAGTGGGGCAGGGGTAGCACTCGTCAAAATGTTTAGATCGCTCCGTTGGTGGACCATCTGTTGCACCTCAGGACAAAGAATCACAAAGGGATAGCGGACCAAAGGTGAGTCAGGAGCGATGGCCAATAAGGGATCAGGATCATGGGCCGTATAGAGAATAATGTTGGGTTGCCAAATACTCGCCAACCACTCTGCTTCTTCCAAAGTAGTGGTGGATACGACTCGCCATTGATAATCGTAAAACACCGAGTTGATATCGATCGGCAAGGCGCTATCGGCTAGGTCTGGAGTGCCATCAAGATGAAGTGCGGTGAGCTTTTGCGGGGTAGATAAGGCAATGGGAGAAGAGGCTCCCTGACTCGGATCAATCGGCTTAGATTTGTCCGTATAAGAGGTGAGGGAGATATCCAGCCACTGATCTAACCATTGATCCAAGCCGGGAGTGAGAGCGTCTTGGTTTAAATAGCCATCAGCCTCTGTCTTTAGAGCTTGCAGATCATCGGCTTCGTTGCCCATTAACAAGATAGGGGGCGTGCGATCGCATTGCCTCAGCGTCGTCAATGTCTCGCCCGTCGTTAAGGTGGTTTGCAAGAGGATGGCTTGGGGGTTAAAGCGTGCAATTTTTTGGAGGGCATCCTGATCCAACCGAGCAATCACCGTCTGTAGGGATCGATGGGAAAGGTGCTGATGTAATTGGTCAATCAGGGCTGGCTCAGTGGCGATAATCAGGATCAATCCTCTCGTACAGGCTGTTGAGGTCTGGCGGGCAGCCTCGGTGGGCACATAGACCGAAAAGCGGTTGCCTCGCTCTGGACCCGACATAAAGGTAATATCACCGAATAGCTGCTCCGCAAATCGTTGAGCGAGAATCAAGCCAAGTCCTGTTTTGCCTAGCTGTTCATGATCAGGATGGGTCCAGGCTTGGGGAAGTTGGAAGATAAAGGGCTGTTGGGAAGCCGGTATACAGGCCCCCTGATCTTGAATCGTAAAGATCACCCAGCCTTGCCATTGCTTAATCCTCAATTGAACGGTGGATGCCCCCTGGGTAAGATTGAGGGCATTACAAAGCAGATGCACCAGAATTTGACGCAACTTGCGTTCATGGGTGGCCAGCAGGCCCGGTTGTTCCGGGAGAGTGTACTGAATCGAGAGAGTAGCGGGATCGGATATGCCTTGTGCTTGCAGGTAATGTCGTTTCGCTTGTGCGATCGCATCTGCACACAGCAGATCTAGGTTAACGGCAGAGTAGGATCCAGGCTGAGTTGGGGAGGGCAGCTGCGTTAAATCCAGTAAGGTATTGACGATACCCATCAGTTGCTGGCTTTTCTGATGAATTAACTGCACATATTGAAGTTGACGTTCCGATAAATTCTGAATCCCCTGATGACTGAGGACGTTGGATAAGCTCAGAACTGCCGTCAGTGGGGATTTGAGTTCATGACTAATTTCTGCCAACAGCTCAGCACTCAAGACGGGTGTCGTCGGTCGTGGTTCTGGCGGAGCAGAGGAATTGATTGAAGCGGAAGAGGAATCGGACAACGCCAAGGCTGGCGGCACTGAACTTTTTAAGTCAGAAGAAAACTTGATGGCAACGCTTAAGGGCGCATGATGGGCCAGGAACTGAACTAACTTAGGTGTATCTAATAAACCTAAATATTGGCCTGTGCCCGCTTCAACAATGGCCCAAGACAAGCTGAGATCTTGGGAAAACGTTTGCAAGTATTGCCAAAATTGCTTCAGCGAGTCCGTTGCGGCGACACATTGCAAGGGGTGATTATGCAAATCTTCCCATTCGGTAATGGGCTGCTGAGGAGACACGGCATGTGTGGCGGGTTGTTCTGCAAAAAATAGATGGATAAATTGCGACACAGGAATCAAGCTAATGGGCTGTTGCTGGGCATTAACCACCACTAATTGGGATAAATCCACCCCTCCCCCATCGCCCCCCCCATCATCCTGCGCAGAGGGCGATACAGCATCTTGGTGCTGTAGTAAATCTAGGATCTCCTGGATGGGAGTTTGGGCACCACAGACTAACGTCTGCTGCAAGAACTCACCAACCGTTGTTTGTTCAAATAACACAGGACTATTCTCGATTCATGATCGGATCGAAAGATCTGCCAATATCGGTCTTGATATAGAGATATAAAAGAAGATTTCAGGGCTAATATGCAGATATTGAAGCGACAAGGGAGGCTTAAAAACGTTTAATAGAGAAATTAAAAGGACATCCTGAATCACTCTGCCCCTATTATTTCACGGATTGCCCGAGTTCTTGGAAGATCATCGCGAGAGCACATGCGTGGACACTCGACAATCTCAGGTGAGAGAGTGCCCCAGATGTGGGATGGATTTAAGATGACTGTTGACCTAACAGTTTGGATCGGAGATGCTTGATGCGATCGCGATATTTCGCTGCCTCCTCAAACTCCAAATTTTTTGCCGCTTCTTTCATCTGGGCCTCTAACTGAGTAATTAACTCTGGCACGCTCTCCAACGGCAAATCATCGACCTGTTCGTAGGCATCTTCCAGTTCTTGAGTATTAAGACGGCGGGAGACTTCCAGAAAAGCCAAAATGGCATTGTCAGAGCCTTTTTTAACGGGTTGCGGCGTGATGCCATGCTTTTGATTGTAGGCCAGCTGAATCGTACGACGACGCTCTGTTTCGGAAATGGCCTTCTCCATACTGTCCGTCAAATTATCGGCATAGAGGATGGCTTGTCCCCGCACATGGCGAGCTGCCCGGCCAATGGTTTGAATCAGGGAACGCTCGGCTCTCAGGAACCCCTCCTTATCCGCATCCAAGATCGCCACCAGAGACACCTCAGGCAAATCCAAGCCCTCTCGCAATAGATTGACCCCAATCAATACATCAAATACGCCCTGGCGTAAATCTCGCAGAATTTCGATCCGCTGAATCGCATTAATCTCTGAATGCAGATAGCGCACCCGTACCCCTCGCTCCTCAAAGTATTCCGTCAGGTCCTCTGCCATCCGCTTGGTTAAAGTGGTAATCAAAGTTCGTTCTTGCCGCCCTACCCGCTCTTGAATTTCAGCCAATAAATCATCCACTTGGCCCGTGGTTGGCCGCACAAAGATCTCTGGATCAACCACTCCTGTCGGTCGAATCACCTGTTCAACCACTCGGTCTTCCGATAGTTCCAGTTCCCACAAACCCGGCGTTGCGGACACAAACACGCACTGACTTACTTTTTGCCAAAACTCATCTGACTTCAGGGGCCGATTATCCGCCGCACTGGGCAACCGAAACCCGTGATCAATCAGAACTTTCTTACGGGCCTGATCACCGTTATACATACCTCGGATTTGGGGCACCGTCACATGGGATTCATCGACAATTAACAGCCAGTCCTTGGGAAAATAATCCACCAGACATTCGGGTGGTTCACCTGCTTGCCGACCCGCTAAATGCCGCGAATAATTTTCTACGCCGTTGCAATAGCCCACTTCTCGCAACATTTCCAAGTCATAGCGAGTGCGCTGATTTAAGCGCTGAGCCTCCAAGAGTTTCCCCGTTTCTTCTAGGTGTTCAACTTGGGCTTTTCTCTCCGTATCAATCGCTTCAACGGCCAATTCCAATCGTTCCGTTGGGGTGACAAAGTGGCGAGCAGGATAAACATTCAGACCGTCCAAACTCTGTAAGGTGGCTCCTGTCACCGGATCAACATAGCGAATGGCATCAATCTCATCCCCAAAAAACTCCACGCGAATAATTCGGTCCTCGTAGGCAGGACCAATCTCCAACACATCCCCTTTAACTCGAAACCGCCCCCGTCCCAACTCCACATCATTGCGGGTATACTGCACGGCAGCCAAACTGCGCAGCAATTGGCGCTGATCCACTTCAGCCCCCACTTTCAGGGGAATCGAGGCCTTGAGATATTCAGAAGGAATCCCCAACCCGTAAATACAGCTAATCGAAGCCACCACGATCACATCGCGGCGCTCAAAGAGCGATCGCGTTGCTGAATGTCGCAACATATCAATTTCTTCATTGATGGAAGCCGTTTTTTCAATATAGGTATCCGTGACGGGAATATAGGCTTCTGGCTGGTAATAGTCGTAATAGCTAATGAAATACTCCACCGCATTATTGGGAAAGAAGGAGCGGATTTCATTGCAAAGCTGCGCCGCTAGGGTTTTGTTATGGGCCAGGATCAGCGTGGGTTTACCAATCTCTTCAATTACCTTGGCCATTGTGAAGGTTTTACCGGTCCCCGTCGCCCCTAATAGGGTTTGTCGCGGCTGATCGGATTGAAGCAATGCCGTTAATTTTTCAATGGCTTGTGGTTGATCGCCCGTAGGCACAAAGGGAGCATGGAGGTCAAAAGCGGTCATCAGGTCGAGGAGGTGGCTGCCTCTTTATAATGCCGAATTTTGTCAATGGACGGCAGCCGCATGACGGAGGACAACGACAACCCGTGACAGTTGTCACGTGCAAGTCAATCCGCGAAATCTAGATTAGATATATCAAAGGACTCAATTTAAAGCAGGCGAAAACAATAGAGGATTCATGCTTTCTGCCTGAGTCACAGAAAGGAGAAGTACATTATGTCTAAGTTCAATCAGATTTCTGCCAAAGCACTGGTGATGGCCACTGTCGCTGTGGGTGTTCAAGCCGTCAGCACCTTTGGTGCCTTTGCGGGTCCCGCCCTTTTTTACCGCTACAGCACAATCCGCTTAAATCAATGGGAATGTATGCGAAAAGCCGCTGTTTCCCTGCGACGAGAAGGGCTAAGCGTTCGTGAACCGGAAGTGCGCATCAACAATACCCCTTTTGTATTTGCCGACAGTGAGGATTACTCTGCCATCATCGATTGTTCTCAATTTGCCAAACGCTATCGGGCCAATAAGCGCGTCACTGTGATGGTCAGCGGTTATGGGAGAGGCGCGAATACCCTTTCCAGCTCATTAATCGACAACATGTATTAATTCGCTCAATTTTGTTTGGGAGCCTGAAGCCAGACCACTCTCAGTTAGTCCAGCTTCAGGCAAGTCGAGAGAAAATAACTTATTTCAGCAAGTTTTCTCCCCGACGGAATAATTCACGAGCATAGTCCGTCCAAGTCCCTTGGCCCCAATATCGGAAGCAGCTCGTTTCCACTAGGAGAACGTAGAGGAGCGCTTCCTGATAGTCTGCCCGTTGGGTCGTGGTTGGATCCGCCTGAACCAGGGGATCATATTTCTGATGAAACATCGCACTGAGCTGGTTCATCGGTTCAAGAACATTCTCATACCCTTTCACCCAGCTCAAGTCATCGGTCCAAGAGGCTCCATCCATATGGAATTGGTGGTCGGTGGCTTGCAGCTCTTGAATGGCTGTTTCCACTTTTTCTGGAGTAACAGCGTCAGTGCCAATCTTGTTCCAGATCTTATGCTGGCCCACAGCCTGGCACGTAGGGTAATCTTCGGGATTGACGCCCGCCGCATCTAATAGCTCTAAATATTCCGTACCATGGATACCGGCGACGCCAGACCCTTGATCTTTTAACTCCTGCCAAACGGGCTGATAATCGCGGGCAAACTCATTCATCATCACGCCCCCATTCTCACCATCAGCGATTTGGGTGACACAAGAGGGAACGGAGATACCACCAATATCCTGGCGGCCACGGCCTTTAGCTTCGTGGTAGGGCTGCATTTGGGCAACGAGTTTGGTATCAGACCCTTGCGTTTTGATCAAAGCCGTAATACTAATCGTTTCCCCTTTGGAATTGCGAGCCACTAGCCGATTGGGAATATATTTGTCGTCATGCCATAGCCCTGAACCATCGAGACGCTCCACCGAATGTTCCTGCACCATCAGCCAACGATAGCCACATTCTTTGAGGGCCTTAATGTATTCAAACAGGGTGTCAGGATGGTTGGGCAAGTGCATTTCTGGGGGAGAAAATCCTTTCACCCGCTTGAGGGCCTCATCACCAAATAGGCTGGCAAAATATTGTTGCCAAGCCTGAATCTGCAGTTTTAAATCAGGAATCGGGGTAGAGGGGACCACCGCATGGCTCCACATGGTGCCCAACCACTCGACATAGGGTTGATATTGGGGATTGCACGTCAGCTGCTTGAGGTTGTCTAAAATATCGTCCCGTCCCATCTGTTGAAGTCCCCACAACAGATTGCCGGAATAATCCAACATGATTCGAGGAGAGCAGCCCGCACTCACCAACTCGGGGATAAAATCGCCCATACGGCTATAGCACCAAGCAAATACCGAGGCATTATGGTTATCGCCATCGCCAGGATTTTCAAACATATGTTGCAGGTTGCTAATGAGTGCGCCCTGTGAGCCCGCAGGGATAGTGGGCTGATGCATATGTAGGGCACAAGCAAAGCTAGCGTTGATGTTCTCTAACCGCAAATCAGTGGTCGGTAAGTAAACGGGATCAGAATGATTGACCAAGGTGGCAAGTTCCGCTTCCCGACCTGCGAGATTGGGCAACAAAGACTGAAGATCATCTTGATGAGCATTTGGCGATGGTGCAGTTGCAATCATAAAGGCGTAATCCTTGTGATAGTGAGGATTTAGATCAAGTTGGAAGATTTTCCTGTCAGATGATAGATCACTCTTTTAGAAAATAGGCTTAAGCTCGGCTAAATTCTATAAATTATTGTCAGGATTCTGAAAAAGCCAGATCACTAACACCTCATTCTCGAAGTACACAATGCATAAAACTGCTTGTACGGATACCGTTTTGAGTCCTGCAACGCGATTGAATCCGTTCAATGTTTTCATTCCAGCGGTCTAGTCTGTCGCAGGTGGATGACGTCGAAAAACACCGCCGAAAAAGATGAGGTAGAAAAGCGAGGCATACAAAAGTGTCCCCATCAAGTCCTCACCTGCATGAATGGGGCCCACATAGGTCCATATCGACGGCGTCGGCAAGACAGAATCCGGTAGATTGAGAATTAGAACAATAAAAAGGTTATTCGCGGCATGGACGCCCAATGCTAATTCCAAGCCATTGTCCTTCAGGGTGATCACGGCAGCAAAGACGCCCCAAAGGAAATAGTTAAGCGCCCCCAGGAGAAATCCTCGTTGCATTTCAGGATTATTGAAATGAGGAATTGCAAAGGCAAGACTAGTGGCAATGGTTAGCACCACTGGATTTCTAGTGAGTAAGCTCAGCCCTTGCATCAGGTAACCACGATAGAAGAGTTCTTCTACTGAGGTCTGAATAGGCGTGAGGATGAGGACAATCGGCAGCATGGCAAACCATACCCCTGGTTGAAAACTCAAGGTATAGTCCTGTGGCGATATCCATAGATTGGGGATAAAGAATAGGGTTAAAAGTGCCCACCAGACGCCAAAACCCAGCCAAATACGCCTGTAGTGAATGGATAGCTCGGCATTAACTAAGGTCTGCAATGGGCGTTGATGAATCTCGTAAACAATAAAGCACAGGAGCAACAGCAACGGCACAAACGTAACGAGTGCCCCAACGATGGTACTCAGTAGCGTGGACTCAAAGATCCGGAAGAATAGGGTTTGGCCAATCCAACCAACGTAGCCACAGACATTCCACCATGTCCAAGCAATGGCTAACACACCGAGGATATAGCGCCACCCCTCTCCCTTCCCTAGACGGGCAAAGGCTAGATAACTTTGCGAATCTTTTTGTGGAGCCATACGTGATTTTCTCGTAGAAAGCAAACCCTAAAGCGAACCGTCAGAAGCCGACAATAACACTCTTTTTTTCAACATTCCTAACAGAATCAGCCGGAATAGACACAGTAGGGTCATACTAGTTTTTGTGAATGGTTCAGACTGAACCACTTAACCGTTATCCCAGTCTACGGATTGTCTTTAGTCCCCAGAAAAACGACCATGTCTGTCTATTAAAAACAGCAATAGCCACCGTCAGTCCCTTTGAACTCAAATATTGACGAGGATTATTTATGCAATCAACATTTAAATTCTTACCGCTGCAGTCTAGTTGGGTCGCGATTCATCCTCAACCGATTGGGGTGGTTCAATTTATTGGAGGAGCCTTTTTTGGCACATTTCCTACCGTCTTTTACCGATATCTCCTCCAGAAGGTTTATGACCAAGGCTACACCATCATTGCCTTGCCCTATCGATTTACGTTTCGCCACTGGTCGGTTGCGATCGGTTTAGTGAGGGAACAACGAGCGCTCCGGGTGACCATTCGGGATGAAGCCCAACGTCGAGGCTATGCTTACAAAATTTATGAAGAAGATCCCACCTCAGCGGATAAAAATTACGTTTGGATTGGCCATAGTCTGGGCAACAAATATATTGCCTTACTAGAACTTTTAACAGACTTAGAAACTAAATCTGAGCAAGATGTTTTGGGCGATTGTGTTGGCGCTGATCAGTACCAGGAAATTGAAGATCGCCTCCAGAATGTTGATTTTAAGGATATTTCCCTTTTAAATCAGCCTTCGATCCTGATGGCCCCAGCGATTACGGGTATTGAAAGTGCGATACCTGTGCCAGCCGTGGCAAAGTTTGTCAAACGTCTGGGTCTAGATGTAAAACCCAGTGTGGAAGAAACCCATTGCCTGATCAAGGGCAGTGGATTATTTGGCTTGATGGGACTGATTTCGTTTGATCGCGATCAGATTGCGCGTGAGACCGTTGACTGGTTGACGGCGAATTTACCTCATAAACCAGCCCAAAGAGCAGAACTAAAGGGAGAACATTTGACACCTTTGGGGTATCGTTCGGGCGATCGCACCCTCTCAGATACCGTCCTCCAGTTTTTGCAAGCGCTCTAAGGCTGCATCCATCGAAACAACAGCTCTAGGCGTAGGGTTACCCCTAGAGCTGACCTGGCAAAATGTTGACATTATGGAACCGTCTCAGACCTGAGATCGAGGTGGCTATCAACAGAGATGGATTTAGTGACGATGAACACGAACCCAACGCCAGCGACAGTGACGCTTATATTTGACGATCTTGCGGTGCCGACGGTAGATGACAACCGGGCGACGATAGCAGATCCACTTTTTGCGCCAGAACCATCGACGACGAGAAGTGACTAACAACTTCTCAGCGTGCTCAGTGGCTTCTGGTTGTTGATCAACATTGGCAACATAGGCATTGGCCTGAGGGATCGCAAGTGCAGTGGTGGTTGCGGCCATTACCCCCAATAGGGTGACTTTAATGGGCTTTAGCATAATAAATTCCTCCAACAGAGAATGAGAGATAAACAACGTTGACTGATATAGACAAAAAACAAATTCATCGCTATTGATCGTTCTATTTTTGTATTAATAGAAATCCAACAAGCTAATAATTTATTGTTTCGCCTTCTTTCAGTAACGTATCGAGAAATATTGCAATCCCCCCTAACCTGGATCACATAGAAAGCGTGATAGTTCGAGATTCACAGAGTGATCCTAGAGCAAAAATACTTTTCTATTAAACAAAAAATAAGCCTATAATCCTCTACAAAAGGGAATATAGAAGGTTAGTTATTTTATTTGAATCACGAGCCAAAGAAAATTTTTTATTCTTTCTAGAGAACACCTCTGGTTTTTACATCTGTCCAAATTAGCTATTTAGAACTACGGAAAAACCTGAGTCTTAACTTTTTCCTAATATTTCATTAGAACATTTATCGAAAAATTCAACCCCGATCACGGGAACATTGCTGCCATTTATCGAGACTTATAGACCAGCCAGCATTAGTCCCCCCCTTTTTGTTGGCAATCCGATCAATGCCAAGGCTCAACACCTTGTCTTGGCATTGATCTAGCTATCAGTCCGCACTGTTCAATGCATATCAAGACGATGTTGAACGTATATCAAGATTGGGGAAGATAACCGACGAGGGTCATCTTGCTGGATGAGGAGAGTCAGACAGGTGTTCTCTTCCTGAATTCGCGAACCCATACACACCCCCATACAGATGGGTACCCCAGTGACAGTCATCACCCCCCCCTTTGATGGTCATCACTGAGCGCAAAAGCGAAAGGCTGTATATCTTATAGGCACACCCCTTCTACCATAATTTTCCGCGAGTCAACGGCTCGCAGCTTGAATTCTCTGGAGGATTCCTCCCTATGCTCTTGAATAATCGCTTTCGTATCCTTAAACAGCTTGCCAAAGGTGGGTTTGGAGAGACCTTCTTGGCGGAAGACACCCATATGTTGTCTCGGCGTCACTGTGTCGTAAAGCAATTACAGCCTGACGTTCCTAACCAAGACTGCTATGCGATCGCACTCAAGCAATTCAAAGAGGAAGCCATCTTACTAGAGCAGCTGAAGCACGATCAAATTCCTCAACTCTATGGTTATTTTGAGCAGAATGGCCGTTTGTTCCTGATCCAGGAATGGGTCGATGGCCCCACCTTAGGAGAGAAAGTCAGAACCTTGGGGCAGCTCTCTGCTGAAGAAGTCCAGCAAATATTACTGCGGGTATTGCCCGTCATCAACTATCTCCATAGCTTCAAAGTCATCCATCGGGATATTAAACCGGACAATTTGATCTTGCGCCAAACCGACCGTCGCCCTGTGCTGATCGACTTTGGCTCCATGAAGCAGCATCTTAAAACTCGCATTAGCTTTTCCGGCAATGTTATCGATTCGATTGTGATCGGCACTGAGGGGTTTATGGCCCCTGAGCAAGCCGCCCAACGCACGGTGTATGCCAGCGATCTCTATAGCTTGGGCATGTCAGCCATCTATGCCTTGACGGCCAAACTCCCAGGGGAGATGGAAGCAGACTACAATACTGGCCAACTCCACTGGCGGCAATATGCCCCCCACGTCAATGATCACCTGGCCACTATTTTGAATAAGGCCACTGAGTTTAGTCCTCAAGATCGCTTCCATACGGCCAGCGAAATGCTAGACGCAATGACCTTACAGAATACAAGTACTGTTGCAACGGTTATTTCAGAGCAGTCAATTCATGAACGGCCTACCCTATTAGATCTGCCTGAACCCGAAGAAGCCACATTGAACGTCGACCCAGCAGCGGTGACCCAAGTTTCTGAGAGGGGCTTCAGAAAAGTCAAGGTCTCAACCACTGCCGCCATGACTGCAATGTTAGTCGGAGGGATTGGGGTTGCGATCGCAATCAGCTCCCAAGGATTGGACCTAAAAGCGGTGAAAGCCACCCATGATACAGATACCGGCCAATCCCTAGTCCAAGCAGCCAATACCTTTACAGCTCAAGGCAAAGAACGAGATGCCATTCAAACCCTATTGAGCGTCCCCGCCACCTCTGAACATGCACAGGAAGCTCGGCAGAAATTTGCAGCTCTCACTCATATCGAGTTGGGCCAAACCATGGATCAGGAACTTGATGCCATCAATTTGGAAAAACCTCCCGGTAAACCCAAGCGTAGCTTAGCGGGCATTGGGGCCATATCTTTAGCAGACGTAGAGACGAAAACCACAGCCCAACAAATCCAAACGAAGTTCGGTTACTCCCCGATTCAAGTGTATAGCGCAGATTGGCCTATCTATCGGCAGCCCACCGATGCAGATTATGCAGCAGATCCCAAATCTTGGTATGACCCCTGGTTTGAGCGCTATCAAATTGCCCCTGGCATGACCTTGGAAGTGATGTATGGGTGCCAGTCCAATCTCGTCTTACAAACGGCAGAAATCTATCGTCGCGGCGATATTGACGATAAGTTTATCGCTGCTCGCCTCAACCACATTCTGCAAGGGAGTCCTCAGAGCGCTATCCAGGACTCTCAAGCAACCTTAAAACGTCTGATGGATCAAAAAAGCCAAACCCGCACCGCGGAATTTAGTAGCGATCGCATCCAAGGTTGGATTATCAGCAACCCAGACCAGTTGATGATCGTAACGCGCAAAGGCTAGGCCCGAGGCCAAATCGCCTTGCTCAACCGTGAACGAATCGGTAGGGGACAGTACGCCTGGTTTTACAACAATCGATAGATACCGATCAGGACTAGAAAATGAAGGGGGTAAACCCCATAAAAGAGACGCGTTTTGGGGCCTTGTTTGCCATTGTATGCAATCAGGAACAGGGGAGCACAAAGGCTAAACAACGAGATGGGGGAATAGGACAAGATCCAGACACTCGCCATTTCCAAGAGGGCATAGCTCAGCCACCATCCTAAGGTGTTTTGAAACAGAGACATCACCACAATGGTGGGGATGGTGGTTAATCCCCCTTCAACAGGCACCAAGGCCGCAATACCTGAAAAAAGAAGAATAATGGCTAGCTTTTGCAGCGGCCTGCCCAATCGTTTGGCCAGGCGCAGCGTTACCACCCCCAGGGCTAAACCAAATAAAATGTTCAAGGGTGCGTCCTTCTCAAACAGCAGCTGGAAGAAATGGGCATAAATAGGCTGAGTCAAAAGACCCAGCAGAATTAACCGCAGCAGATACCCCTTAATGTTTTTAGAATATTTCTCGCCCGTTGCTGCTAAGAAGGCAAATAACGGAAAACTAGAGCGTCCCATCGCCACCATAAAGTGAGCTTGGGGGAAAAACAGCCGTCCCACATGATCAATGAGCATCAGACCGACAGCCAAGAGCTTGAGGTGGTAAGCAGTCAATACATCACCATGCGGGGGACCAACGTTTTCAATCCTTGAGCACTAACCGTTAGAACCAACGCAGGGCTTGCACAAGCCCCCTATAAACGGCCTCCAGAAAGTCTAAATCGAGCGTATCAAGGGTGTCACTGGGTTGATGATAGTGCGGATTTCTTAAGTTGGCGGTATCGGTCACCATCAGCGCAGCATACCCTTGGTCCCAAAATGAAGCATGATCGCTACGGCGAGTATCGGGAAGAATCGTACCTCGAAACGGTACAGGTAGCCATTCACAAGGGGCTCCCTGCTGTTTCAGATGATGGGATAGTTTAAACATGGTGGGGATAGACCGCAAATTCCCTAACAAAGCAATAAAGTTGCCTGTGGATGGATACAAATACTCCAATCCAGCGGGATAGTTCTGAGAATGGGGCGTTTGATCGGTATAACCCAACATTTCCAGACTCATCATGGTTGTAATCCGAGTCTGATTCCGCTTGAGATCTTGGGCATAGGCCTGACTTCCCAGACATCCATACTCTTCTAGATCAAAGGCAATTATTTGCAGCGGATAACGAGCAGGATGGTGATAAAAATATCGCGCCAGCTCCAGGAGAACCACAAGGCCGGAGGCATTATCATCCGCCCCCGGCGATCCAGGAACCGTATCAAAATGGGCACCGATCAAAATCGGCGGTAATGGCTGAGTTCCGGGGAGCGACAAGATCAAGTTTTCATGGATGCTATTTGCATATTTTTTCAGGGTTTGAAACGGATGCTTGTGGACCGTACCGAACTGGCTCAGCTCTTGGGCAATATAGGTTTTGGCATAGAAATGCCCCTCAGTGGCCAAATAAGGATCTCGCTCCCGCACTAAGTGAGCTAAATGCAGCGCTAGCCGCTCTTGAATTGGCGTCTCCTGAGTTGAATTAGACATTACCAAGGACTACTGAGCATCGTAAAACCTGACCAATAAAAAGGATGGGAAAAATCAATATCGGCCCCTTCAGCCACTTCACGGGGTAACACAATGGGTGAACCAGACAAGATTAACTGGCCCTGTTCAATCCGAGTCTGGCCTCGGAGCATTTGCAGTTGCGATTGACGCAAGGCTTCCGCTTTGGTTTTACGCTGAGGTAACTGCTGGTAAAACTCACTCATAATCGCCAGGGTGCCCACATCGCTGACATACCATAGGCTTCCCAGCGCCGTTTTCACCCCAGCCCGCAGCGCAATACCTGCAAAACCTAATTCAGCAGTGCGATCGCCCAGCGCGGTTTTACAGGCACTGAGCACCAATAGATCCAGACTAGGATTAGACCAGTTGATTGAGCCCATCTCGTCTAAACGGAGGCGAGTATCGGTCAATTGAATATACGATTGGCGAGGCCGCCCCGGCTTAAACTCAGCATGAGTTGCCAAATGGACGATGTTATAGGTTTGGTCCTCCAACTGAGACTTTAAGTTTTGGAGGGTAAAGTTGCCATTGAGCAACAATTGCCCTTGCCACTGGGCTTGCCCTAAGCGTTGGGTTCTAAAAAAGTTGAGAATTGCTGAAATTTCTGTGGGCACGGAGGGCAAGGGATCCTGTAGTAGAAACTCGGAAGCACCCGCAGCTAGAATTTTTCCTTGTTGATGGCGCTTGTAGTCCGTTTGAATCAGATTGAAGGCAGGAATATTGCTGGAACTGTACTTTTCGACCAAATAGCGTTCGCCATCATGTAAAGCGGCTAAGGGCAATCCTCGCAGACCATTGCCCAGACAAAACAGGAGGGTATCAATATCCCCAGCTTGCAGGTGTTTTTTCTCAAATGGCTCAATCAACCATTGATGCAATTGCTGGGCGAGGTCTAGATTCCACGGCTCGTCAGGATTATCAATTTGCGTCTGGAAGGCGGCAACGGTTTTCAGCAACTTGGCACGGGACACATCATATAAATCCCTGACAATGGGTTTGCCACCCGGCAGCAGCAACACGAGATGTAAATGATCTTCACGGGGGATCACCCAGATGACGCCAGGGTTCGTCCCTGATTCTTGGCTAATGCGCGTTAGAGTTTGGGCCACTGCTTTGGGGTCCTGGGTGACCTCAGCCATATCGTCTTCAAAAAAGTCTTCAAACTCTTCCTCAAAGCTCCGCTCCATCGCCAAAAACCGCTGGGAGGCACTCAAAACAGGCTTTGCTGCTGGCACAGCACTCGGCCAGAGGCCCCCCAGTCCCATCCAAAGGCTGGTCAATATCACCATCCGTCGCCAGCCCGAGACAGACTGTTTTGCTGTCCCATCCCTTGGTCTAGATACATAACCGGCCTGAAAACCAGTCGCCGTTCGATTGAGCGTTCGCCTCAACATATAAACCCCTGGTAAGACGTCTTATTTTTCAGTCTATACGCAGGGCTAGCGCTCTAAGTGATCAAACCCCATTAAAAAGTAAACCCCTACACGCTTTAAGCATGTAGGGGCGTTGCATGTCCTACTGTGGAGAAGAAACCGTTTAGTGCTCTGTTTGCAAGGCGTTGGGCTGCTGCTGGAGCAAGTCCACTAATTTATCAATTCCTTTTTTCATATTGCGGGTGACGGTAACCGAGCTAACCCCAATTCGCTTGGCGACTTCCTGGCGGGAGAGCTGATGGAAGAAGACAGACTCAATCATGATGCGAGTGCGATCTTCGAGTTGATTTAAGGCTTGCTGCAGTTCAATTCGATCTTCTTGGTTGGCTTGGAGAATTTGGCTGTGTACATCCATCAGGGTGTCGCCCAGAGTCATCGCTGAATCAGACTGATGACCAGAGGAAACCCGAGCATTGAGGCTAAGGGGAACACGATTGGTGGTGGCAAGCTTGACCGAGCGCCATTCTTGCATGGATAAGTCGAGGGCATCGGCAATCTCTTGATCGCTGGGCTGACGACCCAGTTCCATCGTCAACGCTTGGCGAGCCTTGGCACCATCGCGGCTGAGCTGCTGCCAGCGGCGGGGAATGCGGACGGTATTGGCGCGATCGCGGAGAAAGTGGAGAATTTCGCCTCGGATATAGGGGACGGCAAAGGAGCTGAAGGCATAGCCTTGAGAGGGGTCAAATCGTTCAATGGCGGTAATCAAACCTAGGAATCCACATTGCTCCAAATCTTCATAGGGCTCAGCACATTGGTGAGTCAGACGATGAGCAACTTTGCGGACTAGCCCCATATTCAATCGCACGAGGCGGTTTCGTAATTGTACAGAGGGCTTCTGGCGATAAGCGACCAGCAATTCCATGGTTTGCGATTGAAGAGAAGTTTGATAAGCCATCGTTGTATTTAGTCCTGTTTGCCTGTATCTGAAAATCATTATGCTGACACTGGCTGAGGAAAACCATCGTTAAAATACGGGAATATCAGCATCCTCGATTTGTGATTAGTCCGCAGATCTACGGAGGCAAACGAGGATTCACACCCAGAGCGGGGGAATTTAAAAACTCTAAAACGCTTGCTGAGTCTGATTTAAACACAGCAGCGTTGGGTGGCAAACTGGATCAAGGGTCAGTCTAAAATAATCGGTCAATTAATTAAATGAAAATGCGATCGCGGTGGGTCATTCTGGCGTTTCTGTTACCTATTTTGATAATTCTGAATCAAGCCAGCCCTGTGTGGCCCTTTTACTTGGGAGGGATTCAGGTCAATGAACCCAATCCCTCCCGCTGGGTTCAGGCATTAAAGACCGCCGATATGAATACCGTGGAAGTCACCGTCTATGCCACGCAAGCAGAATGGGATTCAGCCCAGTTGAAATTTGAGGCTGAGGATCAGGGGATTATCCAGGAAATTCGGGCCGCCAAAGCAGCAGGGCTGAACGTGGTGTTAATTCTGCGCATTGCCTTAGATCATGCCTATCCTCGCAACCATTTCCTCTGGCATGGGCTGATTCTGCCCCACACCGATCAACAACTGACCGAGTGGTTCGAGCAATATACGGCCTTTGTCCACCAATGGGCCGTGATTGCGGAGGCTGAGGGCGTTGATATTCTCGGGCTTGGGAGTGAAATGAATGCCCTCACCTCGACACAGCCGGTCACAGATCTACCCGACCTAGAACGCTACTATCTCGATCCGATTCAGCAGCGCGCACTGATCCATAACCTGCTAAAACACAAGGAACGGATTCCCTTTTCTGAACTTCAGCTAAAAGACGGCCATCGATTTGCCAGCTTAGAAGCGTTTTTAGAACAACGCTTACAAGCTTGGCAGACATGGGCCAAACAGGTCAGTTATTTGGACTCAGAGGCGACGGCTGTTGTTTGCTGTCGACAGAACAGAGACCGATCGGCCGCCATTGCCAACATTAATCGTCGCCGTCAACGCTTAGACCACCACTGGCGACAGTTGATTCAGCAAACGCGTCAGGTCTATCGGGGCAAGCTTACCTATGCAGCTAATTTTGATCAGTATCAGTCCATCGGATTTTGGGATGCCTTGGATTTTATTGGTGTGAATGCCTATTTCCCGTTGCGATCGCAGCCCTATTCTCAAAACCAGCGGCAACTGCAACAGGCGTTAACCACCGGTTGGCATCAAGTTCTCAGCGATATAGAGACCTTTCGCCAAGCTCAGTCGATTACGGACAAGCCCGTGATTTTCACGGAATTAGGATACACCCGTTGGGAGCAAAACACCCTCGCCCCCTGGAGCTATAGCGGTTTTTCTTTGGTGGGAAAACCTGGCCAACAAAAGGTGATCCTGTGGACGATGCAACCGACGAATCCTCAAGAACGCGTCTTAGCCGTGCAAGCTCTCTACAAGACCGTTAAAGCGCACTATCCCCATCTGTTGCAGGGCATTCTGTATTGGAAAATCTCCACCCAGCCAAACCATCAAGCCGTGGAACCCTTCGTCTTGATTTTGAATGACTCGCCCCTGGATCCATTGCAAAAGACCTTAAAACAGTTCTTGCAATCCTTCTAAATCACAGTCGAGCTAAGCCAGCTAGGCCGATTGCTATTCTAAGAAAACATCTGGGTCAATCCACAGGGCAGCTGCCCAGAGACCTGGATATGATGCCCCTCTCGACCAGAACACGACCCTGATGACCTCTGTTGCCCCTGCCCCTCCCTGGACCCTGCGTGAACACACCTTTCACTGGGGTACTCGCACCTATTTAATGGGGATTTTGAATGTTACGCCCGACAGTTTTAGTGATGGTGGCCAGTTTAACTCGCGGCAAGCGGCAGTCGAGCAGGCCCATCATCTAGTGCAAGCGGGCATGGATATTCTCGATATTGGCGGTCAATCCACCCGCCCCCAAGCCGTAGAAGTCCCGGAAGCGGAAGAACGAGAACGGGTGATTCCGGTAATCCAGGCGATTCGGACTCAGCTGTCCATTCCCATCTCGGTGGATACTACTCGCGCCTCAGTAGCAGAGGCTGCGATCGCAGCCGGAGCCGATCTCGTCAATGACGTTTCAGGCGGTATAGACGATCCAAAGATGCTCCCCATCGTGGCGAAACTGAAGGTGCCCATCATTTTGATGCATCGGCGAGGCACACCCCAAACCATGCAGCAGCTGACCGACTACGACAATTTACTTGAAGAGATTATTCGCTTTTTAGATCAGCAAATTCACGCGGCGCTAGCAGCAGGTATTTCCCCAGATCACCTAGCCATTGATCCAGGCATTGGCTTTGCGAAAACAGGTCCCCAAAATCTAGAACTCCTGCGCCAGCTACCTCAACTACAGCGCTTGCACTGCCCAATCCTGGTAGGGCCATCGCGGAAAAGCTTTATTGGTCACATTCTGAACCAACCTGACCCACAGAAACGGGTTTGGGGGACTGCTGCGGCCTGCTGTGCAGCCATTCAAGGGGGAGCGGACCTACTTCGCATCCACGATGGCGCGGCGATGCGAGAGGTTTGCCAAGTGGCCGATGCCATCTGGCGTTAGGTAATCACTGCAACTCCAGTACTGTTCTTTTTGTTAAAATTGACTTAGAAACCCTCAGACTCTTATTCTGAGTCTTAAGTAAACTTTCTTAACATTTTCCTGCGAACCATGATTGAACCCAGCCGCGTTCCTAAACTCTATTCTCCAAAGATTGGATTCAATGAATTTGCAGAGCGGTTTAGTGGTCGTGCGGCCATGCTCGCTTTTATTGCAGCGATCGTGTTTGAAGCCGTGACAGGTCAAGGCATTTTTTCCTGGCTGGGTCTCGCTTAATTCCAAATCACAGGGAGTGCTCGACCCTTGTACTCCCCTATTGCAGCGATCCTGAACAGCGCTAATCCCCTTAGCAATGTTCGGGATTGTTCTGTTTTGTGAGTTGAAAGCGGAACTCTTTATTCCCCCCTCTGCGTCGATGGTTTTAATCTAAGCACTTGCCCTATGCCAAACCGTTTACTCTATCCCCTCCTGATTACGACCCTGGTTACAGGTGCGATCGCTCCGGCCAGCCCAGCCACATCTGAACCATCCTTCCATCTAGCGAAGAAGGAAGAAAAGCCGCCAGATGCGTTGGTCACAGAGGTTGAAATCCTCAAAGAGAATCTTGCTGACACTTGGTTTTATACCCTGAGGGGAAGTTTAAAGAATCAATCCGAGGCCACCATCCTCACGCCCCTGGTCTATTACGAAATTTACTCGGAAACGACGGATCGAATCGTCGAGGCAGGCACCGTCACCATTGAGCCAAAGGTCTTACCCGCAGGGGAAGTCGGGACGTTCCAAAAGGAGCTGAACACCGATGGCAGAATCAGAATTACTCGGGTGCAGTGGCAACAAGGGGACAAAAGCGTCAAATCCCATAAGCAGTTGCAGTTTTTTCCTGTAGAAGCTGAGACCTCTGAAGAGACTGAAGCCCCAGAAAGCTAAACCTGTTGGGCTAATCCCAAATTCCCAGTGAATCCTTGCTCTATTCTCAGAATCCCATCATTCAGCATTCAGATTCCATCTTTACAATCGAAGGAGATTAACTTCTCACACCAAGGAGTCTGCCCAGGGGAATCTTTCCCTGGGTTTTTTATAGGAGCCAACAAAGCTTTTGAGCGTTCCCAATAAAGCACTGGAGTAAACCAACTGATGCTACTCTAATCCCTCAATATAAGACGAAAATTGAAGCCCCCACCCTCTGTCGTTATTATGGGCTTGAGAAGCTCCAGTTAATTCTGCATTAGCCCCCTAAATCCCCCATTCTGGGGGACTTTGACTGTAGAGCAATGCTTTGCTCACTCGCATGTCGGATTTGCTGAAGTACATGCTCTAGGTGGTGCATAACGTCTGAGTTGTGGAATCGGATCACTCGGTAACCAAGCTGGTTAAGTTGCTCGGTACGGGCTTCGTCGTACTCTACCTGCTGATTGTGGATGTCGCCGTCTAGTTCAATCACTAATCGGCATTGGGGACAGTAAAAATCGACAATGAACGAACTGATGGGATGTTGACAGCGGAATTTCAGACCGCTGAGTTGACGTTTTTGCAGTGCTTTCCACAGCTTTTGTTCGGCGGTTGTTAGATTTAGTCTCAGTCGTCGTGCGGCGGCAATGATTGCTGGGGTCGTGCCGCGAATGCGGTAGTGTTGCCGTTGCTTCTCTCGCATCTTGTTACCCCTAACCCTGTCTCACATCTAAGATAATCAAAAATCTCAAAGTCCCCCATTTTGGGGGATTTAGGGGGCTAATGCAGCATAATTGTGACTATTGACTAGAAAAATAGCATGAGCATTGTATCTAGTTCTGAGAAATCGTGGTTTCCTTAAAAATCTACCCCTAGCGAACTTAAAAGAGTTTTGTCCTGCACTCAATTCTAATCCTTATAACCCGTTAAGTGCTGCAACATCGTATCCAATTTTGACTCCAGCACATCCATTCGGGAGTCAAAATGATTTTCTAATGTCTCAAATGCTTCACCGATCCAACCCTGTGGATCAACAACATGATCTATCTCTTGAAGTCCCGACTCTAACTTTGCAACTCGGCGCTCTATCGCAGCCACACGCCGTTGCCAATCCAATTCGCTAGCCATCCATCACCTTCCATATTGTTTGAGTGGTTGGGGTATAGTCCTATCTCATTCAGCCACTAATCAGATAACGATTGAATCGACTTTGCATTAGATTCAACAATCTTTTCAATGCGATCCAAGCGATCAGTTGGGCGTTGCATGAACTCTCGGTGTGCATCAACCATAGCAGCAACGGCCTGAACCATACCTCGATATTGCCGCTGGGTCTCAGCAATGGCTTGTTGCATTTCCGTGAGGGATTGCTGGTTGGCCTGCCGATTGGCCTGGATAGCTTTAGCATTAGCCTCTACAACAGCCTCAATGCGGTCAAGCCGAGTCGTCATTCACGACCTCCCATAAGTTCCTTCTTGGCTGCTTCAGTAATCACACGACGAAGCCAAGCAGAACGATTAGGAAGGGCACGAACGGCAGCATCTACATCCACAGGTACTCTCGCCATTAGAGCCGTCGCTCCTAATGGCTCTGTTGTATCGTCCATGCGAGGTATCGACTTGAGGTTGTTAGGGTTAGGGTTTGGGTTTGGATTGCCCATAAGCTACAAACTATTGTATACAACAATATAGCATCTTTGAAGCTTGCAGAAATTAGCTTTTTCTTTATAAAAAATATTAGCTCACAAAAAAATCAATGCTGCCCTTTATTTTTGCCAAAACAAAAGAACAGACAGAATCAGGCTACAAAAACTTACCATTACAAAAAATATTTTTGATTTTTCTTTCTGTTAGAAAGTTACAATTAATTTTCACTTAAACCAATGAGAGATGGCATTTTCAATACCAGCATAGAAATTTGCAGTATTTTCTTATTTTTTCTATTTTTGATGTATTTTTTAAGTTATATACATGTTTTTTGAGGAAGTATATGCTTAAAGAAAAATTTTTATTAATTGAAAAACAAATGCAGATATGAACTAATTGATGCTGTATTTGTCCTCAATAGAGGATGGGCTATTAACTTTGGAGATGGGAAAGGAGCATATCAAAGAATTAATTCAAAGAATCAACCTGATACTGGGTGGATTGGCATGGATTCAAATTCAGTGTTGTTTCAGTTCTTTGGTTGGTTTTCAGCTGTATCGCCAAAAATTTTAATTTTTGAGTCCATTATTCTTCGATATATGATGCATATCCAAAGATAAAACGATAGCTACTCTAACCTATTCATATTAGTGAATGCTTTTTGGGAATTCATTTCTCTAAAAGGCTGTTTTTAAAACCTATCTTCTACGAAAAACATGCATTTTAGGCTCTGTATCCCAACGAGAGATCACAGACTACTGACTGGCCTCTTCGAACATCCTCTAAAACAACCAAACATAAAGAGCCTATTCTGGCTTGGGTCCATGATCGCCTGTAATAGTTCATACCTAGATTAAGGCTTGTTCATTTACTGACAGGTTAGGTCCAACGTAGCCTAATTTATCCTCGGTCATACACAACCTGGACTTTATCTCTATTCTAGACCTCTTGCATAATTCAACTAACGATTTGGTAGAGGACTTAAAATTCGAGTCAGATCGCGACATTCTTTGCGTAAGTAGCACATCATGAAATGAATATTGCAAGAGGTCTTCTTTTCTCTCATGGGTTAATCCTTTCCGGTCACTTGTTACAAACTAACCAGCTTTAACAAACATAAATTCGATGTGGCGATTCACTCAAAAATAGACCTGAAAGCTAGTTATAAAAGCCTTCAAGCCTTATCAAGATTAAGTTTTACAACTAATGGGCGATGACGGGCTCGAACCGCCGACATCTTCGGTGTAAACGAAGCGCTCTACCAACTGAGCTAATCGCCCTTACGATTGAAGCAATCGAAGATGTATTGTAGCAGACCGTTGCTAGGTTTACCCACAAAATCAATAAATCCAGCATAATGGATGCAACTTTTCCCTCACCTCTCCCATGCCCTCTGGCCGCACCCATGACCAAATTACCCTAGGGATGCTTCCCGGTATTACCATCATTACCCTGGTCCTCAGTCGGAGTGCCAGCTTGACCCTAAGTTTAAGTAGCGCTTTTTTATTTAGTGGGCTGATGTTTGGCCCCGATCTTGATATTTACTCCGTTCAATACAAACGGTGGGGATGGCTCAGAGGGATTTGGTTGCCCTACCAAAAGCTACTGCACCACCGTTCTTGGCTCTCTCATGGCCCCATTATCGGCACCCTACTACGGTTGTTCTATTTGGGTCTCTGGCTGGGAATGGGCGCTGCGCTGACAGGCGTCCTACTCACTCAAGTTGGGGATATCTCGATTGAAAGCCAGAGTCTTTTGCAACAGGTCGAACAATACCGCCAACGCTATTTGCCTGAAGGACTCGCTATTCTATTGGGACTAGAATTAGGAGCCATGAGCCATTCCTTTAGTGATGGCCTCAGTTCGCTATGCAAATCAACCTTCAAACGGTTGAAGTTCTAAGATGCTGCGCCCCTAGATCAGCAATCTTGATCACTTCCCTTGAATTACTGGCTATATGGCTGGTAAATAACGCATCATATGGTTAGCCCTCACAATTGTGACGCCATGCCTAGTCCTGAAGCCCCCGCCAGATTGCAAATTGTCACGGCAGCCAGTGTCTTGACTGAAGGCGTCCAGCTCCACGTTCCCGTCCTGATTACTCAAGTGGAATCCGCCTCCATGATGCGGACCTTACATGCCGCTTTGCAGGCCGCATTTCCTTTAGATTATCCCGTCAGCATTGTAGGAGAGCTAACCCCTGAAGCCCCCCAGCTCTCGCAAACAACCCTAGAGCAAATTGGCGAAAAGAAAGGCATCTCTTACCCTGCCAATGTGTATTTGCCTGCTCAGGTATCGGCAGTGACGATCGCAGTTCAGCAACTGGTAGAAGTGGTAGCCAAATTGCGATCGCCCGATGGTGGCTGTCCTTGGGATCTAGAGCAAACGCCTCAAAGCCTGACCCCCTACATTATTGAAGAAGCTTACGAAACCATTGATGCCATCCAATCCGGCAGCCCAGAGGCCATTACCGAAGAGTTAGGGGATTTACTCCTGCAAGTCGTGCTGCAAGCGCAAATTGCCAGCGAACAAGACCAGTTTAGTCTAGAAGAAATTGCCCAAGGCATTACCAAAAAGCTGATTCGTCGCCATCCCCACGTATTTGCTGATGTGGAAGCCAACAGTGTCGAAGAAGTGCGGGCCAACTGGGAAGACATCAAAGCGGCCGAAAAAGGTGAATCGACCGAGCAACCCCAAGCCCTGAGCGACAAGCTGCAGCGGTATACCCGTAGCTTGCCACCCCTGATGGCCGGGTTAAAACTATCTGAGAAGGCCGCCGCTGCGGGTCTAGAATGGCAAGATCTCAACGATGTCTGGACCAAATTCTATGAGGAGCTAGCCGAGTTTCAGGAATCGTTGTTACAGAGCGATACGGAACATCAACTGTCTGAACTGGGCGATCTCTTTTTTACGCTGGTCAATGTCGCTCGCTGGTGCCAACTGGACCCGACCTCTGCGCTGCGCAGTACTAATAAAAAGCTGATTGACCGGATCGCCACTATTGAGACCCAAACCACCAAACCCTTAGCCGAGCATTCTTTTGAAGAATTAGAAGCCCTATGGCAAGCGGCAAAACAACAGTTGGAATCCTCCTCCACCTCAGGCGAGAAGGAGGCAGCCGTCCTGCCCGAAGGTTTGCCGACCGCCTTTGTGGCCCCCGAAACGAGCGCACCCACCGCCGATCCAACCAGTTCTGAACTCTCTTCACCCTAATTCAGATTACAGTTAGATACATAGTCTGTTCACGCTATTTATGCATTATCCCCGTTCCACGATTAACCGAGCAGTCCGGGCCGTGGCCTGCAGTCCGTTTACGATCCATTTATTAGCGACGATGCGATCGCAAAGTGTATCGCTGCCAGAGATGTGCGATCGCAGCGGGGTCACCGCCGGCTATACCCAAACGGCCCTATCTGAGCGACAAGCCGAAGATAGCTTACTATGGCTGATCCAAGTGGGCCTTCTGCGTCGAGAGGTGGATGGGCAGGGGCTGACAGATAGTTTTCGCCTCACCCCCTTGGGACGCCAACTCATGGACCAATGGCAGCACCAGGGCAAGGATCTGCCCAAGCCTTCTCTCTCAGACCGATTCCAAAACCTTATCCAGCGCTGGGTTCGGATCCCCGTTTAATGAGCGCCATTATGGTGGTGGGGACCACCTCCCATGCCGGAAAATCAATTATGGCCGCCGCCATCTGTCGGATGCTTAAGCGTCAAGGTCATCGAGTCACTCCCTTTAAGGGACAAAATATGGCATTGAATGCCTACGTCACCCATAGCGGCGATGAGATTGGCCATGCCCAAGCCGTCCAAGCCTGGGCCGCTGATCTGGAGCCGCGGGTGGAAATGAACCCCATTTTGCTCAAGCCCCAAGGGGATATGACTTCCCAGGTGATTCTTAATGGCAAAGCCGTGGGCCGGACCCAAGCCGCCGATTATTATCGGGATTATTTTGATCGGGGGTGGCAGGCGATTACGGCAGCCTTAGCCACGCTCCAGCAGGAATTTGACTGGATTGTCTGTGAAGGCGCAGGCAGTCCCGCTGAGATTAATCTCAAGCACCGAGATCTCACCAATATGCGGGTGGCTAAACATCTAAATGCCGCGACGCTGCTTGTTGCGGATATTGATCGAGGCGGTGTTTTTGCCCATATCGTCGGCACCTTGGAACTGCTGGACCCGGATGAGCGCGCTCTGATTAAAGGATTTGTGATTAATAAGTTTCGTGGCCAGCGATCGCTGTTAGAATCCGGCATTACCTGGCTAGAAGAACGGACTGGAATTCCTGTGGTTGGTGTTATTCCCTGGCTGGAGCAGACCCTCCCTGCCGAAGACTCCCTAGATCTATTTGAACGGCGTCGAACTAAACCCAATGCTGAGCTGACTATTGCCGTTATCCGTCTACCGCGAATTTCGAACTTTACCGACTTTGACCCTCTGGAAGCCGAACCCTCTGTCCGTCTACAGTTTCTTGCGCCTTATCAGTCCTTAGGACAGCCAGATGCCGTGATCCTTCCTGGCTCTAAAACCACCATTGCCGATTTACAACAGCTCCACACCTCGGGCATGGCCACTCAGATTCAAGCCTATAGTCAAACAGGCGGAACCGTATTAGGGATTTGCGGTGGTCTCCAAATGTTGGGACAAACCCTTATTGACTCTGAGGGTACAGAAGGCCAACCCGGTGAGTTCTCTGGCTTAGGTTTATTGCCGCTTAAAACCACGATGACGGGCGACAAGATCACTCGCCAGCGCCAAGTTCAGATGATCTTGCCCACCTATGCATCATTGCTGCCCGCAGCAAAAACCATCAAAGGGTATGAAATTCACCAAGGACAGACCGAGGTGCTCCATCCAGAGGCAGTGCAAGCTTGGTTTGAGGATCCAACCCTCGGCATAGCCCGCCAAAATACGCTAGGCACCTACTTGCATGGATTGTTTAACAATGGACCGTGGCGACGTGCTTGGTTAAATCAGCTGCGCGCTCAGAAGAATCTACCTCCTTTACCCATTCATATTCCCGATTACGAGGTCTATCGTGACCAACGGTTAGATCAAGTCACTGACGCCATTGCCGCCCACCTCGATCTTCAACCTATTATTAACCCTGCTCAAAGCCGTCAATAGTGGGAGGCGAATCAACGCTGATCTGATTGGGGGATTTGAAACAGCACGCTAGGACTTTGAGTTGCGGCTAATTTGCCAATGATTTCTGTTGCAGTGAAGGCAAAGGTATACCCCTCTGGACAAGGCCAGTCTTTGTAGGTTTTGGGTTGTCGTATCGGTAAATCCGCTTTTGGGGGTGGCATTTGGCTCGGTTGTAAGCTCTCACAATAGTTCGCGATCACGAGATGGGGTGCCGCTTTTCCACTTCGATTCCGATTAGGTAAATGAAATAAACCGACATCATCCAGAGGATTGCTGCTAGGTTGCATTTTTGCAGAAGTAGGTTGGTTCTGGGAAGCGGAGGAAGGCCCACCCCACGACAGAATGATAAAACTCCGCAACTTCTCTGTGGTTGGTATACCGGATACCTGGAGGCCCTGTTTGCCTAGTTTTGTAATTTGGAGCGTGTATTGATCTAGAGCAGGCGGGCGGGATAAGTCAGTTAAAAACTGACCATGAGCTTGATAGTATTGGCCGCTAGCATTGGCAATAAGAATTAGGTTTTCCAACGCTTTTAATTCTGCACTTGTGGCAGGTACAGGGGTGGGGATCTTTGGTAATGGAGATTCGGGAATAGGGATCAGTGGAGAAGGTTGCGGAGTGTTTATGGCGGTAGGGATAGAGGGAGGGGAAGATGTTTTAGGAAGGAGCAGAAGAATACCGAATCCTCCTGATACTAACAAGCTCGCCAGAAACAATTTGATTATAAGACCAACACCATAGACTAGCTGATGAAGGCGAGACCGTTTGAGTTCTGCAGGAGTGTGGAGATCCGCGATCGCATCCTCCACACTCCCATACCTCTGGCTTACAGCCGGGGCAATCATCTTATTCAAAACGGTCGCTAAATCGGGTTTAATCGGCTGGTCACAAAGCGATTCCCAGATCCATTGACCATCACCATCCATCAAATCAAAGGGCGAAAGTCCCGTCAGTAGATGGATGCAAGTCACGCCTAAACCATAAATATCACTGGCAAACTGAGCTTTGCCACGGGCTTGTTCGGGCGCGATATATTCTGCACTGCCGATGCTAGTGCCTGTTTTAGCGATGGCAGTACCCGTCAGCCGTTTAGCTGCCCCAAAATCGACTAGGACAAGCTGCTGGTCGGTTGACCGTCGAATGATATTGGCAGGCTTAATATCACGATGGAGCAACTGATGTTGATGGATAAAGCCCAAGACGGGCAATAACTCAGCGAGTAACTGCTGAATTTGTTTGGGGCTAAAACGCTCTACTTCGGTGCGTTCTTGAGCCAAGTTTTGGCCGTCAATATACTCTTGGACCACATAAAGCTTGTCATCTTGTTCAACGGAGGCCAACAGTTGAGGAATTTGGGGATGGCATCCCAGTTCTTTGAGCAGTTGCGCTTCCTGATGGAATAACTCAATAATCTTATCTGGATCCGGGAATTGGGTGGGCCACACCTGTTTAATGACGCAGGCGGGATGATTCACTTGGCCTTCATCAACGGCGAGAAAGGTACGGCCAAATCCGCCTTGACCGAGGAGTTGAGTAGGGCGGTAGCGATCGCACAATCGCAACGTTATCTGGCAGTGCTCACAAACCGTTGCAGCTTCAGGATTGCTGTGATGACAAGCTGGATTGAGGCACGCGATCATGCAAGGAACACCCTTTCTTCCTATGCTAACGGCCCGCTCCTTAAAGCCAAGCAGTTATACACCTAAAAAAATTAATAGGTATAAAGTCAGAAGGAACCTTTTCCACGGGTTACTTGAGAGGAATGGGGAAAACCCATTGCTGATATTGAGAGTCGCGATTTTCGGTAATGGCTGTCAACTTATCCCGGAGCTTTTCAGTAATCGGTCGGTCGCTAGGCGTCGTATAGTTTTCGATTCGCTTCACTGGGGTGATCTTGGCTGCTGTTCCACTCAAGAAAACCTCATCCGCAATAAACAATTCTGACTTATCGACTGGACGCTCAATGACAGTGATGCCCAAGTCACGGGCAAGTTGCAAGACGCTATCACGGGTAATGCCTTCCAAAATATCTTGTTCAAAGCCTGGGGTGATAATTTTGCCATGCCGGACAATAAAAATATTCATGCCGGAGGCTTCGCTCACCTTGCCCTGGGCATTCATCAAAATCGCCTCATCAAACCCCGATTCAACGGCTTCTGTTTTAGCCAATGACGAAGTGATATAAGCCCCACTGATCTTGCCTCGCAACGGTAAGCTGCGGTCTTCCTGACGGCACCAAGAACTAAGGCGGCAGCTCACCCCTTCAGGCGAGAGATAATCGCCCAGTTCGATGCCGTAAACGAAAAAGTTTTTTTCGATGTTATGGAGTCGGGGCGCAATTCCTAGGTCGGAGGTATAGACAAAGGGGCGGATATAAAAGGAGGTCTGTGGGTGGTTCTTCTGCACAAATTCCTTGATTACTTGCTCGATTTTATCTGCGGGTAAATCGAAGTGAAGTAAACGAGCACTTTGACTAAGGCGGTGGCAATGTCGATCCAGCCGAAAGAGCAGAATTTGATTGGGATTTTGTGGATCGGGAATGCCACGCAGTCCACCAAAAGCACCCGTGCCATAGTGAAGCGCATGGGTGGCAATGGAGATATTCGCCTCTTTGAAGGGAACGAACTGGTGCTCAAAGTAGGCAGTTGGCAAGAAGTTATGCATAACCCAGATCAATGCTCGAATAATTTAGTGGGGACCTATTCCATTCTTCCCTTTGGTTCGGGAATTCGGAACTGCCACCGTCCTAATTGAGACTAGCATCGATAGTTAACGTGCGTGAAAGAGCCTCGGCAATTGTGCTTCAAAACTCAGGTTCCTTATCAGACCGAATGAGGAACAGTCACAGGAAGGGGCAAGGCATTCACCTCAGCCGCATCAAGGATGGCAGCTTCTCGGAGCTGCTCACGCAAATCAGGCATCACCGCCAATGCTCTCGTCCAAGCCGGAATTTGCGAGTTTCTGGGATCGGTGACGTACGCTTCGCCTCCCTCTAGGATGATCTTCTCGAAGGTCTCAATCGTGACTTCTTCTTGATGGCGATCAAAGTGGAGGTTGTTAAAGCTAGCATCAATAAAATATTGATGGGCAAAATCTTGAGCAGAGCGGCGAAATTTGACCTGTAGCGCATGGATATGATCTTTGGTTAGGACCACCTGTTCCGTTTCTGTAAGGGTACGAAGGACAGACCCCAAAATATCGCGACACATTTTTTGCAAACCTGACTGATCCGACGTGCCAATTTGCTGATGTTTATGCTCGAATATGCCCAAGTCAATTTGGGAAATGCGGCGGTGGGCCAGATTCCGATAAACCTCAGACAACAGACCAATTTCTAAACCCCAATTGCCGGGGATGCGGGTTTGTAAGGCCAGATCATGGGTGAGAGCAAACTCGCCAGACAGGGGATAGCGAAACGCATGGAGGTATCGGAGATAATCTCTATCACCCAGTAACGCCGTTAATGATGTGAGCAGCGGAGCAACAAAGAGACGGGTGACACGGCCATATAAGCTGCGAGGATAGTGGCCTAAGCGGGCATAGTAGGCCTTATTAAAGGAAATGCCGAATTCCTTCTCTAGGAGGGGATAGAGAAGCTTCAGAGGGTAGGAGCGGTCGTAGGTGGTAATGTCGGCATCGTGCAGTGCGATCGCATGGGCTTCCAAAGAGGCAACTCCTAAGCCCAGCCATACTGCTCGACCTTTACCTTTGTATTTCAGTAAATCTAAGCCTTTTTCTTTCAGGTTCTCTAAGACCTGGCTAATCGCAGGGCCATTTTCCCAAACGACGTAAGTCTTTTGCGGCAGAATGCTAAAGAAGCGAACCGCCTGGGCATATTGCTGCAGACTATCAGCGTAGAGACAGATAACCACCGTTTGGACAAATGCACAGTCCTTAAGGTGATCGCAAATCTGACCTAAAGCGGGTCGTTCCAATTCTGAGTAAAGGGCGGGAATCAGGACAGCCGTGGGGTTCGTCTGGGTCAGTTCAGTGAGTCGAGTCTCCAAAAACTCCAAATCACAGTCAAAATCGTGAATGGTCGTGATTAAGTCTTGCTTATAGTCCATGCAATGACCTGAGTCCTTGGGCGGTAAATGCTTATAAACACATTGTTAAATTTTTTGCTGGATGTCAATGTCAGTTTTGCTACAAAACGCCAAACAATCCTCTCTCCGATATTGCAGATGTTGCTCATCACCAGAGACTCTCCAGATGATCTAGGAACAATCAGTACCCCAATCATAGCCGACGTTAAAAACTGATTAATGCGATACAATTATCCACTCTAATTTAGATCAGGCTAACTCCATCATTCCCAGCCGTAACCACAACTGTCCTCACTTGGGATGCGTATGATTGATCCAGCTCAACAGCATCAAGCCTTCACGATTAAAGTCAAAACGCTGCTCGAAAGGATTTATGGCCCAGACCAACTGGAATCCCTGTTGGCCAAGCTCTTTGAATTGTTACAGCCTCATTTTGCAGATTCTATTTCTGAGAATTTGTACAAATGGAGCCAAAACAACATTCTCTTAATCACCTATGGAGATACCATACGCCCGCTGAATGCTACCCCGCCCTTAGTCACCTTAAACCATTTCCTGACGACGCATCTCCAAGATGTCGTGACCGGAGTGCATATCCTGCCCTTTTGTCCCTTCAGCTCGGACGATGGTTTTTCGGTCATTGACTATAGAGCGGTGAATGACGAGTTAGGGACCTGGGAAGATATTCAACACATTGCTCAATCCTTTGAACTGATGGCTGATTTGGTACTGAACCATGTCTCCAGCCAAAGTCAATGGTTTCAGAATTATCTTCAAGGTGCTAAACCGGGGCATGGCTATTTTGTCGAAGTTGATCCCACCACGGATATCTCCAGTGTTGTTCGTCCCCGCAGTTCCCCTTTACTCGTAGAAGTGGAGACATCCTTAGGCCCCAAGCATGTTTGGGCCACCTTTAGTGAAGATCAAATTGATCTCAATTTTGCTAATCCAGAGGTGTTTCTAGAATTTGTCAAAATTCTGCTGTTTTATGTCCAGATGGGTGCCAAGTATATTCGTTTAGATGCCATTGGTTACCTATGGAAACGATTAGGGACGCCCTGCATCCACTTGCCTGAAACCCATGCGATGGTCCGCCTCTTCCGAGAAATCCTGGAAATGGTCGATCCGTCAGTGGCGCTCATTACCGAGACCAATGTGCCGAATCGCGAGAATCTCAGTTACTTTGGCAATCGCAACGAAGCCCACTTAATCTACAACTTTAGTTTGCCACCGCTGATTTTGAACGCCTTACTGCAAGGCAAGGCTGAACATTTACAAACCTGGATGATGAGTATGCCCCCAGCTCCCTTAGGGTGCGCTTACTTCAACTTCACGGCCTCCCACGATGGCATCGGTTTACGTCCCACAGAGGGACTGTTAACTGATACAGAATATCAAACCTTGCTCCAATGTATGGAGGACTTTGGTGGCACTATCAGTATGCGCACCAATGCTGAAGGGATTGATTCACCCTATGAAATCAATATTTCCTTCTTTGACGCCCTGCAAGGGACGGCCAAAGGCAAAGATCAGTGGCAAATTGAGCGCTTTATCTGCTCACAAACGATCATGATGTCCTTGGAAGGGATTCCAGCCTTTTATATCCACAGCCTGCTGGCCACCCATAATGACTGGGAGAACGTTCATCGCACGGGACGTAAACGGTCGATTAATCGCCATCAATGGCCTCTAGTAGAGCTAGAGCAGCAGTTAAAGGACGAAACGTCCCCCCATGCTGTTGTTCTGAAAGAGCTGACCCGGCTAATTAAAATTCGCCGCCAGCAAGATGCCTTTCATCCCAACGCCACCCAATACACCCTACATTTGCCCAATAAGGCGCTCTTTGCGTTTTGGCGGCAAAGCATGGCCCGGGATCAAAGCATTTTCTCGATCCATAACTTGAGCGATCGCAAGCAGAAACTAAGACTTTCTGACCTTAACTTGGTGACCATCGATCCATGGTATGACCTGATTAGCGGGTCTTGTATCCGTGGCATTTACGACACCGTAATCTTGCAACCTTACCAATCCCTATGGATTACCAATAAATTTGAGGGCATCGAAGTCGAGGGGCAAGCCTGCAGCCTAGGAGTCGAAGGAGACAATGACTAATCCAGCCTCTTATTTAGTCTTTACGGACTTAGATGGCACCCTCTTAAATCATGATGATTATCGATATGATGCCGCCTTACCGATGCTAGCGTGGCTAAAAGCACATCAGATCCCCGTTATTGCTGTCACCAGTAAAACGCGAGTCGAGGTGGAAGAACTCCTGCAAGCGCTATCGTTTGAAGAACCTTTTGTCGTCGAAAATGGCAGCGGCGTATTTATCCCTGCTAACGATCAGCGATTTGATCTCACCCAAACAGAGGTCTCTCAGCAGGTATGGAATCAGCATCAGCGTCTCTGTTTAGGTTGCACCTATAATCAAGCCAGAATAGGATTGCAAACCCTATCCCAACGGCTGAGTCAACCACTACAGGGCTTTGGAGATATGAGTGTAGATGAGCTGATGGCTTTAACAGGACTCAACTCAGAAGATGCCCTCAAAGCCCAAACTCGCGAGTTTACAGAGCCCTTTGTCAATCCTGGCTTAGCAGCTTCAGCATTGGCACAGCAGGTGGCTGAGATGGGATTCCAGATCTTAGTGGGCGATCGATTTTGCCATTTAATCGGATTGGGGGCGGGCAAGGGTAAAGCCGTCAACCTGCTGGTTCAGTGCTACCAGACTCTTCAGCCCCCCATTAAGACCGTGGGACTCGGCAATAGCCCCAATGATTTAGCCATGTTGGAAGTCGTCGATATCCCGATTGTAATTCCAGGTACAAAGGGTCCCCATCCCGGCTTAGCTCACCAAGGCTGGCAGATTGCCCCTGCCCCAGGCGCTCAGGGTTGGGCGATGGCGATGTCACAGGTGCGCGATCAGTATTGGTCGTCGGTATAGGGCTAAAGGATACTTTTTCTGAGAACCGTTCACAGAGTTCTTATCGTTTCCTCAGATAGGTATCGGGGTTTCCTCAGTCCCCTTAGCGAAGCTAAGGACTGTAAGTTAATCCCTGGCAACCCCTCATGAACGGATGCACCTTGGCCTTGAAATCAAATCTGAACCAGAAACGGTATGGACTCACCTCTCCCTGGTTCTGGGCTGTAATGGCAACGCTAGGAAGCTTAGGTGTCTTGGCGATGACCAATCACTTCCCCACCTTTGACCTACATATATTCACGGTTGAGGGCTTTCAGAACCTAGTGGGCCGAATAGGACCCTGGGGACCGATTGCTTACATCGGGCTGCTGATTATTTCGGTGGTGGCCAGTCAAATTCCCGGTGCACCGCTTGCGATCGCAGCGGGTGCCTTATGGGGACCGTTAACGGCAGGCATCTATACCATCATCGGCGGATTCTTAGGCGCATTACTCGCTTATGGCTTGGGCAAGTATTTAGGACAATCCTTCTTCGAAACCTTCACAGGTAAAAAGATCACTCTTTCACCTGATTTAGCCACGAACCTGATGGGTTGGTTTATCTTTATCAGTCGCTTACTGCCGGTCCTATCCTTCGATTTAGTCAGCTATGGCGCTGGCATGGCAGGATTATCCTTTCCTATTTATGCCGTTGCCACACTCGTGGGCATGATTCCATCCACCCTACTTTTGACCTACATGGGCGGCATCGCGAATCCATCTCAGATGTTTGGACTAGCTAGTTTACTCTTAGTTGGTATCGCTCTTCTTCCTATCGTTCTATTGCGCACCACTGGCGATCGCCTCAAGTCCTTGATCCAGATCGAAGCAGTGTAACCGCCTCACCCAATAGCCTTATCCACATCAGACCAACGGTTTGCGAGGCTTTTTACGACTACTCTGCCACGTTGCGATTAATAGACAGATGAGACCCACATTGATACAAATATCCGCAATATTAAACACTGGGAATAACTGCCACCGAAGCTGAATCGAACCCCCTGTAAACATAAACTTGGGGAAGTACAGCCAAGGTAGCTGTAAGAAATCAACCACATACGCCAAAAGAATGCGATCGAGGCCATTCCCCGCCGCCCCTCCCAAAAGGAAACCATATCCAGCTTGTTCCCATCGGGTTAAGCGGGGTCCCCAAATCCCTAGACTCAGCAGAGCAATACAAACCAAGGCAGATAGCCAAGGCAACCAGAGACAATCCTCACACAAACCAAAGGCCGCCCCACGATTTTGGACATAGGTTAAGTTCAGCACTCGGCTGATAAAGGGACGGGTTTCTGCGAGTTCAAAATTTCGTAGGACCCAAAACTTGGTGAGCTGATCGGCTCCTAAACCTAACAGGGCGGATACCCAAAACAGCCGTTTCTTCCAGCGCATAGTTTAATAGAACAGGATTAATCTCAGAACAAACGCCATTAGCGTAGCAGCAAAGACCACCATCAACTGCCCTGGTAATGGCAAAATGGAATACTGCCAGATGGATGCGCCCCAACTCAAAGATGACAGTTGAAGAAGCGATAACCCTGTTAGATACAGGACTCCCACAACATGAATGGCGAGCAACCCACATAGACAACTGAGCAAGAGAATCTCTAGGCGACGCGGCTTGCGAAAGGCCAAGTAGCCACAGATCCAGGCACCTGGCAAAAAACCCAGTAAATATCCAAACGTCGGCTCTTGCACGTAGCTTAATCCACCCCCTTGGGAAAAAACTTGCACTCCGCTCAATCCCAAGACCAGATAGGCAATTTGAGAGAGCGCCCCGGCATTTTTACCTCCTAAACAGCTCACTAACAACACAGCACCGACCTGTAAGGTTGTGCCCAGTGAATAGAGATCGAGTTGATTCCAGTCAATTGGCCAGTCCGAAGGGAAAGGAACTGCAACCTCGATAAAAACACCATTGATCGTTAATAAGAGTCCGATGATCGCCCATAGAAATTCATCAAAAGTGGTCAGCACAGGGGTGGGAAAAGTGAGGTGACGAAGGTTAAAAAGTTGATGCTACGTTCAATCCGTTAAAAATAGATTGGCCTAACTCATAGCAGCTTGAGAGAGTTCGCTAAACCTTGATTAACTCATATTAGCTCGTGCATACCAACCCAGTTAGCGAGTCTCCTCACGGGCTGCAAGCCCAAATTTTTGACTCAGACAAAATCTCAAATCCGGGTTGGTCCGGTCAACGTGTCAAGTATAGTAAAGAAGGGAACAAATAGTACGGTTCAAAATAAATACCCTCAAACTTATCGCAGGGTATAGAACGAAATTCCTATTCATTGAGCATCAATTTCAAGCCAATCTAATCGCGAATGGATGAAAAGCTTACCAGTGATAGGATATAGAAGATACTAAGACTCGTCTTATGAGCTAGAGACATCTACTCTGTAGGGCCAAAAGTATTACTTGGAGGGCGAGGTCTGATAGTATTTTGTATTAAGTTTGATAATTAAAGTTAAGGTGGCACCGATAACAGAGGAGGAGATAGCTTAACAATGCAAACTTATGGAAATCCAAACGTTGAATATAAGTGGTGGGCGGGCAACTCGCGCTACACAGACTATAGCGCTCAATTTCTAGCAGCCCACATCGGCCAAATTGCCTCTATGTGCTTTTTTGCTGGTTCTTTTACATTATTTGAATTATCCCGATACAACCCTGATATTCCTTTATACGCTCAAAACTTTGTTTGTTTACCCCAATTAGCCCGTGAAGGCTTTGGAATTGGTGAAGGTGGCGTCCTTCTAGACACTTACCCTGCTTTTGCAGTGGGCATGATCCACTTAGTTGCCGCAGCAATTTTTGGCTCTGGCGCTTTGTTTCATATTTTGACAGGTCCTAAGAGCTTTGCTGATAGCGACTCAGACGCAGGCCGACGGTTTCATTTCGAGTGGGATGATTTTGAAACTCAAGGTCGAATCCTTGGCCACCATCTCATTTTCCTCGGTTTAGCCACATTCTTATTTGCTGGCTGGGCAATGACTCATGGTGTTTACGACCCCAACGCCGGACAAGTTAGAGCCATTTCTCCAACTCTTAACGTTGTTAGATTCTTCAAGTATGGTTGGGCAACACCTGGCTTCAACCCTTATTTCGTCGACAATCTCGAAGATGTGATTGGCGGACACTTATTTGTGGGTTCACTTTATACATTTGGTGGAATTTTCCACATTCTTGTTAAGCCTTGGCCCTACACAGATCGAATCTACGTTAAAAACGCAGAAGCCTTGCTCGCCTATGCCTTAGGTGGACTTGCATTTGCTGGCTTTAATGCTGCTTACTTCTGTTCCGTTAATGACGTTGTTTTCCCTGTTGAGTTTTTTGGCCCTGTCTTACAACCTAACTTAGGATTCCTTCCCAACTTCGCGGATACTTTAGATGTCGCAGCAAGTGGCCATACAACTCGGTTCTGGATTTCTAACATCCACTACTTCTGGGCCTTCTATTGCCTACAAGGTCATCTGTTCCACTGTTTGCGTGCTTCAGGTTTTGACTTCCGTGTTCTTCAACGGTTCTTCACACCCGACCCAATCGAGATCGATGCTGAAGTGTAGTTCCATCCAGGCTTGGCTCTTTTGAGCCAGCTTGGTTTTAAGGATTCTATTGATCTGTTGGACTAGGTTGATGCCTAAACCAAGTTGACCACTAATGGTTGCGGATCCTCCTAGTCCAGGTTCTTAAACAGTTAATATCCGTATCTCAGCCTCATCATTTTGGTCTTTCCATGATGTTTCTGGCTTGAGTCTTTCAAGAAATTTTTGTCGTCATAAACAATTATTTTTCAGTTAACACAAGAGAAAAGAGGACAACAGTTGTGACAGCATCTGTACGAGGAAGAGGCGGCAAGGGAGCCGCCCAGACAGACTTACCCACATCCGTATTAAGCAACTTTGAGAA
>NZ_JANQOY010000084.1 GCF_028285565.1 Acaryochloris sp. IP29b_bin.148
CACCATCCTCAACCAAAAGTCGGAAGATGTGATTTGTGTCTACGTCGCCATTGGTCAGAAAGCCTCTACCGTGGCTCAGGTGGTTGAAGTCTTAAGAGAACGGGGTGCTCTCGACTATACTGTCGTGGTTGCTGCCAACGCCAACGACCCGGCAACGCTACAATATTTGGCTCCTTATACTGGCGCAGCCATTGCTGAGTACTTTATGTACAACGGCAAGCACACCTTGGTGATCTACGATGACCTCTCCAAGCAGGCTCAGGCTTATCGCCAGATGTCTCTGCTCCTCCGTCGTCCACCCGGACGTGAGGCTTATCCTGGGGATGTGTTCTATCTCCACTCTCGCTTGTTGGAGCGTGCAGCCAAGCTGAGCCCTGAATTGGGTGAAGGCAGTATGACCGCCCTACCGATTGTGGAAACTCAAGCGGGTGACGTGTCAGCGTACATTCCTACCAACGTTATTTCCATTACCGACGGTCAGATCTTCTTGTCTTCTGACTTGTTCAACGCTGGTTTACGTCCTGCGATTAACGCCGGTATTTCCGTGTCCCGAGTGGGATCTGCCGCTCAAATCAAAGCGATGAAACAGGTCGCCGGTAAGCTGAAGCTGGAACTGGCTCAGTTTGCTGAACTAGAAGCATTCGCTCAGTTTGCCTCTGACCTAGACCAAGCCACCCAGAACCAGTTGGCTCGGGGTGCCCGTCTGCGGGAAATTCTCAAGCAGCCTCAATATTCTCCCCTACCCGTAGAAGAGATGGTTGCGGTGATCTATGCCGGTACCAATGGTTACCTGGATGATGTGCCCACGGATAAGGTTACGGAATTTGTTCAAGGTATGCGGGATGACCTGAAAGCTAACCATGGCAAGTATGGCGAGTTAGTCCGCAGCGAGAAGAAAATGGGTGACGAGGCCGAAGGAATTCTCAAAACAGCCATTGCTGACTTTAAGAAATCTTTTATGGCTGCGGTCTAGGAGGGAATTATGCCAAACCTCAAATCGATTCGCGATCGCATTTCGACGGTCAAGAATACTAAAAAAATCACCGAGGCGATGCGGCTAGTGGCCGCCGCCAAGGTCCGGCGGGCTCAAGAGCAGGTGACAGCAACCCGTCCCTTTGCGGACCGCCTTGCTCAAGTGCTCTATGGCTTGCAAGCTCGACTCAAGTTCGAAGAAGTGGAGTTACCCCTGCTACAAGAACGGGCTTTGCGTAAAGTCTGTCTCTTAGTGGTCACGGGCGATCGCGGTCTCTGTGGTGCTTATAACAGTAGTGTGATTAAGCGAGCAGAAGAACGATCCAAGGAACTGAAAGCCAAAGGGATTGACTATACGTTTGTTCTTGTAGGTCGGAAAGCGATTCAGTATTTCCAACGTCGAGAGCAGCCCATCGAAGCCACTTACGGTGGTCTGGAGCAAATCCCGACCGCTCAAGAAGCATCTGATATTGCCGATGAACTTTTATCGCTCTATCTATCAGAAGAAGTAGATCACGTTGAGTTAATTTACACTCGGTTTATCTCTCTGGTGAATTCTCGACCTGTAGTCCAGACTCTACTACCGCTCGATCCTGACGCGTTGGTTGTTGCTGAAGAAGATGAAGTCTTCCGGTTAACCACCCGTGGTGGGCAGTTTCAGGTGGAACGTGAGCGCATGGAGCGGGGAACTCCCCAGGAAATGCCTACGGACATGATCTTTGAGCAAAATCCCATTCAGATTCTGGATGCATTATTGCCGCTGTATCTGAATAATCAGCTTTTGCGGGCTTTGCAGGAATCAGCTGCCAGTGAATTGGCTGCTCGAATGACGGCGATGAATAATGCCAGTGATAATGCTTCTGAGTTGATCGGTACGCTGACCTTGTCTTATAACAAGGCGCGACAAGCGGCGATTACCCAAGAGTTGCTTGAGGTGGTCGGCGGTGCTGAAGCTCTGAACTAGGCTTTGCCCTAGCAGTCCGACTGCTCTTTTGATCTAAGTGTTTATTTTCCCCGTCAGCCCTGGTTCAGTCTCTGAATCAGGGTTTCCCCTATGGGCTGATAGCTGAAGATCTTTGTGCCAGGGGGGTTGAGGTTAAATGGAGTAGAGTCCTGGAGGAATTGGACCCCGGTGGGAATCATTGTATTTTGCGAGTTGTATTGATGACTGCTGAGGAATTGTTGGAGCGATATGCTGCTGGGGAAAGAGATTTCCGCCAGAGCAAACTGGAATATGCTGATTTGAGTGGCTTCACTTTGAGGGGATGTGATTTTACTGAAAGCCATCTCGAAAACTGACCTTTACTCAAAAAAGTGGACAGTCTTATTTAGCTTCCCATCACGGCTCGCTGCTTCATGAGCCTTTACAGACAATTTTTAAGGCTTGGCTACTTACCCAACACTATGTGTGCTCAGGGAGAGAGCTGTTCTAAGTTCTCATACAGTTGCGCGATCGCACAGGAAAAACCAATACTCTCGAAGGTAACGGCGTCCCCCGTCTGATAAATGGCTGGCACCCATAGATTGTCAGATTTACGTTGGAATCGTTCCACCAAAATCTGTTTTTGGTGAATCAGTACATATTCTTCCAGCGCTACAATCGATTGGTAATCAGAAAACTTATCTCCCCGATCAAAAGCCTCCGTTGAATCTGACAACACTTCAACCACTAGCTTGGGATGGAGAATAAAGTCTTGGGTGGAACTGCGGTCTCGTTCATCGCAGGTCACCGATAAATCTGCATAGTAAAACAGGTTAAGGGTGGGTAGTCGGACTTTCATATCCGTCGCATAGGCAATACAGCTAGTCCCACGCAGGTGATTCACCAGTAAGGCAGACAGATTGCCTGTAATAATGACATGGGCTTTACTCGCACCTGCCATGGCCACAATTTGCCCTTGCAGATATTCATGCTTAATGGGACTCACCCGTTCAATTTCTAAATAGTCTTCGGGGGTGAAGTAGGCATAACTTTTAGCAAGGGTCATAGTTCTCGCTTCAATATCCTGGGAGTGCGCTTACCCGTTGGTTTATTCACCCATAATAGCGAGAGTTCAGCTTACTGCAGTTGATGATGGATGATCGCTGGGTATTGGGGGTGCGATGCGCTTGAGGAAAAACCGTTGAGAGGGTTTAACTCAGATTCAAAATTTGGATCATCAGGGTTTCTCCTATGTGCTGACAGCTGAGAATAGTTGTGCCTGAGAAGTTGCGGTTAAATGGAGTGGAGTCCTGGAAGAATTGGAGCCAGGTGGGAACCATTGTATTTTGCGAGTTGTAGTGATGACTGCAGAGGAATTATTGGGAGATATAGTCAAATGTGGTGTATGAGAGAGCATCAGGCGACCTTCTCGCGATCTATTGAATTAGAGTCCTCCTCGATGTGTATACCATCGATAAACG
>NZ_JANQOY010000085.1 GCF_028285565.1 Acaryochloris sp. IP29b_bin.148
TATTGCTAGAGCGTCGGGAGCTGATTCATGGGTTGACGAACTTCTATTGGTGGCAGGAGGCAGTAAGTTAATTATGGGTGATTAAACGGATTTGATATAAAAAGCCTATAAGTCTATTTTCTGGATGTATCTCTCTTCTATTGCTCTGGCAAGATAAAATCTGAAATAACGATTTTCCGTTATTTTTAAAATTATTCTCGGCACAAAAATACGAGAAACAATCAAGAATTTATCCTTCCACAATACAAGAGGGATAAGCAGCAATGTGTAGACAAAATTATTCAAGTCTTCTATCTGTTTATGGGGATGTAGACAGACTTTCAAAGTTAGCCCCTATCATCCAGCTTTTTGGCCATCCTTATGCTGTTGCCAGGTTCACCCAAACCAGGTCTAGCCATTCGAGGCATTTTAGGAGGCTGAAGAAACATCCATCTCAGCCATCCACACCCAGTCATCCCGATACCGACCAGTATAAGAAGAATAGAGTGAGTGATGAGTCCACCAACCAGCACTATCGCCCCCAGCAGGGCTAAGCCTACAGCCAATGCTGGCTGTGGCAATTTTCTCAAGCGAGAGGTGCGCAACCCAATGCGTCTTACAGGGCTCATTCGATCTCCTCTGCCTGGGCGTCCTTGACTCATGCCATTCACTCACAACGACTGCTGGCCCAGCTAACCTTAGGGTCATCCACTGGACTTTAAATTATGATTTCGCGTTAGCAACGAAAAATAACAATACTCAACTTAACAAGATGATCTTCTAGCACAACTAGGGATGATAGGCTATGAAAATTGTTACAGAGTAGAAAGTCTATGAGTCCCATCGATTGGGTTATCGTCGCGGTTTACGCCATAATCGTTCTCTGGATCGGACTCTCTGCCAGCCAAAAACAAAATAATACTGACGAATATTTTCGTGGATCTCGGCAATTACCCTGGTGGGCCATTGGCATTTCAATTATTGCCACTTCATTTTCGGCAGCTTCACTATTGGGAGGACCGGGTGAAGGATATGAACATGGTTTTCTGTGGCTTCAGCTTCAGCTGGGTGATCTACTGGGCTTTGGGTTAGTCATTCTCTTATTTTTGCCCTTTTTTATCCGGCTCAATTTGACGACGGCCTATGAATATCTGGAGCGCCGCTTCGATGCCAAAACCCGTTCTTTGGGGTCGCTCTGTTTCATCTTATCTCTGGTGGCCCGTCTGGGAGCGCTATTGCATGGGGCCTCTATTGTTGTTGCGGCTGTGACAGGGTTGCCGACTTCTCGTGCAATTTTGCTGGTCGGTTTTGTCTCTATCCTCTACACCGTTATGGGCGGTATCACAGCAGTTGTATGGACCGATTTACTTCAGTTCATCATGATCTTTGTGGGCCTCATCGCAGGCTTATGGGCTGCGTCGGTGAGTGTTCCGGGTGGGCTCAACGCTCTGTGGGCCGCTGCCGGAGAAGGGGGCAAACTTCAGGTCATTGATGCCTCTTGGAATCCTGAGTCTATTCGGTCGTTGCCCACGGCTCTATTCGCCTATGGAATTCTGGCCTTTGCCGTCGCCGGGACGAATCAACAATCGGTCCAACGATATGTCTCTTGTGCTGACCTTCCCTCAGGAAGAAAGGCAATTCTATTAGGTTGGTTTACAGGTTTTATCGGGGTTGCCGTTACGCTACTGCTAGGCGTACTCTTGTTTGGATTTTATTCGCTCAATACGGCTGCCCTGCCTGAAGGAATCGCGGGTGACCAGATCTTGCCCCACTTTATTGCCAATCAGGTTCCACCTGTGGCAGCGGGGCTGCTAGTATCTGCCATTTTTGCGGCTGCCATGTCGTCGATTGACTCAGCTCTCCACTCGTTGGCCACCTGTATCGTGGTGGACTTTCAACAACGCTATGCAAAGACGAACCGCAGTGATCATTATTATCTAAAAGCTGCGCAAGTATGGATTGTTATCTGCGGCATTGTTGGCATATTTTCAGCATTCTACGTGGCGTCCACTGAGGAGTCATTACTAGAGTTTTTAGTTGAATATATGGCACTCTTCCTCGGCCCATTACTGGGATTATTCTTGATGGGAGTGCTTGTTCCTCGGATTAATGGGACAGGCGCATTTTTTGGCGTGCTAGCGGCTGTTGCCCTGCTAGCAATTAGTGGTCATTACAAGTGGATCGAATTTCCAGGAATCTGGCGCTCAGCTATTTCCGCTCCCTTAGCCGTTATCTGCGGTTATGGAATATCCCTGATGAGTAAACCGCCCTCCAAAGCATCCATCGCAGGACTAACACTCTGGAGATGACAGCTGTTATAGCGGTTCTTTCTCAAGTGAGGTACAGCATGATAACTGCAATGTAGATATAAAAAGGGTTTTAGGGGTGTTTATTGCATTTTATCTGTTCGGGAACCGCTATAATTGGGTGATTCATGCGGATGCAGAATAAAGTGTATATCCTCAGCTCTAATATTGCCCATTTAACAATTTCGTGAATTCTGCTGTGGTTAAGCTGCATCAAAGGAAATTTTCATAAGTGAATAGTCATCATCAAAGCTTTTATGGCCAGCAATATGCTGAATCTGCTGGAATAGTGGATCGAGAGAGTCAAGCTGCTGATGTTGGTATTCAGAGACAATGCTTATAAATTCGTCAAAGGTCCAGACTTCACCATTGGGTTGCATAATTTCATAGACCCCATCACTAAATAGGTAGAGTGAACTTCCTGCTTGGATATCACATTCATACTGATCATAAGGGAACCCCGTCATCATACCGATAGGGATACTTTTTACTTCTAACGGCTTAACCGGATGTTGTTCAAAGGCCAACAGCACAGCAGGATGCCCGCCACTTGCATACTTCAACTTCTGAGTCTTGCAGTTATAGACCCCGTACCAAATGGTGAAGTAGTCATCTCCTTGTTCATTCATTTGAAAGACTTCGTTGAGCCCATCTAAGACAGAGCTGGGCTGATAGAAATCTGTATCCAGTAAAGATTGCGATCGCACTACATTCAGCACAGAAACAGACAGTAACGTAGAACGGATCCCGTGCCCTGCCACATCTAGTAAATAAATTGCGAGATGATCGGTGTCCAGCCAATAATAATCAAAGGCATCTCCACCCAACTGATTAGACGGAATAAACTGATGTTGAATGGAAATAAGGCCAGACAGCGGCGGCGGAATGAGGGATTGGACATAGGCCGCTGCCTGATTCAGTTCCGATTGAAGTTTGGCATGCTGGCGCTGAACTTCCTCCTCCGCTTTTTTTCGCATTATGAATTCACCAAGCTGAGCACCAATTGACCCCATAATGTTTAATAGGCTAGGGTCTTTTGCCTGGGGTTCATATTTGCTAAAAAACATCACCCCTAAACGGTTATAACCTTCTAAAATCGGGAAACTTAAGGTCGTTGCCATGCCTGCCTGCTGAAAAGAACGGACCTGGGCATCCTGCATCTCATAATCGCTTAACCACAGCGGACGGTTATAGTGCCAAATACGGTCAATGATACTAGCCGCTAAGGCAAAATGGACTGAACTGGACTCCACTGAGACAGTACTCGTCTTGTTTCTCAATGCCAACCAGCTTTCCGCACATCTCAAGGAGTAGTTAGATTCATCTATCAGCCAAAGTTCTCCGTATTCCCAGCCCAAGCTTTGACTAATCGCCTGCAGCAACCGAGGAAAGGCTTCGCTCAAAGTTGCCACTTCTGCCAAAACCCGGGTAGTTGCCTGCTCAACATTAAAGCGTTGCTCCTGGTATTTGCGTTCCGTGATATCCGCGAGAGAACCAGAAATTCCAACTATTCTGTCATCGGGGCCTAGAATGGCACACGCATAGATTTCCATCCAGCCAAAGCTACCCTCTTTGTGTAAGAAGCGAACATCAAAGCGACATTCAGACTGGTGATTCAGTAAAAGCTGCTCAATTTGTTTGTTGAAGGTCTGGTGGTCTTCAGGATGAACAAATTGCCCTAAGGGATGATTAATCGCTTCCTGCTGTGAAAATCCAGTTAATTCACACCAAATAGGATTGAGAAAGGTAACATTTCCTTCCTGATTAATCTGGAAAATGACCTCCTTTAAATGATCCACCACTGACCGATATCGAGCTTCACTGTCTCGAACAGCCTGTTCAGCCCAACTGGCTTCAAGCAAATGGCGTAACCGACGTCGCAAAATGGGGGGATGAATGGGTTTTGTTACATAATCCATAGCCCCCGCTGCAAAGGCTTTGTCCACCGACGCTTGATCCTCTAAACCAGCAATCATCAGAATCGGCGTCGATGTACCTAAGGGCAGTTTTTGTAATTCTGCACAGCAGGTAAACCCATCCATAACCGGCATTTTTGCATCTAGCAGAACCATATCAGGCTTACGGGCTAGATAGGCATTTAAGCATTGTTGACCATTTTCAACATCAACCACCTCACAACCGTCTTGCTCCAGAATCAGACGGAGAATCATTCGGGTGGATCGATCATCATCGACCACCAAAATTAGAGGGATGCGACTTTCCAATGTCTGGCTCATTTCATCAACGCTAGAGAGTGGGGAAGAAATACGCAATACAGCTCATATGGGTTTAAATTAAATATTGCCAATTTATTTTTGCTCAGCAATAAAAAGATTTTAATGTTTACCCCTTAGTAAACCCATATCTTCACTGAAACATTACACCGAGGATAGTGATTTTTAAATCCTCAATCTGTTCAAGCATAGGGTATGGATTACAGTTGAAATTATTTACAATAGAGCGATAAAAAAACAAAACGCGCAAATGTTATCAGCTCGTAAATATGCTCAAGCTAGATATGCTTCAAACCGCTTAGTAAACGTCATTTGCTGTCTCAAAGACGTAAAAATCTCACGACAGTCCTTACTGTCAGTAGGGTACTCTAAAGCTTGGGACAACTTTCCTTCTCTCCGAAAATATTATTTTTTAGCCGAAGTTCCTCTAAGACCTATTTTTGGGTAGAAAATCTCTTATGCTCTCTGCTCTAGCGACTTTATATATAAGTTGTCAGACTGATCTGATTTTTTCTAATCAATCGACACCATCCACTCCCTGCAATATTGAGATGGCACAGTCTGATAAATCGGAGCAACCTATTCTCATTGCGGGTCCCTACGATTTGAATCCGGGCTTACATCGCCCCGCTCAGCCTGAAAGGCCCAAACAGCAATCTTTAGAAAGACGACAACCACCTGCTCTCCGCCCTGCTTTGCCGACTATTACACCCGAGAGTCCGCCTGAACAGGGCCCCCAAGGAGGGGCAGCTTTATCCTCCGAAGCCCAGCCAACTGCTCAAGAGTCTGACCTGGGTAAACAGAAACGCACTCCTATTGCCTCACCTGCACCACCCAATTCGCCATTGCTGATCATGAGTCCAGCAGCACGGCCATCCGGCCCAGTTCCGCATCAACTTCACCCCTTAGCAACCCCTTTGCCAACTAGACAACGCCCCAAGGTGAATCAAGGTGGAGCAATAGCCCCTACACCAACCGATAGCCCTGCTGCACGACCGTCAGGGCCTAGATCGCCCTTGCAACAGGCACCAAAGCCGTTAACCATGACCGACCCAGCTCCTTCCCGTCGGAGAAACTCTCCCGCTAGCAGTTCTGCAGTGCAAGCCAACCCTCACTTTCGGTCTCTACCTACACCACCATCTCCGCAAAATATTTCCCCCGCTTCTCCGCCAGCCTTGATCAGAAATGACCCACCATCGCCACCTCCCCCCGTCCAATCCCCTGAATTACCGCTTGATCTTCCCAGTCAGCAACCTCAGATTGAACCGCCACAGCGTTTACCCATTGACGTTGCTCCCATCGGTGCCGCTGATGATCCTCAGGTACCATTTATCGTCCTAGAAAATGCGACAACAGATTTTAAGCTAGATTTTGATGAATTTGGCAAAGAAAACCTAAAAATTGAAGAAACTATCACCTTTCGCCTGCGAAATGGCGATCGTGCCACATTTACGACAGGGATGAACACCTATCGCCAGAATGATCTCGAACCTGTGAAAAATATTCCGCTGATTTTGGGATGGGAGACGGAAGTGGGGGATGTCTCCGTTAATGTGACGGCTGGTGCTGAGGTATTTAACCGATTGGCCCCTCAGCCCACGTTTAAGGTGGGTGCCAAAACATCTCTATTCGGGGAGGTTCTAGTCTCTGGAGAAGTTGAGCATGGTCCTTATAAGTTCAATACCACAACCCTAGCGAACGAGATTAGTTACTGGCGAATTCGGCCCAGTGTTTTTTGGCAAATTGACCGTAAGACAACATTGTTTGGGCTTCTTCAAGCTGGATTTTTCAATGATGGCAACCAAGAGATCCAATCCTTTAGCCGGTTGGAGCGAAAAATAGGACCTTTTGCAGTTGCAGCAAACCTCTTTACCTGGAACTTTGCTGAAGATCTCGAAGCAGAGAGTGGCTATTTCTCACCCCTCAATTTTTTGCTCTATAACGCTGAAATTGGCTGGAGAGGTAAAATCTTTGATCCATTGTCCTGCCAGTTTGCAGCTTCCATTGGTAACCAGGTCGTAAATGGGGATGAAAGCACAGGCCGAGGGTTACAGACAAAGTGTACGGTCGTGTTAGCCGATAATGTTGAACTTGACTTTGGTTATGTTTTTACCAATGTTATTTCTAGCGGCGATGGAGCGAGTAATAGTCATATCTTCTCAGGACAACTGCAGATTGACTTTTAATTTTTTCGGAGTGTTCAACCCATTCATAAGATGGGAATTCTAGAGCAGACAAGTCTTGCTTGACGAGATAAATTTCAATCAAGAAGACTATTGCTGATTAAGTTTTTATGTTTATTCATCGAGAAGACTTGTGCTAATCGAAGGCCCTCATCATTGATTTGATTGATGCCTAGACCCTAAGGGTCATTATCTTGTGTAGGAGGAGTCATGACTTCTAATTTTGAAATGCCACCTAAGCGATTGGCGTTTCTGACTTATTTGGGGGGGGTGGTCACAGCCGTTGCTGCGATCGCAGGTTTAGAAATGCTCTCGGGCAATCTTTCCCAAAAGACGACGAAAGAGTCAACACCAACGACTCAAACAGCAACTAGCCCTGCTCCATCTGACGGTAATCAGTCACGCCCCCAAGCAAAGCATGAGACACCCGATTCACGATCGATTAAATTTCCCGGTACACGGGTGAGCAAACAAGACATTGCGAAAGTAACAACACCTTATATTCCCGCTCACGTCGGCAAGCTTTCTGCTGAGGAAATGGCAGTTGCAAAGAAGGCCTGGAGCTATTTTGAGACCAATCTGAATCCTGAAACAGGCTTGGTGAATTCAGTGGATCAGTTTCAGTCTGTAACCCTGTGGGATCAGAGTGCGGCGATGGCTGCTTTAGTAGGTGCGAAAGAGTTGGACTTGATCTCTGAGCAAGAATTTAAAGAGACTATGGGCAAAATGCTCACCACCTTAGCCAAACTGGAATTGTATAAAGGTGAGTTGCCCAACAAGGTGTATAACTCCCAAACGTTGATGCCAGTAAATTATGGCTCCCTCGATCAGCGGGAAGAAATTGGATGGTCAGCCATTGACCTGGGACGAATTGCCCTCTGGCTGAAAATCATCGCAGCCAAATATCCCGAGTTTGAACCCCAAACCACAGCTGTGTGGAGCGCCTGGGATGTGACGCGTTTGACCAAAGATGGCCAAATGTTTGGCACCAGCATCAAAGAGGGGCAAGAGCAATACAACCAAGAAGGGCGTTTAGGCTACGAAGACTATGCGGCCTATGGCTTAAAACTGTGGGGACTCAATGTCGATAAAGCCCTGGACTACGAAAATAAATCTGCTTTCGTTGAACTCTACGGGCATAGCATTCCGTTTGATGTCCGCGATCGCGAGAATTCTGAGGCCAATAACTACGTTTTGAGTGAGCCATTTTTCCTCGATGGCATTGAAACAGGCTTTAAAGCACTTCCTAAAGCGTATGCGGATCGGATGTTAGCTGCCCAGGAAGCTCGTTATCAGGCCACGAAGCAATTAACGGCTATTACAGAAGATAATTTGGATCGAGAACCCTATTTTGTTTACAACACCTTATATGTAAACGGTAAACCCTGGGCAACCATTAGTGACACCGGAAAGAACTACAACCATCTTCGCTTTGTTAGTACCAAAGCAGCGATTGGTTGGCATATGCTTTACAACACGAATTACACCAAAAAGCTGTTTTCTTTTGTGCAAGAAAAAGTTGGTTCAGACAAAGGTTGGTACAGTGGTTTTTATGAAACCTTAGATGAACCTAATGCCGTCTTAACCGCTAATAACAATGGCATTATCTTGGAGTGCTTATTATTCAAGAAAGTTGGTAAACCCCTCGCCGTTTGGGCGGGTGTTTCTGAGCCGGGTGCATAGTAGGAACTAGCCCTATTCACTTTCTCGTTAACTGCAACTGGGTTTGTTGTTCTTTTGCATTTTTTGATTGGGGCCATCCTACCTGATGAAGCGACGTCGTCCTCTACCCATAGTTAAACTGGTTGCCTGGTTGGCAATTGGCATTTTTTCCCCTTCTTTGTGGCTGCCCTTTACCGCAGAGAAAGTTGTCTATGCACAAGAAGCAAATGAGTGCGGAGCAATTACCAATCCTCTAACGCCAGAGGAAGAAACCTATGCCCGCACAGCTTGGCAGTACTTTCTCAATAACTATCAAGAAGCAACAGGCTTTACCAACTCCACCGGAGGCTACCCCTCTGGCACCTTGTGGGATATGGGGAACTACCTCATGGCCCTCAACGCGGCCCGCTGGATGAACCTCATCCCCCAAGAAGAATTTGATCAAAAACTAAATAAATTCTTGTCCTCCTTAGCTGGATTAACGCTATTTGAAGACAGCCTGCCTAATAAGGTATACAACGCCGCCGATGGGGCTATGGTGGACTATGGAAACAACCCCATTGACCGAGGAATCGGTTGGTCGGCCTTAGATATTGGCCGGATCTTAGCGGCATTTCATGTCCTGCGCACCTGCCATCCTCAGTATGCAGATTGGCTGAAATCCATCATCGATCGGTGGGCCGTTGATCGGTCTGTTCAAGATGGATATATGTTTGGGGCCACGGTCTTGGAAGATGGCCAAACCTTGCCAGTACAAGAAGGCCGACTGGGATATGAAGAGTATGCATCCAGAGGCTATCAACTGTGGAACTTTCAGGTGCCGAAGGCATTATCTTTTGAACCCTTCAAGATGGTTGAGATCTATGGGGTACAAATTCCTGTAGATACTCGCAACTATCAAGACACCAATGCCAATAACTACGTCGTCAGTGAGTCTTATATCTTAGATGGCATTGAATTTGGCTTCCTGGGTGACCAAATGCGAGACTATGCCGCTCGGGTATTCGAAGTACAGAAGCGGCGCTATCAAGCCACGGGGCAATTAACGGCGGTGACCGAAGATAACATTGATGGTCCCCCCTACTTCCTCTACAACACTGTTTTTTCTAATGGTGAAGCTTGGGCCACGATTACGGAGAAGAACGAGCTTCATCCCGACAAACGCAGTATTAGTACCAAAGCTGCCTTTGGGTGGCGCTATATCTTCCCAGAGGACCCCTATGCAGAGCAATTATTCGAGGTCGCGAAAGGCTTAATGAGCCCGGATGGTGGTGGTTTTTTTGCCGGCATGTACGAGGAAACCAATGAGCCCAATCGAGCTCTAACCGGCAATACAAATGGGTTGATTATGGAAATCCTCTATTACAAAGCCAGAGGCAATCGCCCCTTGATTGGGGGGAATGGGGTGAGTGCTTCCACCGGAACCCCTGAAACCACCGTTGTCCTGGAAGGCTTTCCTGCACCTGAAACAGCACAAGCTCCCGCTCCTGCCCCCGCTCCCGCTCCCGCTGCAGCTCCCGCGCCAGCGCCTCCCCCGACGCCTGCCGTAGCTCCCGCTCCGACTCCTGCGCCCATATCTGCCCCTCCCCCTCCGCCCAGCGATAATTCCTGTGGCGGAATTACCAATCCGTTAACCCCCGAAGAAGAGACTTATGCGCGCACGGCTTGGCAGTACTTCGTCAATAACTATCAAGAAGCCACCGGATTTACCAACTCCACAGGTGGTTACCCTTCCGGCACCCTATGGGATATGGGGAACTACCTCATGGCCTTGAATGCAGCCCGATGGATGAACCTGATCACACAGGATGAGTTTGACCTCAAACTGAATAAATTCCTGTCTTCTCTATCTGGATTAACGCTGTTTGAAGACAGCCTGCCCAATAAGGTTTACAACGCTGCCGATGGTGCGATGGTGGACTATGGCAATAATCCCATTGACCGAGGGATTGGTTGGTCTGCCTTAGATATTGGCCGGATTTTGGCAGCGTTTCATGTCCTGCGCACCTGTCATCCCCAATATGCAGATTGGCTAAAGTCCATTGTTGATCGATGGGCGATTGAGCGCTCCATTCAGGACGGTAATCTATTTGGAGCTACCGTCCTTGAGGATGGTCAAACTTTGCCCGTCCAGGAAGGCCGACTAGGGTACGAAGAATATGCTGCCAGAGGCTATGAGTTGTGGGGGTATTCCGTCCCCAAGGCGCTATCCTTTGAGCCATTTCAGTTAGTCGAGATATACGGGGTGCAAATTCCCGTTGATACCCGGGCCTTCCAAGAAACGAATGCCAACAATTATGTGGTGAGTGAGTCTTATATCTTGGATGGCATTGAATTTGGCTTTTTGGGCGATCAAATGCGCGATTATGCGGCCCGTGTGCTCGAAGTTCAAAAACGCCGCTATCAGGCTACTGGCCAATTAACAGCAGTTACCGAAGACAACATTGATGGCCCACCTTACTTCCTTTACAACACCGTTTTCTCCAATGGTGTCGCTTGGGCTACCATCACCGAGAAGAATGAACTCCATCCAGAGAAACGCAGTATTAGCACTAAAGCGGCCTTTGGGTGGCGATATATCTTCCCCGATGAACCCTATGCCGAGCAATTATTCGAGGTCGCGAAAGGTTTGATGAGCCCAGATGGCGGCGGTTTTTTTGCTGGCATGTATGAGGAAAACAATGAGCCCAATCGAGCTTTAACCGGTAATACAAACGGGTTGATTATGGAAATCCTCTATTACAAAGCTAGAGGATATCGCCCCCTGATTGGGGGAAATGGGGTTAATGCTTCCACAGGAACACCCCAAAGCACCATCGTTGCTGAAGGTTACCCAGCCCCGGATAATGTAGCTTCTGCTCCAGCTCCAGCTCCAGCCCCAGCTCCAGCTCCAGCCCCTGCTCCAGCTCCAGCTCCTACTCCCAATCACAAGAGTTTATCTCTCTCTAAGACCAATGATGCAGATTTAATAGTGTGCTGTTATGTTATCGAAGGCTCTGGTGCTAAGCCTGATGCCCCACCCAGACAAACAACGGCTACTTTACCAACACCTGCTCCGGTTCCAGCCCCGACTCCGGCCCCAGCCCCGACTCCGGCCCCGACTCAGATCGACAACGTGGAGCAATCTGTTCAAGTGTCAGTTGCCCCAATTATGTCTGGCGGCAAAGTGAAGGAATCCGCGGTCTGCCAGAACTTGACACGTCGTCCTCATTTGGCTGAAAAACGGTATGCCAAAGCAGCCTGGAAATATTTTGAGGCCAACTACGAAGCCAGCACGGGATTGGTCAGCGATCGCAGCGACATGAAAGCCGCCACTCTGTGGGGAATGGGGGACTATTTAGCAGCCCTCCAAGCGGCTGAATCCCTGGATGTGATTAGCATCAAAGAATTTGATCAACGGGTTCGATTATTTTTAGGTGCAATTAAGCAACTACCGTTACATGGCGGCGAATTGCCCCATCGCAACTACGATATTCGCACCCTGGAAGCCGTTGATTATGGCATGAACCCGGCTCCTGAAGGCATCGGCTGGTCGGGTTTAGATGTGGGACGGTTTCTGCTAGCCCTCCATAATCTCAAGGGCTGCCACAAAGAATATGCCGACATCATTGATGAGATTGTCTTGGATTGGTCATTCCTGCGGGTCGTTCGGGATAGTCGAATCCACAGTGCCTTTGTCGAAACCGATAGCAATGGCCGCCACTTAATTCGCGTTAAACCTGATTCCCGATTGGGCTACGAAGAATACGCCGCCCGAGGGTTTCAACTTTGGGGCTTTGATGTGACTGAAGCAGCTGTAGGTGGCAACTATAAAACCGCAGAGTTGGAAGGGTTCCAAATTCCGATTGAACGAGACCGGCCACAGAAGAAGCTCGATATCGATCAACAGACGGTGAGCAATCCGTTTATGGTCTATGGCTTAGAGTTAGGACTTGATCCACAAATGCGGCAGTTGGTTTTACCAATGTTGCAAGCTCAGGCGGAGCGTTATAACCGTGAAGGCGTGTTGACGGCAGCAGGCACCACGCTCACTACCAAAGCTCCCTACGTGATTCATAGCAGCCTAATTAATAAAGACAAAAGGCCTTGGGCTGCATCCACTGCCGATCAATCTCTAAAATCTGAGCAACGCATCATTAGCAGTGCAGCAGCCTTTGCCTACCATGCGATTTTCCCTGATAATGCCTATGCCCAAGAGCTCTATCAATCGGCCTTGGACCTCTATAACCCCGTATTGGGCTTCTATGAAGGGGTTAATGAGCAAACCGGCCGGTCTAACCCTGGTTTTAGTGGCTCTACCAACAGTATTGTCCTGCAGTCTATTTTGTATCGACTGCGAGATCGTCAACCGTTACTCGTCGCCGATACTTCACGCAATTCGCCCTGGTGGCAAGCTGTGGCTAACGAAGAAATTGGCACGGGCTTACCACCGACCCCCAAGCCTAAATTAGAGCTCATCAATGATTCAACCGGAACATATTGGGATGTTCCTGATAACCAGTTTTCTCGGAAAAATAACTGAACTCAACACGAGTGATGTTTCTTAAGCTATGACATTTATTGGCCATCCATATTCTGTGCAGATACAACATATCCGTCCCTTCCGTTTCACTGAGGGAATCACAGCTAAGCGACCTTTGACTAATACCCCATTGTCAGAGGCCGATCGACAAGCAGCGATATGGGCATGGCAGTATATTCAACGAAATTGGCAATCGCCTACAGGGTTTGTCAATTCTGTAGAGCAATACCCGTGGACCACTTGGTGGGATCAAGGTAGCGCTATTTTGGGCATCCATGCTGCATACCAATTAGGAATAATTTCTTCGGCAGAATTTGACCAGAAAATTACCCGATTTCTGAAAACGCTAGAGACGCTTCCACTGCCCCCTACAGGACTCCCCAATAAGTTTTACAGTACAAACTCAGCGCAAATGCGGACAGGTAGTAACCGTCCAGACACCAAGGGAGGAAGTGGCTGGTCTGTTCTCGATATGGCCAGATTTCTCTTATCTCTACATGTCCTTCGGACTCACTACCCTCGATTCTCACAGCCTATCAATGCCATTGTTGGCCAATGGCGACTGTCCCAATTGGAACATCAAGGCTGGCTACAAGGAAGTATCCCCTCTCAAGAGGGAACCTTACAATTAGTTCAGGAAGGAAGGTTTGGATATGAACAATACGCGGCCCACTGCTTATTGGCGTGGGGAATTGATGCCTTCAATGCTCGTCATAGCCCAAAAACCAAAATCGTCGAAGTAGAAGACGTTCTTCTCCATATTGATCGACGGAATTTAGCCAATTCCAATGGCATCAACGCTCTTACCAGTGATCCCTATATTCTATGGGGCTTAGAGCTGGGATGGAACTGGTTTACCCGTATACAAGCCCAGAAAATAGTAACCGCGCAACAACGACGATATCAACGAACCAATATCTTAACTGCCGTGAATGAAGATGCCATCGATCGATCGCCATACTTTATCTATTACAGCGTCTATAGCGATGGAAAAGCTTGGAATGCTATCAGCAATGAGGGTAATGCTTATCCTCAATTCAGACAGCTGAGTACTAAAGCTGCCTTTGGTTGGGCTGCTCTGTTCCCAGAGCACCATTATGCTGGCACCTTACGCCGAGCGGTGCAGTTTTTGGCAGACAAGAATAAAGGGTATTTAGCCGGACGGTATGAAAATCAGCGTTTGGGTGTCAATACTCTCCTTAATATCAACACCAATGCGGTGATTCTCGAAAGTCTTCTCTATCAGGCCCGTTCTCGTCGCTCGCTAGTTAAGCCATAAGGATGCACAGTGCCATGACTAATGCCGTCTCGATTATTGAAAATGTGCCAGCCTTCTCTGGCAATATCCGTATCAGATTAAAGGATAGAACACTGCTTTTTCGGTTCTTAGTGATCGTCAACCTCATTTTTGGGGGCTGGTATCTGCAGTGGCGGATTTTTAACTCTGTCAACTTCAATGCTCTATGGTTGGCCATTCCTCTCCTACTGGCAGAAATTTATAGCTATATCGGCGGGGTGATGTTTTTTATCGGTCTCTGGCGGCCGATTGTGCGAGAGGTCAAACCCCTTAGGCATATGCGCCCTACCTTGCCAGAGTCTGAGTGGCCCAGTATTGATGTGTTTATCACCTGTTATAACGAGCCCGTAGAGATGGTTCGCGAAACAGCTGAAGCTGCCTTAAACCTAGACTATCCTGCAACGAAGCTGAAAGTTTATGTGCTGGATGACGGGAATTCCCCACCAATGCGGCAAATGTCGGAACAATTATGTATTGCGGATCTGCAAACGCCACAGCTTCGCGCGGCGGCAGATGGCATTAATGCGCAACGTCTGCAGCTCAAAACCAAGCTGCAACATCTCCAAAGTCTGGTGTCAGAAATTGCTGCGGGCGAAGAGGCGTTAAAGTCTCATACTCTCACGGTCGAAACCAAACGGGAAAATGTCCAAGTGGCTCTGGATTGGTTTGACCAGCTCAAGCAACCTCAAATTTCGATCAGAACTTGGTTAGAACTGCAAACCGTTTTGGGCGAAGGCTTCGATAATGTTTTGAAATATGCCCACAAAGACCTTCCTGCTAACACACCGATTGACTTGGAGTTAAATATTTCAAGCAATGCCATAATTCTGCAAATTTGGGATCGGGGTCCTGGACTAGATGACCCCGACAAAATTTTCAAATCTCTGAACGAGGTTGACCTGATGGCGGAAGGGGAGCGGGGCTTTGGCATCATGAGCGAATGCACTGACTTTATTAGCTACAATCCCACCTTCGATCAACGTCAGTGTCTTATTGCGATCAAGTTCTACAAGCCGGAGGGCAATTTAGGCCAAGATCAAACTCATCAGTTCACAGGTTATCTCCATAGCTTGCAGCAAACGACCTGTCTGTTGAATCAACAATATGGGTCTGCGACTGAGTACCTTCAGGCAGGCGTCAAGCGTATACAGGAAGCGATTGACCAAAAAGAGCAGGACTTAATTGGCTTGGCGCGCAGCCGCTATATTGCTCGTCCTAAGCCCAAAGGGAAGCCTCATCATGCCAAGGCAGGTAACATCAACTATGCGTTGTTTTCCGGAGAAACCACTGGTGATCTGATCTTGACCTTAGATGCTGATCATATTCCCAAACCCCATTTTCTTCAGCGAGTCCTGCCCTATTTCTTTGACTACAGCATGCAATATGGGGCCTATAAAGACAACGATATCGCCTTTGTCCAAACCCCTCAAGACTTTTACAATCTGCCGCCTGGCGATCCCTTTGGCCATCAAGCTCGATTGTTTTATGGCCCCATTCAACAAGGGAAGGATGGCATGAGTTCAGCCTTCTATACAGGCACCAATGCAATTTTACGTCGGGAAGCGTTGGTTACCACTGGCCTACAAAATTTTGCGGATGAATATTTAGAGAACCAAAAACGCTTAGAAGAGTTTGAGTTGGTGGGCGGCGTTTCCAGTGCCAGTATTACGGAAGATATGAATACGGCCATGCGCCTTCATGCAGCCGGATGGAAGTCGGTTTATCATCATGAGGTCTTGGCGGTTGGCCTAGCCCCAGACGACCTCAGCTCTACTCTGAAACAACGATTGAGATGGGCTCAGGGTACTGTTCAGGTCCTCCTCCAAGAAAATCCGCTGACCAAAAAAGGCCTGACCATTTGGCAGCAGTTACAATATTTCCAGACTATGTATAGCTACTTTTCTGGATTTTTTACCCTAATTTTTATTGCTTGTCCGCTGATCTACTTTTTTACCGGGGTGATTCCCGTTCAAACCTATGGATTGGCATTTGCCATTCACTTTGTCCCTGCTTTTGTTCTCAACCGCATTACCTTTATCGCGGCAGCTTGGGGTATTAAGCAGTCAGAGTTATGGCGAGCAGAACAATTTGCGATCGCACTTTTTCCGCTATTCATTAAAGCCGTTTGGAGCGTTTTCACTGGCCGTCCTGCTCAGTTCCAAGTGACTCCCAAACAGCGGCAATCCGGCGTATATATCGGTCTTGTTATTCCTCAACTCACGGTGGTTATCCTGACCTTTTTGGGAATCTCTTGGAGTCTATTTCGATATGCTACAGGCAGTCTAGATAACCCTGGCCTGCATCTCCTCAATTCTGCTTGGGCAATCTACAATGTTTCCCTCACTTGGGTACTCATCAAAGCAGCTATTTGGCAACCTCCCACTACTACGCAATTGGAGTAAGCCCCGACTTTGGGGCTAATCCATTGTGGGGCTAATCCATCGGCCTCTGACAGGAGCTATCCAAAATCAGCCTCCGGTTCTGCTGGAGGCTGATTCTGCTTGAAAAAATGCTAACTAGCAGAAATACCAATCTTTTGATCAAATTCTTGGCGATCGGCGTAGATATCGAAAATTTGGTCCATTTTGGTGAGTTCAAAGACAATACGAACCTGATCATTCAGTGAGCATAACGATAGGTTGCCGCCTTTTGCACGCACCGCTTTCAGGGTAGCCACTAACGCACCAATCGCTGAACTATTCATAAAGGTGACATCTTGCAAATCTATGAGAATCGTTTTCACACCTTCTGCTGTCACATCGCTAATTTCATTGCGTAATTGGTTCGCACTGATCCCGTCTAATAATTTTGTGGGTTGGATAACTTTATGGCTCATCTGTTGAACTCCTAGTTCAGTTCTGCTTAGGTTAAGTTAAGTGGAGATGAAGACACTACAACAAAAACGACCCATAATCCGAAAGTAGGTGTCGTACATTTAGAGTTCCCAATTTTGATAGTGAGAAAACATTCTCAGCATAATGTGAGTGTATTGCAATAAATTAACGAAACTAAGACCATATACCTAAAGCTATGTCTAGCCATACTTCTATCTCTAATGCCTGAGTCTTTAGAACAATCTTCTCTGATAAAATTGCCTTGCAGAGATCTATTGGTATCAGTCTTTCTGTTATTAAAAACCGAATGAATATTTTTGGGAAATGAAATTATCTAGTGAATATAAATTTACCAGTCTTCCAGTGATTTTATGTTTCTTCTCAAGCTGAACTGAGCATTAAGACTTGATCTCAATTGGAGAGCATGCTTGGAAAGTCCTGCAAGCATAAATATTTATTATTGAATTTGTATATTGTCACTGAGTTCAAATATTTGGATGGTTAGTGAGAGTTGAGTTGATGAAAAGTCATTGGCCAATAACAATTTCACTGATTTATTAATGCTTAGTTGTATTATTTTTAATAATGTTGCTCTTTGATTAATGTTGGCAAGGGAAAATTAATGTAGCCATTTTCCATAGTTTATAACCTATAAATCTGATAAGTTATTCAAGAGAAACTACCATTAAAGGTTTTATTTGCCTAAGGTAATGAAAGAGTGATAGATCAGTCTGAAATGAATTGTAAGAATGATGTTTGGCTTTGACTATTCCTAATAAGTATGTCAGTCTTACTGGATCTCTCAACTGATATTAGATTCAAGATTGACAGGAGTGGTGTTGCACTCAAGGACCAACTAAAAGGAAATTTAACGCCTTTCATGGGCAAGCTTGAACTTAGGATGAGCCTCAATCAAAATGACGCTCTTATACCGTACGGAGAAGTCTACGGAATCTATGAATATTTTGCCTATCTGTTTACTTGTTGGGATCTATGCGTAGCTTGTGGAAAGCCTTAATTCATCTTTTCTCACCTGAGCAATATATGCCACATGGTCATTGCTACCTATGGCAAACTCCCTTAGTAGGGCTCCATTTGGTCAGTGATTTATTGATTGCGATCGCCTACTTTTCGATCCCAATCATGTTGCTTTATTTCGTTTCAAAACGGAGCGATGTCCCCTTCCAAAATATATTTCTGCTGTTTGGAGCCTTTATCGTTCTGTGTGGAACAGGGCATCTCTTAGAAATTTGGACGTTATGGCATCCTGCTTATTGGTTATCTGGTGTTGAACAAGCGCTTACAGCCCTTGTTTCTTGCTATACCGCAACAGAAATGGCAACGTTACTCCCCAAATTTTTGTCGTTGAAAACACCGGATCAACTGGAAACAGTCAATCAAGCCTTGCAACAAGAAATTTATGAGCGAGAACGAGCAGAAGTTAGCCTTCAGGCCATCAACGATGAATTGCAAGCGGCCAAAGAAGCTGCTGATACAGCTAGTCAAGCCAAAAGTGAATTCCTCGCCAATATGAGTCATGAGTTGCGGACCCCCATGAATGCTGTCATTGGTATGACAGCATTACTCACCCATACTCCACTTAGTGCTCAGCAACAAGACTTTGTAGATACCATACGCAGCAGTGGAGATGCTCTGTTGTACCTCATTAACGATATTCTTGACTTTTCTAAAATTGAAGCAGGAAAACTCGATCTCGAAATGCAACCCTTCGAAATCAGAACTTGCATTGAAGAAGCATTATTAATTTTGGCATCCCAAGCCGCGGAGAAAAATCTGGAACTCGCTTATTTGATCAATCCACCGATTCCAACTGCCATCCTGGGGGATATCACACGACTACGACAAATTTTAGTGAACTTGCTCAGTAATGCGATTAAATTCACAGGTGAGGGAGAGGTGGTCATCTATGTTTGTGCGAAACCCATTGAAAAGACGCTACCGCAAGCCGATATAGAACCTGGGTTGCACACTATTCCGGGTGCAACCCAGTATGAAATTCAGTTTGATGTCAAAGACACAGGGATAGGAATTCCGCCTGATAAACTCGAACGCTTATTCAAGTCTTTTTCTCAAGTAGATGCTTCGACCACTCGAAAATTTGGAGGGACGGGCTTAGGATTAGCCATCAGTAAACAATTGAGTGAGCTGATGGGTGGCAGAATATGGGTCAATAGTGAGGTGAGTAAAGGATCTACTTTTTCATTTACGATTTTAGCCTCGGAAATTCCTGATTATGTCAGTCCTAAGGTTGTTTCGGATGTTCAGCTCGCGGGCAAGCAGTTATTAATTGTGGATGATAATGCGACCAATCGGGAAATCCTCTCCTTACAAGCTCAATATTGGGGAATGTTGACCTGTGCCGTCAAATCAGGTGTTAAGGCTCTGGAATGGTTACAGCGGGGGGTGAAATTTGATCTAGCGATTCTGGATATGCAAATGCCTGAAATGGATGGGGTCACTCTAGCCCAAAGAATACGCGAACAGCCCACGGGGCAATCACTCCCACTGATCATCTTGAGTTCATTAGGACAAGATAATATTCGCTCACAAGCAGGAGGGGATCATTTTTCGGCCATTTTGAACAAGCCTGTGCAACAAACTCAACTCCATACTGTTCTTTGCCAGGTGTTGGATAATCCGTTGTCCAAAGTTGAGTACACAATCCCAGTAGAGCAATTGTCAACTCAACTTGCTGAACACCACCCACTACGAATTCTCTTGGCAGAGGACATAGTGGTAAACCAAAAGGTGGCTCTATTAAGCTTGAAACAACTGGGCTATCAGGCTGATGTGGCCAACAACGGGCTAGAAGTCATAGAAGCGCTAGAACGCCAATCCTATGATCTGGTACTGATGGATGTGCAAATGCCAGAGATGGATGGACTCACGGCCACTACAGAAATATGTCAACGGTGGTCCCCAGATGAACGCCCCTACATCATTGCTATGACCGCTAACGCCATGCAAGGGGATCGGGAAATCTGTCTGGATGCAGGTATGGACGGTTACATTTCCAAGCCTGTTCGCATACCTGAACTCAAGGATGCACTGAGTCGCTGTCAGCCAATTCAACCTAAACCCATAGCTAAGACTAGCCAGGAGCCTGCCCCAGCGGGTACCCCTGATATTGACAGACTACCGCCTCAATCTTCCATGATGGCAGTGTCAGCTACTGCATCTAACGTTCCTGCCATCTCTTCTACTGACACGGATGGAGCTGCGGACCACTCGCAAAATGCAGAACATCTCAACTCCCCACCTGTTGAATTTGCACCTTTTCCCTCCAACTTCCAAGACACTGCACCACCTGTTATACCAATGGAACAGTCTAAGATGTCTAATCTTGCGAATGAACCCGCAATTCTTGACCCCACAGTTCTGGATGGTTTGCGTCAGCTGGCAGGGGAGAATGCCCCCTTATTAATTGCAGATTTACTCAGTACTTATCTTGAAGAGGCACCCGAGCAAGTCGATGCCATACAGCAGGCAGTAGACAACGCTAATCCTGAAGCTTTACGCGATGCAGCCCATGCGCTAAAGTCTGCCAGTGCCAATCTAGGGGCCAAACAGCTCTCTGAGCTTTGTGCTGAGGCAGAAGCCCTTGGACGAGAAGGGGCGATGGAAGGGGCACAAGAAACAGTTTCTCAAATCTGCCAAGCTTATCAAACCATTCACACTTATTTCACGGCAGAAATAGCAAAAAGATCGTGATTGGCATCGAGAAGACTGTGGGAGATAAGTGTGAATGGAGGTTCCAGCCTCTATGGCATCCCTCTTTTATCACTTTTACGCGCACTTGCTCACCATACACTTGCCGTACCACTCGCTCAAAGTTTTCCCCCGAGTATCCTTCGTCTACCAACACCACCTCTAGATGAGAAAAACGATCTCGATGCTCATCTAACACCAACACGGCTCCCAATCGTTCTGAGGTATTCGCTTTCTCCAATCAATAGCTCTTGGGAATCGACGACGAGGTGGCGTTTACGGTTTTTGACTAAGCTTCCCGCCATCGAAACTTTTTTTCTGCCGTTTTCACCGATGGGGAGTCTGCAATCGCCACACTGGAGTCCACTTCTCGACCCATGCCTTCTCAGCGCTGATGCCTTAAAGCCGTGTGAATGTTCTGCCAGATACCTTGACGGTGCCACTTTTGGAAATACTCATAGACGGTCTCATGAGAGGGTAGATCATGGGGAAGCATTTCCCTCTGACACCCACTGGTTTCGGGGAAACAGCTATTTTCGCATTGGGTGGGAGTGGATCAAGACGGCTTTAAAAAATGGCTGGACGCTCATTCGCCAAATTCGATTCACTAGAAATTATGATCCTGAACCAGCAATAGCTTCGCGAAAACAACATAACAACCGCAAGTATCGGTTAGAGTTCAAAGTACAGACCTATCAGTATGTTGCATAGTTTTGTCAGTCAACCAGGTTCGGGGTAAAGCTATTCTTTAAATTTTTCACGGAAGAATAGAGGTTTTAGCTCAGGTAAGAATAAGAGTTTTAGCTTATCCCGAACTCAGGCTGATTAGGGTGTCCAGAATCCGATTGCAAGCATCGGATTGATTGAAATTCCTGTCTCACAGTTTACTATGCTATCCATATCAGATACGCATGTTGATAAAGGTGAAAGTTCACCTATAACCTCCAAATCTCTATTCTTTATTTCCCTCATATGACTTTCTGGTTGACCTAAGAATTCAAAGCATTCAATAGTATCTGAATCAGGGCATATTGACTTTGCGAATGCATATGTTTTGGGGGCAAAAAAGTTGATATCTAAAACCAAGGATAGCAAAGTCACTACAGATAAGGATAGACATTTATTTGTAGTGATAGTGTTCTTTCTTGTTGGATTAAGCAGATAGATCTGAAAATGGTGTCTGCTAGGAAGTAGTCACAAGCACGGCATCCAGATTACCCACGGTGCATAGGTTAAGGGCTTCCATCCAAGGTAAAC
>NZ_JANQOY010000086.1 GCF_028285565.1 Acaryochloris sp. IP29b_bin.148
ACACACAATCAGTTTGACGAACACCATTGGCTGAGGAGCACACAGGCATCCTCGCACAGAGTGGACTGTAAGCGGTTGACAAATCCCATGACTGGGGGGCAGGGGGGGCTAGTGTAACCCATGTTAAGGATAACGAAGTAAGCAGAGGTCATAGCTTCAGATCAGGATTTATGCAAGAAGTCTATTCTTTCGCTGGGACGGGGGTAGTCGGTTTGCATTGCAATGCGACCAGTAAATCAGAGCCCATTTTTTCTGCAATACCGCGCCCTGGACACTCACGCCGCTTTGCTTCACCCACAGAGTTAAAGCTGAGTGCTGCCATTAGGTTGTCTCGATGGGGATTGAAGTCTAAGGGGTTCTTAAAGACTGTACCGTCGAGATTAGCCAAGCCGATGTTGGCGGAGAACAGTGTACCCTTGGGAAACTTCCGTTTTCTGCCATTGATGGTCACCGCTGTTTCTGCCTGGGTGATGGTATTGATGTTATTCACTGGGGCATACCGACGAGCCGTTTCTAAAACAACCCGTAACACTTCAAAACGATCCTCCACATCGATCTCCAAATCCTGTGGAACCTTGGTTAATAAGGACCGAAGTAAACTCTCACTCCCGAGACATCCGGCAATTGCGATCGCTTCCAGTAGTAACGTACTCAGTTCGGTTCGACTTAAATCATTGTCAGTGGTTGGCACATATCTACTAATCACAGGAGAGTTCTCAATCAGGTTAAGCGCGATCGCTTCTAATCGTTTGACCTCTTGCAACTTGTTAGCCGAGGGGGCTAAGGGTTTCACCCTGGAGATCAGCAATGATTCCCTTGGTTTTGCAGAGAAGAATAGCGTTTTCAGAGATGATAGTTGCTGTGGAGACAGTTTGACTTCTAAGAGCACTAACATAATGTATTGGATGATAGTGCGTTGAATATCATCGCTAATCTCATCTAAGTCTGGCGGATTTCCATGTTGATGCGCAAGGGTGGCTAATTGATGCAGGAGATCTTTAGCTTCTCGGGACTCAGTATTGTTAAAGGCTGGTTTAAAGACGACCTCTAAAACGGCCGATCTTGCTTTTTTATGAGCAGTATTACCCTTTACTTCTTGATCAGACAAAAAAAGCAGAAAATTCTTAGAGAATCGCTCAGGGATGCAGCGAAAACGGCCAATATAAGGTTCTCTTTGTTGTGGCTCTGCAATGATTTTGGCAGTAAGATTATATTCACCTACAATAATCCTGCCTAAAGCGGCAAAATTATTACCAAAAATCTTCTGTCGTTTACCTAAAAATTCTTGAGGAGTAACAATACTATAACTAATCACATCCACTACATAAAAAATCTTCATAAGTGCTGAAGTCAAGATGTTAGGATGCTGCAAAAGTAAGATCTGAAGACGATTTGATAAACGAATGAATAGACTCATGATTGCCCTGCTAATTTATCAATAGAAGTTCAAAATAGAAAGATAGCTATTTCAACAAAAAAAATAGCCACTTATGTCTAGGAAGTGAGACTGCCAGATGAGCACCTTAAAATTTATATAAGAGAGGACAATTTTTCTCGTCTTTACTTAAATTTTATATATGGCACTGGCAACTAGAAAAGTCTCAAAGAATACTAAAAACAGCTTCAATCTGATCAAACTAGATGCAAGAATTTAATTTGACGGAAGCTAATACTCTTTGAATTTATATATGAATCACCCCCATTGATATCATCTACAGCAGTGCAAACTGTTATGCATAATTTATAGTTCTTTATATAAATCTTTACGATCCGAGCGGTTGACTTTCTTGAGCTGTTTGAAGAATGAGTACATTGCTGCATTTAGCTTAAGACAAAAAGCTTGAAAGATTGATTCAAATTCAAAACCGATACCTTAGTGACTTATATGTCGCCAAGGAGCAAAGCCATGCTTGACCCCCACTAAGGTAGGGGCCAGTTTTGGGGAGTGACGTTTGAGGAGGGTCACGAAATTGTTTCGATAGAACCCGCAGATGGTGACCATCAGGATTGAGCTGGGGTTTGGGGAGGTGATCCGTGGGTGCGATCGCAGTCGTATTAATCAGATTATTTTCCCGTAACCGATTTCGAAACTGGAGTAGCTTGACTCGGGCAAGGGGGAGGGTGAGCTGGTGCCATTGCTTACGAGACATGGGTTCCTCCTCTAGATGACATATAACGCTGCCGTGTCCACCAACGACGGTTCTCAATCGCGCTAATAGCGGGCTAGGAGGAAAGCTAACCTGGTCCATATAAGCGAAGGTCAGATCTAAAATCTTCCCCCGTTGGCCATTAAAAGGGTACAAAAACTCGCTTGGATAAGCTGGCCCAAAAGGCAGTGGGAGCAAATATTCGACCGTGTGGGCAATCCTGCTTTTTAGCCTGCAAGCATCTGGACTCATCCACCTGAGTAGATTCTGTTAGAGGCTAATGTTGTGGCCATGCATGAATGGCTAGAACGTTAGACGCGCTTTAGGGGGATGAGGATCCAATGGTGTCATCCTTTGTGATCAGCGGCTGCTGCCAATAAGAAGCCGTTGCCCAATAGATTGCATCAAACTGATCGTTATGGTGAACTTCTCCCAATAGTCCGTGATCGGTTTGATGGGTATTTATATGTTGATCTGTAAGAATCATCATAATTTAGTCACCTTCTAAATTATCCATCATCAAAGATCTAGAAAAGCTGAGATATTATGCTTTTTGATCGGCATTATCAGTGAATAAACTGACCGTTAAATGTTCCTCCTTTACGAAGTATCAATAGGCTATCCGTTGCTGAATCTGTATAGCCTATTGCTCAATGGCCCTAGTTCGCGATGAAGCACGAAGCCTGAAAATCCGGCTTCATAAACGCTGTGAATGCGGTCACCGCGAAAGTATTTGAGCAGTTGGGTCACTAGGGCTGTCGGTGATGCGGTGGTGGTCCAACGTTTAATGCAGGTTTATCCCACTTGGGCGTGAACGCTGTAGGTGCGATGGTGGACGTCGATGCCAATGTATACATCAACGTCAGCATATGATTGAGATGGTGTGGTCATGGTCATATTGCTGTGCTCCGTTTCTTGGTGGTGATACTTCAAAAGTATGGGAGGGCCGTTTTTGCGATCGCTGGCCACACCATCCACCATAGGGACAACTTTGGGGGGAGAGTGCTGAAAGATCTGATGGTGGTTGCTAGTATCTACGGACCAATCTTCAGACTGGAGTGTGAGTAAGACCTCTAATGAAAGGTACAAACGGTAAGCTGATTCAGGTCACCTGTTACAACAGAGCAGAATAAGGTAAAGCTGCTTTCCCCCGGCTAGTGCAACCCGTGATGGATCGCGAAATAGGCAAAGGTAATAGCCGCAGAAAAGGATTTATGTAAGAGGTCCACTGTCTTTAGCTAAGTGAAGTGGGACCATGGTAAAACCTCCAAAACTGAGACTGGGCAATGCAAATCGGAAAAATTTACAGGTGGTCAGTAGATTGGTTTAGGTATTCGCTTACTAGAACGATAGATTAGCCAGTCAGTCAAAAAGAAGGACCGTCATTGGGAAAGTAAGCATTCTCAGCGCTAGAACGGGTAGAGAATCTGAACTCTCATCTGCTGGTGAATCCGCGAAGTAGCTCTATTGCCATGAGTTCCATGTTTGATGATCCATATACTCAGGGAATAGAAAAGGGCTCCATACAGTTGACAACCCATAAAATTTTCGTTACATTTATTTACATAAAGTTGCATTACACATGATATTACGGAGTCCAAAATTATGAATTCATCTGATAACTTTTTTGGTTTTAATCCCTTTGCAGAAACTTGGAGTGGCCGCCTTGCCATGGTTGGCCTTTATATTGCCTTGATCATTGAACTCGTAACCGGTAAGGGTGTCTTGCACTTCTGGGGAGTGATGTAAATCGTTTGTGGCGTTGCCCATCTTTCAACTCTCCTCTCATCTAAATCTCACTGGCAATAAAGCATTGATGGATACTTGCCGAACAAAGAAATTCTGGTTCAAGTAGCTTCAATATTTTCAGCTGATCTACTGATAAATCCTTCTCAAACCCAGCCTTTTGGCCGGGTTTTTTTATGGATATTGACCCTGCATATTAGAGAGTCAATATTTTGCCTCAGCATCCAGAGCAACAGAAAGCCTGATTCCTACTTGATAAAACTTTACATATTGTTTACATTAATTTATATAATTTAATTTATATTTACGGAGTCAAACACCATGAGCATCAAGGATCAGACTTGGGGTTTTAACAGCTTTGCAGAGACATTTAGTGGTCGCTTAGCAATGTACGGATTTTTCATCGCCTTGATCACTGAGGTATTAACAGGCAAAGGAATCATTGGACAACTGACTGCCTTTTTCTTCTTTGTTAACTAGTTTCTATTTGCGCCTGACTTATCGTCGTGCATGGTCTTTAGTGACTTGTTGACCCCAGCTCACAACTGGGGTCATTTGTTTTACTCCCACCATTGAATCCTTGGTCGTGCATCAATAAAGTGTGGGTTTGTTAAACATATAGGGAGATGAGTTTTCCTATCCTCTGATGCAATGTCCTTTATGTGGTTATCCAAAGACCCACAAACACGGTAAAACAGTAAAGGCAGCCAGCGTTACCGTTGCTCCCACTGTCAACAAACCTTCAGTGAAACCTTTGATACCCTCTATTATCGTCGTCAGATTTCTCCTCATACCATTCAGACGATCCTTCAATCTCATGCTGAAGGCATTAGCCTCAGAGGACTACCCCGCATCACAGGTGTGGCTTACAACACCTGTGTGAGTGTGATTCGTTCAGTAAGCCATAAAGCCCAAGTGATTCACAATCAAGACGTTCAGGCCGTTTCAACTGACGTCATCAATGCAGATGAATTGTGGTCCTTTGTCAAAAAAAGCAAAAGCACTGTGAAGTGGAAGAACTGAGCGTCGGCGATTGCTGGATAGCGTTGAGTCTCGCCAAAGACAGTGGCTTAGCGCTCAGTGGTCGCATGGGCAAACATGCCGACGAACTCGCTCAAGAATTAATTGAGAATACTGAGGGCAAAACCGTCTGTCACTATTGGCAAACCGATGGCTGGGAAGGATACTCACGGCAATTGCCCGATGAGGTGATCCATCAAGTGAGTAAAGCTCTGACGCAGCGCTTAGAGTGGACCAATGGCATCCTACGTCAACAGACTGGGCGCTGGCATCGACGACAGAACAAATTTGGTAAAGTCTGGCAACAAAGTGCAGTGACCTTAAGACTGGTGCTGACCTATTTCAACTGGATCTGGTGCCACTCACGATTTAAGAACACGGCTGCCCAACGTGCTGGATTGACGGAGTATTCCTGGGATTGGCAAGACCTCACTACTTATCCCACACTTTGTTGAGGCACAATCAAGCGTTTCAACTGCTTCGGTCTCAGAAGGAGATTTGACAAGAGTATGGCTTGCTAGCTGCAGTTCACCCAACATCCTCTTAGCTCCCAAGCTGCTCTTCTATTAGGAAAGCAGCTTTTTATTTTATATACCTTTACAAAAGCAATAGACGGAGAAACTTTGCAACTGCATTATTAAGTTCTCTAATTGATGGATAAATAGGTAAAAATAAGCTTAATCATCAAAAATAGTACTTTTATAGGTCTATAAAGCTTTTTAATTCTAAAAATATTTATTTTATGTGGAATTACTCATTATTTTCTAATTGCAGTTCTTTACCATAAAAAAACCAATATGTAAATTTATTTGACAATACGTTACAAAATGGTTACTATGTTTACATAGTGTTACAAAAAGAAGTTCATCATGTTTGCCCCTCTCGTCGTATTAGTCCGCAACATTGTTGGTCAGCCCAAATTCGTAAAGCTTAGAGGTCAAGCCATCGCTATGCACTCTAAGGCCATTACGAATTTCTGTAATCAAGTGGGTATTGACCGGAGTCGCCGTCAAGGTTGGATTCGACTAGCTCGCGACAATGGCAAGCGTCTTGGCCTCCTCGCATAAATAGTCAGCACAACAATGAAGTGACGGTTAGAGACCTGAGTCTTATTCATCCTTGCTTGCAGTCACTATTCTTCAATCAGGTGGTGCTGCTGCACTTTTAAGCACAACCCAGTAATTCTTCACTACTCAACAATCTGGTGATTGGACTTAAGCAAATTTAAGACGTTGGATGAAACAACGTTGAATCATACACCACTGTTTTAATTAAGGAAATTTTTATGCCTGTAAATGATAAACCTAGACGTCCCCGTCCGAATCCCTTGAGCATCATTTTGTTGTTGCTCCCTGTCGGACTGCTGATATTGAATTTGGTCTTGACTTTTGGTAACAGTCCTCGTATTTCGAAAGTGCCTTACAGCTTCTTTCTTGAGCAAGTTCAAGATGGAGAGGTAGCTCGAGTCTCCGTTGGCCAAGATATCATTCGCTATCAACTCAAAGGCTCAGAGGGGAGTGCCGGTCAGGTTCAAGAAACCACCCCTATATTTGACTTAGAGTTGCCCAAGGTACTCGAAGCCAACGATGTCGAATTTGCTGCGACCCCGCCTGCTGGCAATCGCTGGTTTACCACCTTGTTAGGTTGGGTCATCCCTCCTATTATCTTCGTGGCCATCTTCCGATTCTTTAGCCGCGGTGGTATCGGTGGTGGAGGTCCTCAAGGTGCCCTCTCTGTTACCAAGAACAAAGCCAAAGTCTATGTCGAAGGCGATGACAACAAAGTCACCTTTGATGACGTTGCAGGTGTGGAAGAATCCAAAACTGAACTTGAAGAA
>NZ_JANQOY010000106.1 GCF_028285565.1 Acaryochloris sp. IP29b_bin.148
GACAATGGCCATAATAGCCTCCATCATAGCGGCCAAAGGCAGTGGGTGGGAGATCCCCCCAAATCCCCCACTATCCTTTAACGCAGACCACTTGCTTCAAGGTGGCAACCACCTCTACCAAGTCGGACTGATTCGCCATCACTTCTTCAATCGGCTTGTAGGCCCCAGGAATTTCATCCAGAATTCCCTTGTCCTTGCGGCACTCCACCCCTTGGGTTTGTTCAATCAAATCATCCAGGGTAAAGTGCTTTTTCGCCTTGGTTCGAGACATGGTCCGCCCCGCTCCGTGGCTACAAGAGCAATAGCTTTCCAGATTCCCCTTGCCTTTGACAATATAGGACTTCGCGCCCATGGAACCGGGAATGATGCCGTAGTCTTCTTGGCGAGCCCGGACCGCCCCTTTACGGGTGACATAGACCTGCTCTCCATAGTGCATCTCTTGCTCCGCATAGTTGTGATGACAGTTAACGGATAGCACTGGCTTGGTGGGTTTGCCCCCAGCCAAATGCTTCTCCACAATTCGCTTAAAGCGGGCCATCATTACCTCTCGGTTATAGCGGGCATAGTCTTGAGCCCACTGCAAGTCCCGCCAATAGGCGGCAAATTCAGGAGTACCCGCCACAAAGTAGGCCAAATCGAGATCCGGCAATTTCATCTCCGCCAGCTTAGCTAGCTCCTTCGCCGTTCTGATATGGTTTTGGGCCAGCATATTGCCAATATTGCGGGAGCCGGAATGCAGCATTAGCCACACCTGATCGCCCGAATCCACACAGACTTCAATAAAATGGTTGCCTCCGCCCAAGGAGCCCATTTGCCGCAAGGCTTTCTTTTCCAGGTGCTGCACCCCAAAATGAAGATGCTTAAAGTCCTGCCAGCGCTGCCAGTTGTAGACCGACTTATCCGCTTCGTCGTTTTGGTTAAAGCCTACCGGAATCGTGGCCTCAATATCCAAGCGGATTTGCTTCAGGACTTTGCTGTTAAGCTGATCGGCTGTGAAAGGCGTTTGCATCGCCCCCATGCCACAACCAATATCAACGCCCACGGCTGCTGGGATGACGGCATCCTTGGTGGCAACGACAGATCCCACTAAAGCCCCTTTGCCCAGATGCACGTCTGGCATCAAGGCCACATGCTTATAGACAAACGGCAAGGAGGCAACGTTCTTGGCCATTTGGGTCTCTGCTGGCCCCAAATCATGATTGGCCCAGGACAGGACTGGCTTTGGTGCTGATAAGTTGAGCGGTTGGAAAGACATATCCTGAACCCAAATGAAAAGTGTACCTCTGCATTCCTAGAGACGATGATGTTGTGTTTCTAGGGAGATGCATCTGTAGTATACATACTACAAAAATTTTCCCTGTTTGGCAAATCTCTTGCTTTAACGCTGTCACCTGTGTAGAAGGGCAGACACTCGGCACTGGGAGAACTTTTTCAGCCTTGCTGGCCTTTTAAACTGAAACATGCGCCCTCGATACCGCCTGTCCACAACTGTTTGTAAAATTGGCAAGGCAGAGAGGGAACGATCAGAACAGTAAGCTGTAGCGGTCCCGACTTTTGGCCCAACTGTTGGAAATTGGCCCCTAGTGAAGCTAGGTTGAATGCTATGAGTGATGATGCCGCCTCCTGCAAATACTGTGGTTAAACTCCCCCACCAGATCGAACAATTCGTTGGCGATATTCGAGCCCCTCATAAACTGCGCTTCTCCAAAGGCTTGATCGGACGCTGGCCCAGAATTGCCGTTTTGCTGATCAGTGATTTTGCCGCATTAGGTATCTCCTGGGAAATTGCGGCACGATTCAATGAATTTTATGCACCCATTCCTGAACGTTTAATTTGGTGGTATTGGCTAGGGCTGCCCAGTCTATTTTGGGTCTTTTCAGGGTTGATGATGGTGGTCTTTGCCTGTGGGGGGTTGTATAACACCTCAGGGGCCTGGAAGCATTACGTGCGGGCAGGCCAGTTAGTAAGCTTATCCTACCTATGGTCCTTGGTCATCAGCTATTTTTATGACCCCAAACTGGATGCACCGCGCTCTCTTTTTTTTACAGCTTGGTTTAGCAGCATCATCATGGTGATTGGCTTACGATTAATCACCACGCTTGTATTAGAACAAATTGGTTTGTTCCACCGCAGTAAAATTCCGGTTTTTATTATTGCGCCCGCAGAGCGGCTACCTGTTCTCGCACAGGTGATCAAGCAACAATCTCAATATCGGATTGTCGGAGCAGCGCTCTCTTCTACGGCGAATGCGAACAGTATGATGCAGCTTATCTGTAAAACGCCAGCAATCGAAGTATTGGCTGAGGGGTTGCCGCCCACAGAGTTAGCCTCGATGCTGTATTGGCAACTGAGGCGAGAAGGGATCACCCTCCGTCTACTGCCTTCCAGTGTGGAAATGCTCCATCGACGGGGTATTCCTGACATGTTTGCCCATATCCCCACTTTGCGAACGGAAGCGCCTTTATTAGGTGGGTTAGATTATCAAGTCAAACGTTTAATTGATATTGCGGCGGCGCTCGGGTTGCTGATCTTGCTGATTCCTGTTTTTGTTGGTGTTGCGATCGCAATTAAGTTGACTGCTCCAGGCCCCGTCTTTTTTTGTCAAGAACGAGTCGGTCTGGGGGGAAACATCTTTCAGATGTGGAAGTTCAGAACCATGGTCACCAATGCGGAGGCGTTGCAGGTCCAGCTGGAATCTCAAAATCAGAACCAGGATGGCATCCTCTTCAAGGTCAAAGATGATCCACGTCTGACGCAGATCGGAAAGTTCTTGCGGCGCACTAGCATGGATGAACTGCCTCAACTTATTAATGTCTTTTGGGGACAAATGAGTCTTGTGGGTCCCCGCCCTCTCCCCATTCGCGATGTCGAGCGCTTTGACTCTTGGCACCATATTCGCCACCATGTCGTACCAGGGATGACAGGATTATGGCAAATCTCAGGCCGCTCCAAAGTGGGCAATTTTAACGAGGCAGCAAGATTGGACTTGTACTATATCGACAACTGGTCGCTGAACCTTGATTTAGAAATTTTGGTAGAAACAGCAAGAATCGTACTGTTCGGCTATGGTGCGTACTGAAGCGAAATATACCCACCATAAAAATAAAGTCCCTTCGGTATTAACGACCATCGTGCCAATAAAGGGTTAGACTCGTTAATTTGCGTCTTGCTCTTTCGAGACAAGTTGCCGTTTCGAGGACTTAACTGAGCTATACGGGGGGATCGATAGCCCATCTGTATACGAGTATAAACTGAATTATCCTCCATGACTACAAAAAGCTATTAAATTTCTATTTACATTAACCTGTAGAAATACATAAAATCCATACAACCTTTACAGGGAAAAGATTACGGGATTTTAACATTCCATTACAATACGCATTTTTGAGGTTGCTGAATGCCAGACTATTTTGCTGGACTTAAAAAGTGATATAGATCACATTGGGGCCTGGTCAAACCATTAAACTTCTGTCAGTGCAAAACAGTCATCCACGGCTGCTGAACGTTATAATCCCAAGCCTTGGACAACAATAGTCTGCTTAGGTGATATTTCCTCATAATCCTGCGCAATTGAATGGCTCACTGTTATTAAGCTTCGGCCTCGCTCACCGATCAGAGTTTCCGGTTAACATTGCGGTTGCCCTTTATTAAGGGCTGGATACTCTGACCAGGCTAACCCCCTGTTGGTTCCCCAAGGATGGGATGAATATTTGCGACATAGCACCAGAAACCCCGATGGGCCAGCTATCATACCCACGGGAAAACTCAGCCCGTGGGTAATGCTCAAAATATCCATCATTTCGAAGGCCGATGCAACTACACCTCTTGTAAAGCAGCAGACTGCTGGAGAAGGTTCACTAGCTCATCGATTCCTTTCTTAATCCGACGAGTAACAGTGACAGGGCTAACCCCAATCTTCTGGGCCACTTCTTGACGAGAGAGTTGATGGACAAAAACAGACTCAATCATTTCTCGGGTGCGATCTTCTAGCTGATCCAGCGCCTGCTGAAGTTCCAAGCGATCTTCTTGATTGGTTTGCATAATTTGGCACCGAGCATCCATCAGGGTATCGCCCAGGGTCATCATGGAATCGGACTGTTGATGATGGCCAGAAGAGACCCGCGCATTTAAGCTCAGGGGCACACGATTGGAAGTCGCCAGCTTCACAGCCCGCCATTCTTTCATGGACAGATTCAGCTCATCGGCAATTTCTTGGTCACTGGGGGTACGTCCAAATTCCATTGTCAAAGCCTGGCGAACTTTGGCACCATCGCGGCTGAGCTGTTGCCAACGGCGAGGAATGCGAACAGTATTGGCGCGATCGCGGAGAAAGTGGAGAATTTCGCCTCTAATATAAGGGACAGCAAAGGAGCTAAAGGCATACCCCTGGGACGGATCAAATCGTTCAATCGCAGTAATCAACCCCAGACAACCACATTGCTCTAAATCTTCATAGGGTTCGGCACATTGATGCGCTAAGCGGTGAGCCACTTTACGGACTAATCCCATATTCAGACGAACGAGACGATTTCGAAGCTGAACGGAGGGCTTCTGGCGATAAGCAACCAGCATCTCCATTGTTTGGGACTGTAGGGAAGTTTGATAAGCCATAGTTTATTCGTCCTAATGTCCTGTACCTGGCAATTATTATGGAGATACTCAGTGAATAAAACCATCGTTAAAATACGGGACTTTATAAAAGCCATTGAAAGACACCTCCGTATTTACACTTAAGTGTTTTCTCTGAGATCTCTTTTACATTTGGAAACAAAGAAGCGTATATCCATAGAAAATATGGAAAATCATTCTTTTTTGGAGGAATAACCCTTTATATATCAAGCATACAGGTTAATTGACTCAAGGAAGGTCTAATCGTTGACATTACGGAAGAATAGCCATCTTTTCTCTAATCCTCATCTGCTATTGGTCTCCGTATATACCCGAGAATTACGGATCCCCCCCAACCGTTGCCTTCCTACTTTTTGAAGAGATAAGGCAAAATATAGAGGTAGCAGACCGATAAGAAAGTTTGTTTTAAAAGAGGAAGTCCGTGAGTAATACCAGTAATTTTCGTGACGCCATTCGTGAGGCCAAACAAAACGCCCTTGTTGGCCCCAATGTCATTTCAAATGCCCTTCCCTTCCTAGGCGGGGGCCTAGTTTTAACCGCTGTCGGCGCATGGGGCGGCTTAGAAGTTATTTCTGACTTTGGCCTCCAAACTTACAGTGCCACTAGTCTGCCAGCCATGATTCTGTTCTTTGTCCTGGCCTTTATTTCCCAAAGAGCAGCCACTAAAGGTAATAACGACGTTGCCCTCCCTCTGTTGGCAACCTTTAGCATCGTCAGCGGCTATACCCTGTCCTTTCTAATTGAACTCGCTCTAAAAACGCCAGGCGTTGGCGAAACGGGGTTAGCCATTGCAGCGTTGAGTTGTGGCATCACCTTTATTGCTGCTCGCCCGATCGGTGCGAATTTATCAGATGAAGATGGGTTTGCACTGACCAAAACCTTTCAGCTCGGGTTAATCGCTTTACTCGTGGTCATGTTTGCCCAAGTCATCTGTATGTGGTTTGGCATTATTACCCCCAGCTGGATGGAAATTGGGATTTCTGGCATTGGCGTCTTGCTATTTGTGGGGTCAGCCGTTGTTGATTTCTTTGTTCTACCGAGAACCTATGAAGATGAACAATATCTATCTGCAGCCTTGTCGATGTATTTAACCTACGTCAATCTGTTTGTGTTTATCCTCAGGTTCTTGATTGCAATCAATAGCCGGGATTAACCGATTAGGTCGTTCATACATTGCTTTCAAGGGGTTGGACCATCATCCAGCCCCTTGAAACTTTTAAATCTTGCAATGCACCAGTGACAGATGGTTTGGGTCAGACGACAACCGTTAGGTTGGCCAGGGCGAGGGGTCTGAAGCATACCAACCAGCCCTATCCTTAATCTAGGGATTGTGAGAGCGATCGAGTTCAGCATCTGCCCAAGAAACAGGATCTTCTATGGGTTCTAGATGAGTCATCACGTGTGTGCCGGGCAAGGCTGTCATAATCGACTTTTCTAGGATGTCACACAATTCATGGCCTTTTTGGACCGTCCAATCGCCCGGAACCAACACATGAAACGAGACAAAATTACGTGCCCCAGCCACACGAGTTCGTAAGGCATGGAAGTGAATTCCTTGGGCTTGGTAAGCAGTAAGTGTCGCTCGAATAATGGCTTGATCCGCTTCTGGTAAAGCACTATCCATCAGCCCGGCCATTGTTTCCTGCAAAAGCTGAACCGATACCCAAGCAATATGAAGGGCAACCAATATAGCCATTAAGGGATCAAGGATTAACCACCCCGTCAACTTAACAACCACCAATCCGGCAACGACCCCCATAGAGGTCCAGACATCCGTTAACAGGTGGTGAGCGTCAGCCCGGAGGGTAATGGATCGCAACCTTTCTCCTGCTTTCAGCAGGATCAATGCGACACCGCCATTTACCAGGGATGCCACTAAGGACAAGCCTAACCCCACTTCTAACTCCGCCAGCGGTTGAGGATTGAAAACTCGGGGGATGGCCGTGATGCCAATGCCAATGGCGGCAACCAAGATGAGTACCCCCTCGAGGCCACTAGAAAAATATTCGGCTTTGGAATGGCCAAAGGTATGTTCTTTATCGGGGGGCTGGGCGGCGACTGTTAAGGCCCAAAAGGCGGCTAAAGCAGCAATCAGATTGACACTCGACTCGGCCACATCCGAAAACAACCCCACAGACGAGGTAAGCCGATAAGCACCAAACTTCAGCCCCATTGTAATCAGGGCAGCGGCAATTGATAGCAGAATATAGCGTCGGGCTGTTTGGTTGCCCGTCTTATTCTCTGTCTGTACCTTAGCCTTCATACCATAGCGCTTCGATTTTATGGGCCATATTGATGGCCATTGTCCGATCCTCAGAAGATAGCAACATTGTCGCATGTCCTAACTTCCGCCCAGGTCGAGCGTCGCTCTTGCCATACCAATGAACAGAGGTCTGCGGGAGAGCAGCAATGGCTCGTCTTTTGTGTAAATAATGATCGCTAGCCGTCTCAAACCCCAGTAAGTTCACCATGACGACACCTGCTGTGGTGAGGTGAGTTGGCCCCAAGGGTTGACCACTAATCGCGCGTAAATGCTGCTCAAATTGGGAGGTTGCGCAGGCATCAATGGTCAGATGGCCTGAATTATGAGTCCGTGGGGCAATTTCATTCACCCATACCTGATCATCAGCAGTTTGGAATAACTCAATCCCCACAATTCCAACAAAATTTAAATGCTCTAATATCTGGGATGCAATGCGATTGATCTGTGCTTGAGTGGTGGGTGACAGTTGAACAGGGGCAATGGCCCAATGGCAAACTTGATCGTGCTGATAGGTTTCAACAACGGGAAATAGTGAAATCTCGCCAGTGGCAGAGCGCGCTGCCATCACTGCCAGTTCTCGCGCAAAGGGAACAAAGGCTTCCACCATTAACACAGCAGGATCTTGGTTGGCCTGTTGCCAACACTGAGCGAGGTCTTTAGGTGTATGACAAATAAACGTGCCTTGGCCGTCATAGCCATGGCGTCGGGCCTTAATCACCACAGGAAAGTCAAAGGATGCGGGTAAGTGTTGGGTCTCAAGGGGCGCGAAGTTGGGAACGGGCAATCCTAGCTTGGCGAGAAAGGTGCGTTGTTCATACTTATCCAGTAAAGGCGTTAAGCTGGCCAAGCTGGGTCGAAAACAGACGTCTTCAGCGGCTAATGTTGCCAAGGCCTCTAAGTCAACAAACTCATTTTCGAAGGTGATCACTTGGCAATACTGGGCGAGCTTGGCAGTGGCGGCAATATCCGTAATCGGCGCTAGAATGGCCTGCTGTTCCAGATCAGTACTCTCCTGGAGGGCTGAATCAGAAGCATGGGGCGTTTGAATAATCAGATTGAGTCCTAAAGAGGGCGCTGCCTTGGTTAACATCCAAGCCAACTGACCACCCCCCAGTACACCAATCGTGTGAATTGGCGTTGGGAGTTGAGCAGATACGGCTGCGATCGCAAAATCAGACATGGGACTATAATGCTGGTTCAGCTTGCGGTTCTGACTCAGGCGCTTCTGCTGCTGCATCTTCATCCGGAACCCGTTCCGTATTGCCCATTGAGACCCACCCCTCCACAGACTCACCCTCTAGATCGGCTTCGAGCTTCTGCCATTTTTGGTCAGGCGATAGGTCAATCACCGTGACCGGCTCTTCGTACTCTAGAACCTTAATCACTTCTGCCTCTGACGACTTATCTTTTCGGAGAAATAGACCGTCAGGATAAATGACGACCGCAGGGTAAGGTTTCGGTTTAGAGGGGGTTGGTGTGGATTGAGTATCATTGGCGAACTTAGGTTTCGCAGGAACTGCGGAAAATCGGCCGAGATATAAGTATCCAGCGCCGACAACCACTCCCCCAACAACGGCCAAACCCAAGATGACACCAATGGCGATTTGAACGATCTGAGACGGTTTCATAGAGGCAGAGGACACAATGAGTCACATTCTAAGAGCAGAGGGAATTTTAGGGTTATTGGCATAAGGATCGATGTCTGCACACCCACCTCCTATTAGTCTGGTTGCTGCAGCTGCTGCTGAATGCGCAAGCTTAGTGTACTATGCTTGGACGCTAATCGCGCTTTCCCTGATGCCGCCCAATCTTGCAGAAATTCTACCTGTTCTTGAGCGGTACGGGCTAAAGGAATGATTTGGCTCGCGGCTTCTAAGATATCATCGGTCGTAAAATCTCGGTTTTGACTAAAGCCTAAATGCATCGCTTCAATCAGGCTTTGTTCCAACTCAGCCCCAGAGAAATCGGGGGTTTCGTAAGCTAAACGCTGTAAATCATATTGATTAAGGTTATGCGGACGAAGGCGAGATAAATGGACTGAAAAAATCGCTTCCCGCTCTTCTTTCGTCGGCAATCCCACAAAGAAAATCTCATCAAATCGTCCTTTTCTCAGCATTTCGGGGGGCAGAGACTGAATATTATTGGCCGTCGCCACCACAAAGACCGGGGACGTTTTCTCCGCCAGCCAGGTAATAAAGGTGCCAAAGACGCGGCTGGTTGTCCCTGAGTCTCCTCGACCATCGATGCCCGCAAAGGCTTTGTCAATTTCATCAATCCAAAGGATACAGGGGGCTAGGGCCTCGGAGAGCTGAATCATTTGTCGGGTTCGGGATTCTGATTCCCCCACCAGTCCGGCAAATAAACGCCCCACATCCAATCGCAATAGAGGTAGGTGCCAATGGTGGGCGATGGCTTTCGCCGTCAAGGATTTACCGGTGCCTTGAATGCCCACGAGTAATAGCCCCCGAGGATGAGGTAACCCATACTGTCGGGCCTTTTCGGAGAAGGATCCTCCCCGGCGTAGCAGCCAGTCTTTGAGATTATCGAGTCCACCGATATCAGAAATATTTTCCCGAGCAGGATAAAAATCTAGAATCTGAGTTTGGCGAATGGTTTGTCGTTTTTCTTCTAGGATCAGTTCCACATCATCTGCACTGAGTTGACCGTGGGTTGCGATCGCACGGGACAATACCCGTCGGATCCGATCCATGGTTAATCCCTGGCAAGAGCGGGCCAAATCATCTAAATCTTTACCCGTCAGAGAATGGGACGTGGCCGCCAGTAATCGTTCCACCTCAGCGCGAATATCATCCAGGTCTGGCAGGGGGAAATCAATCACATGCACCACTTCACTCAAGTCACTGGGAATGGCTAGCTCACTCGCTAGCAGCACCACATTTTTAGGTTGTGACTTTAGCAAACGAGCCAGATTTCGCAGCTTCCGAGACACCGCCACATCTTCGAGGAAACGGTTGAAATCTCGCAAGATAAAAATAGCCGGTGCAGACGCTGGTAACTGCTCGATCAGCTCCAGTGCTTGTAACGGATTGCGCTGACCAAATCCTGCATCCGTTGGATTGCCTTGATATCCATCTACAAAATCCCAGGTGTAAATCGCTCGATTCCCTTGTCGTTTACCAGAATCCGCAATGACTGTCTCGATTCGCTCTTCTTCGGACGTGGGAATATAAATAAGTGGATATCGGGCTCTGAGTAACAATTCAAACTCATGACTGAAGCTCATGGAACTAACCAGGGAGGGGTGAATATCTAGACGGTAAGAACACAGTGGTGATGGATACCCATCAATGCTGCCAAGATCCTACCGTTCGCGTGCCAATTTGATCTAGGTGTTGCAGAGAAGGGCATCGCTCTGGTGGGCTGGCAACCACACGCGCGGTGTAGGTAAACTGATAAAAAACTCCTTCAGAATTGCAGTACCCATAGGGGTAGACCAAAAGCTTTATGTAGCATAAAAAACGATTGAGCCAGTCGGGGGAACTGAATATGTCTATCATCCAATCTGAAGATTTAGAAGCACGAGGTCTACTGAACGATCAATCCTCTGCGCTCCAGATTCAAGGCAAATGGTTTAAGCCGGGTCCTGCCTTTACCAAATCCTTGCGTCAAGCCGCCATTGAGTTTTGTGAGGATGCCCGTTGCCAAGGACGGCAATACTTACTCGTTGAGTTTCCCACCTATTTCATGGCTTGGCAGCATTTGCGGCCCTATACCTCTGCTCAACCGTTCCAGACTCAGGGGGAAACAGAGTTATCGCGATCCTTGCAGGCAGACCTCGCAGTGCTTAGCCCTCATACAGCTCAGCGAACTGGACAACATCTCCCGCCGCGCTCCCCTTCTACGGGGCAATCGGAGGGAATCCGTGCCAACCTGGTTAATCGAGCCTTTATTAACCAATGCAGGACAGAACTCACCCTTCATGTGGGTCCTATGGCGACTTTTTTGATTCAAAAAACACTCAAGCAATCTCCTCAGATGACTCCCCAGCAATTAGTTGAATCACTCGCTCAGCAAATTCCGAACGAGAAAGCGGCCTTGCTGTTTCAGCAAGCATTACAGTCTGCATAAATGTCTGTATCAGAACCCATCCTTGGAGAAAAAATGTTTTTCCTGATACAGAATTAGAACGCTGTGAGTAAACTTATTTTGCATACAGAAGTCTGCACAATAACGTATCAGTCACTTCGCGCAAAATCAGTTTACTCTCACTGGACAGACATTTATACTAATAGAGAATAGACTCTTGATGACAGAGAAAATTGGAGAGGAGGGCTTTGCTTGCTACAGCTTGCTTAAGCAGGAGGATACCCTTGAGAATTGTCCAGATTCAAGATCTTCAGGCTCAAGGCATACAAAGCATTAATGAGCATCAGTTGTTATTTCATGGGCAACTGTTTCGCTTGGGGCCAAAAATTTCTAAAAAGCTAGAGAAAGCCGCATTAGAATATTGCCAAATTTGCTGCAAAGCCGGGCAGATCTGCCTGCTGCAAGAAGATGACTCCCATTGGATTGTGTGGAAGCAAGTTAGAAAAGTTAGATCACCAAGGGTGACTCAGCCAAGCTCCCCGCCAAACACGCTATCTTCTCAATTCCTGAATCGATGTAAGCAGGAGTTAGCCAACTGTATTGGTCCCATCGCTGAGGTGGTTCTGGAGCAAACGTTATCTGAACAGGGAACCGTCAACCTTGAGCCTCAGGAATTTATTGCTGCCTTAAGTCAGCGCATCCCCTCCCCCACCTTGGCCTCCGACTTTCACGACCATTGCCAACACGCAAGAGACGCAGAGGTGATAGCCTCCCGCATTCGCTCCATCAAACTCGATTCACCGGTCTCCAGATATACCTTCAACCAAAATAAGAGGGTTCATTCCCCAGTTTCCATTTGATATTGCAGCCAATACTCGGTTTTTGTTCTGAGGGAATGGGTTGATCGGTCAATACGGCATCTAAGGCAACTCGCAAATCTTGCCCTGTAATCATCAGGTTATTACTGGGACGGCTGTCATCGAGTTGCCCTCGATAGACCAGCTTACGGTCTGCATCAAAGACAAAAAAATCAGGGGTACAGGCTGCTGTGTAATGTTTAGCGATGTCCTGAGTTTCGTCAAAACACACCGGAAAATTAAACCCCAGACTGGTCGCCATGGCTAATAAATGCTCAGGATCATCCAAAGGATGGCTCTGAATATCATTGGCGCTAATCGCAACAATCCCTAAATTTTGGGATTGGTAATCTTGGCCAATTTTGGCCAGCTCGGATTGGACATGCTTTACAAATGGGCAATGTTGGCAAATAAACATCACCAATAAGGCTTTGCTAGTCGCAAATGTACCTAAAGAAATGGTTTGTCCACTGACAACATCTGGCAATTGAAAATCAGGAGCGGGGGTCCCGAGCGTCAACATCGTAGAAGCGGTTAAAACCATAATTTCTATCCTTGGGCAACATGCACACTTCTATTGTCGCTTGAGCGAACTCAGTTAACCAGTCTACCGCTGTTAACCCCATTGGCAACCGTCTAGCCTTCAAAGTTGCACTGATCTGCACTGATACGAGCTTTAGCACTTGAGCACCGTGATGTTATGGGCATGACGACAAACATAGAAGAAAATCCGTAAATATGTCATCGTGTTGGCAGAGCGAGTCTGCGTCATCAGTTGCGTAGAGTCCTGTCAATCCAACTAGGGTGTGCTAACACATGAGAAATTGGCAAACGCTTGAAACAACAGCCTTTGACCTAATCGTTATTGGGGGAGGAAGTAATGGAGCGGGTGTGGCCCGCGATGCGGCCTTACGCGGCATCCCAACCCTGTTAATCGATAAAGATGATTTTGGCAGTGGTACCACAGGCTGGTCCAGCCGTCTTATCCATGGCGGGTTGAGATATTTAGAGTACTTTGAGTTCAACTTGGTCCGAGAGTCGTTACGGGAGCGAGAAGTGTTGTTGCGGGTTGCCCCTCATCTAGTCAAACCGCTACAAATGTCTATTCCGGTCTATGCCAGTGGTTCCCGTAATTTCTGGGAAATTCAGGCGGGGATGCTCCTGTATGATTTATTGAGTTTTGATAAATCCCTTCCCAATCACCGCATTTTAAGTCTTCAAAAGTGTCAGCAGCTATTTCGGCATCTGAACCCTGATGGATTAAAAGGGGCTGCACAGTATTTTGATGCTCAGGTAGTCCGTGCAGAGCGGTTATGTTTAGAGCTAGTGCAGTCTGCCCAAGCAGCTGGAGCGCAGGCTCTCAACTACGTTAAAGTCACACAGCTCCATCACCAACATGGACGAGTCACAACGCTGACCTGTGAGGATCGGCTCACCGGTGACACCCATACCCTGCAATTATCTCCCCAAGCCGTTGTGATTAATACGGCAGGTCCGTGGGTGGATCAGGTCTTGGCTGGCATGCAGCCCAATGGCCACAGCCAAGATCGCAAAATTGGCGGTACCAAAGGTAGCCATATTATTGTGGACCCATTTCCCGGTGCTCCCAAGGCAGCCCTGTATGTGGAAGCAGCGGTAGATAACCGTCCTTTTTTCATTTTGCCCTGGGCTAATCAATATCTGATTGGGACAACAGATATCCGTTACGAGGGTGATCTGGATCGGGTCAAAGCTGAGAATGCCGAAATTGATTATTTATTATCTGAAACAAACCGGGTAATTCCCTGTGCGCAGCTCAGCCGCGCTGATATCCGCTTTACCTATGCAGGCGTTCGTCCCTTGCCCTACAGCGCAGGGAAAAAGACGAGCAGTATTACCCGTAGTCATGTGCTCTATGATCATGCGTCAGCCGGGATTAGCAACCTAATTTCCCTGATTGGAGGCAAGCTAACCACCTACCGACAAGTGGCGGAAGAAATGGTGGATGCAGCGTTGAAGAAGCAAGGACGACATGCTCCTTGCACAACCCAGCAAGAGCTGTTACCGGGGGCGATCGCACTCAACGATACGCTAATCGAAACCATGACCAGTAAATACCAAGCTGTCATGAGCAGGGAAGCCGTCTTTCATTTATTTTCTATCTACGGCAGTCAGGCGGTGCAAATTCTGGCATTGGTGGATCAAACCCCTGACCTCGCCGATCCGATCGTGCCTCATCTGCTAGATATCAAGGCGCAAGTGGTGTATGCGGTGCAAACAGAACAAGCGCACACTTTACTTGATATTTGTTTACGCCGCACCACGTTAGCCATGCAAACGAATTATGGTTTTGATGTATTGCCAGCGGTGACCGCGATTTTGCGACAGCACTGTGACTGGAGTGAGGCCGAGTGCGATCGCCAAATCCAACAGTATCACCACTACATTGAACTCAATAGTTTGCCTGACTTCGCCATGACTGAGCCAGCCTCATCGGTTTAAAGGATTGTGAACAACGATCTCTCCCCTGGAATCTCGCCAGAGAGTGAGGTGTCGCGTCAGTAGCAAACTCAATCAGGAACTGCCCTTCGCATCATCAATGTCTTGAACACTGGTGACTCTTGGGATGTGTCTAACACCGTTTTTGGCTGCGTTATTTGTTGCTCTTGGGAATAGCGTGAGTAAACGAGGATTGAGAAACCAAAAACCACAAGAATTGCTAATGGGTTTCTAAACGGCTTAACCATACAGACCTTCCTCATGAGCATTCCTTGAGTCTAGAACAAAATAGATTCTGGATTAGGAACTCATACCTATCATTAATTGTTTCTCATACCTTAAGGGCTGGATGGTGTTACCCCTGTCTTGTTTATGGGGATACCATCACAGTCTAGATTTTGTCTTTGGGCATCATAACCATAACCGTTGCAATTGCTTATCTCAGAATTGTTATGGTGGACAAACAATATCTTGAATCCATGCTGAACTCAAAACGCTTTTCTCGACACTTTGGTGCAGTTACTGTTGTCTGTATAACTTCCCTACTGGTGACAATTGGAGGGTGCTCCGCAAGTCAAACCCCTAATACATCATCAAGCCCTGAATCACGCGGAACTAGTGATGCTGTAGAACCAGAGCATCCCGAACCATCAACGAATACAACCAACAGTACTTTGGCTCAAGTAAAGCAATATCAGGACGTACCTCAAGCATTTCAAGGGGTATGGCAGGCTGATTTAGAACAATGTAGCGCCCCGGTTAGTGAAACTAGTCCATAGATCTGTAAATAGTTCATCAGTTATCCGTACGGAGTGAATCCCTTAAATTGCCACTGGAAAGGTTTGGCCATTGTGTGATTGCAATAT
>NZ_JANQOY010000121.1 GCF_028285565.1 Acaryochloris sp. IP29b_bin.148
GCGTCAGTACTACAAGAAGATTCGCTGTATTCAATCGATGGTGGACTATATCAAAACCCTGCAAGCCAAAGTCGAGGCTGAATGTGCCGATGGCTGCGTAGGAACGAACACTGGCATTGTCAAAGACCTGAAGAAGTATGGAGTCCAAGGTGTGCCTGAGATTGTGGCCGAAAACCTGGATACCTTTGTGATTCCCATCCAAGTGTTAGGGGAACTCGCCGCAGATGCCGCCAAGCATGGAGCCCAGGAGGCCTATCGCCTGATCTTCCGAGCCATTCAATGGGCCTGGACCTCGTTTCTAAATATGGGGTTCTATCTAACGGCAGTCGGCGCACCGATTACCTATGCCATCTCTCTGATGCCGACCAAGCGACATTTTCTGTTTGATTTGAACCTATTCTCCCTGCTGATGTTTTCCCTAGCGGAGTTTGCCAATATCTTCTGCATTGGAATCGTGGCCCTGATGCTACAACGACCGACTCTAGTTGACTTGGGCGGGTATATCTTCCCTTTGACCTATGGATTATTAGCCCCCTTGGTGTCCGGTTCGATATTCCTCGGTGGGTTTAAGGCCGCCGCCAGTTTTCGAGGGGGTGCCTTGGGGGTTGCCAGTGCAGCGGGGGGTATTGCAGGGGGCATTGCTACCTCAGTGATGATTTCAGCCCGAAACCGCCGAGAGCAATATTACTAAATCGATTTGCTGCTCTTTCCTCATTCTGCCTATGTTCTAACTAACTCAGAAGAGGTCCATAACCATGCCTTTATATCTCACCTTAATCGTTGTCTTTGTTGCCTTTGCCATTCTGCTGATGATCATTCGAGGTGGATTGGCTGAACTCAATCCCTTGTCAGGCTTGATGGCCTGCGTTGTCCTGACGCTGTTTGCCGCGTATCACCGCATCTTTGCTGGGGCAGACCAGCTTTCGGGGTTGGACTCCTTTTTCACCTTGGGCTGTGGGCTGATTTGCTGTCAGCTCTTTATCCCTGAGTTTCGATTCTGGTGGTCGGACTTCCGATTTATCTATGGGATGACGGTGCTGTTCTATTTTGCCTTCTGCTGGACATTTGACCATCTGTACATCGTTTGGTTTTGGTTTACGGGATTTGTGCTGTTTCTACTGTTGGTGCAATTCCTATTTGGAGTGGCGAGTTCTGGTGGCGGGAGAAGGATTAGAGGGGTTTGTGATCCAGATTCCGAGTTTGATTATTCGATCTACGACGAGTGGTAATGAACGATGACTAAAAAACTCTCCCGCTTCCTCCCCCTGCTTGTAGTTTCAGCCTTACTGCTGAATATCCTTGTGTGCTTCTCCTGGTTTACTCAAGGCGCCAGAGCGCAAGCCCCCTCTCAGGTGTATATCCAAACCGACTCCGGGTTGGTGGTCAAAGGTCAGCCCGTTGATCCCCTCTACCGCAGTGATGCGGTGGTGATGCGGTTTGCCCAGGAATTTGTCTCCGTAGCCTACACTTGGCCGATGAATGGCGAAGGTCACCATGAAGGGAAACTGATCTATCCTCTGCCCATGTACACCCAAGCCTTCAAAATCCATCCAGATATCCGAGCCGAGTGGTTAGGGCGTCAGCATATCGCCTATGCCGAGGCCAAAGACCCCTTTGCTAACTATGTGGGTAAGCCCCAGCATACAAAGACGACGATTACGGGAGCCAAGATTGAGCGCATGGACCCAGAGGTCCATGAATGGGATGTCAGACTATACGCCACTCAATAC
>NZ_JANQOY010000129.1 GCF_028285565.1 Acaryochloris sp. IP29b_bin.148
GTATCGATACGAGCAGAAAAAAAAGCAGAAACAGTCTTCTTCCAAACCTTCCCTCAAAGAAGTCAAACTCCGCCCCAATGTAGGTGAGGCTGATTATGGGGTTCGCATTAGCAGGGCGTTGCAATGGTTAGAGAAAGGGGACAGTGTTAAGTTCCAAGTCCGTTTGCGAGGCCGAGAGCATCAACATCGCGATCGCGCTACCGATTTACTGCAGAGAGTGATCGATGATTTAAGTAAGGTGGGTGAGGTTCAAATCTTTGATCGACGAGCGTTGATTGTGCAGCTTGTACCTTCATAAAGCCGACCTTGCCTTCTCTAAATGAAGGCAAGTAAAGAATAAATCAGCATCAGCAATTAGAATTTGGCGGTTGGAGTGTGGATTGTGAAATGCAGCACTCTAACCGCTGACTTATTTGGCTGGGTATTGTTATGGCACTGTCGTTCGAAAGAAGACCCAATCACCATCGTCGTAGCTGGTCAGTTTAGGTTGGGTGTCATTGGGGATTTCAGCATAGCCATGTTTGAGCAGAATGTGTTTAGAGGCTTCGGCTGATCAGGGTTTTGTGTAAGCGGTCTAGAATTCAAACACACTAGGAGACCGTACCATGGCTAGAAAGAAAAAAGTGCCCGAAGTGCAGTAGTTAACCGGAAAAACCACCGTTCTTCAGAAACGCGATCTCAGCGGGTGTGCTAACACGCCCTAGCACGGCATTGCGATGCGGAAATCGACCAAAACGCGCGATGATATCTCGATGCCGATGTGCCGATTTCAGATCGTCCGGGCCTTCAATACGTGCTGTCTCTCGAACCGATATGTCTTGGTCGGACAAGTTCTCGGAATGCATAAGCGGCATGTACAAAAATTGACCAATATCATCGCGCATCCGTCTATCATCGCCGTTTTTCATGAGCCGATGAACTATTGCTAATGCCTTTGCATCACAGGCGTAGGCAGCAGGTGAATCTCGATACAGGTTTCGGGAGAACTGGTCAAGCACGATGATCAATGCCAGGGCAGCATTTGGACCTTGAAACTCCCAATCGTCGCAGCCACCCATCGCAGCACGCTGATGCAAGCGTCCAAAATGGCTCAATATTAATGCGTCGAATGACGGATCTTTGCTCCACCACCGCTCCGGTCCTGCGTCTGCCCAAAAATTCAAGATTTTGTTTGACTCGGTCAGCATGCTTTACTCCTAACCAGGCTTTTTCTGAGCCAAATTGATCTCAACGGGCACGGTGCTAGCGCTTAAGTGCAAAATGTACTCATAGGTATGCAAGATGTCTTCGATTGGGATAGGTACTTGGTTCCCGAAACGTCCTTCAGCAATATCCTCCATGACTTCGGGCGTCGCTACATTGCCTGGATTAACAACCGTTGTACCGATACCATAAGCGCGTAAGGACATATTCAGCGACTGTGCGACGCCCTGCATGCCGAACTTGGTAGCTGTATTGGCAACTTCTGGTGTTGCTGCATTTGGAAGCCCGGAGAGCGCGCCGTTCAAGATAATCCTAGGGTTTTCCGCCTTTGCTAGATTCTGAGCAAGTGCCCGAGCCAGCAAGATGGGGGCAATGAGGTTAACTGAAATGAGCGATCGCACCTCATCTTTAGGGCTAGACACAAAATCATACTCTTCCGTAAAGGCTCCTTTCTCCCAAGCTCCGCCGAGAAACAGCAGCCCGTCTAGGGTGCGATCGCCAACCGCTTCTGCGATACGGTCTATGCCCTGATCTGTTCCGATATCCGCCTCAATCCAGGTACCAGCGATCGCTGGCGATCTTGAAACGCCCAGAATCTCGGCCCCTTTGGACACCAAATACTGAGCGGTTGAACCGCCAATACCTCGGCTTGCGCCGATGAGTAGATAGGTAGGCATAGTCAGGTTTCCTTCTTCAAAACTTAAATGTTTACGATCATGCTAATTTGTGCTTAAAAAGAAGAGAAGTATGCATTTGGGCACAGCACTTGTGCCTGAAAAGACATAATGTTAGCAATTCACAATCAATTACCTGAACTCCTGGCTTTCGTTGAAAGCGTAGAGCTTAATAGCTTCAGTGCCGCTGCACGGGTTCTGGGTACAACGCCATCTGCAATTAGCAAACGGGTTGCAAAGCTAGAGAATCGGCTTGGTATCCGACTTCTACAAAGAACGACCCGTTCGCTTAACTTGACACCGGAAGGCACCACCTATTACGAGGAGGTCGCTAGATTATTGCGAGAACTAGAGGCCGCTGAACAAAGCATCCTCTCAGGCGGTAGGCCAAAAGGAAAGCTCACCGTCAGCGCTTCACTCGACTTCGGCCAGTGGCTGCTGGTACAGTCGATTCCGCAGTTTATGTCTTTATATCCAGAAGTAGAAATCGACTTACGTCTAAGCGATCGCCTGGTTGATCTAGTTGTTGAAGGAATTGATGTTGCTATTCGATTAGGCGACCTAGACGACTCTAGCTTGATTCGTACGCATCTCGGTCATGCCAGCTTCGCGCTTTGCGCCTCACCGGACTATCTTGACGCCCACGGCAGGCCTACAGGTCTGGGTGACCTGCTGCATCACAATTGTTTGTGCTATGTGTTCAATGGTCGTCCGGTTGTCTGGGACTTCTTTGTGAATGAAGCGTGGGAAACCGTTCCAGTTAAAGGGACTTTCAATGCTGATAACGGCGGTGCGCTGCTGAATGCAGCAGTTGCAGGATTAGGGATTACTCGGCTAATGCGATTTCAAATTCAAAAAGAGATTGAAGAACAACAGCTAGAGGTTATTCTTCCTGATCAGTTACAACCGGGTTTTATGGTTCATGCGCTGGTTACTCACAGGCAGCACCTGTCTCCGAGAGTTAGGGCGTTTCTTGATTTCTTGAAGGTTCATTGTAAGCAGGTTTTGGAGATCTCACCTAAGAACACCATGGATAGATATTGAGGTGCGCAGACTTTGGCTTCCTTACGGGTAGGGAATAATTTCTGGAGTTCTGGAACGGTTGCTTTTGCGATCGCATCTCTGTCTTCAGTTGCAAACAGGTAAATCTTGCGACGCTATTGAGGTGAATCGTCCTGCAGGGACTCAGCCAAAAGCTATACTGTTTTCTCAAAGGCATCCCTCTTTTGCCCCTTTATTACAGATTCTATCTGGCCAGAGTGACAAAAGAGGGAGAGTATTGGGTTGCTAGAACAGGCAGAGTTACTGTCCTGAGTCTGTGGAGCCTGGTTAGCAATGGACACCCGGTTCAGAAACAGGCCAGATAGAACAGCCGTTCCCAGCTTTACTTAAGGGCCAAGGACACGAGCGCTTTGCTTAAGGGCTGAGATTTCTGCCGCCGTTTCATCATTTGCCGATTCGCAATAAAGTCAACAGCATGTTTAACGGTTTGGAGCTCTGCCGCTGCTTGCTCTGGAATATGAATATCAAAGACTGCTTCAAGGTTGACCCAAATTTTAGCCAGCTCTTGCTTATTCGCTAACTCTCCAATTCGACTATCCATGCTGACTCGACTGGAGCTGATCTCAGTACATCGACAAATAATCGAGCAAATTTTTATAAAGATGACTCGCGCTGACTCGACCTCGGTGGCCGTGGACACTTTTTGCTGGATCTGCTCATGAGGATTTTGTGGTTGCGCTAATTGGCGTTTGAGGTCGCGAATACGAGCATCAACGAGATCACGCACAATAGGCAGTTCAATTTTATGGCCACTATGGGTATAAATGCGTGTAGCAATTTTCCAAACGATTTGGTCTCGGTTTGATTCCAGCGATGCAAGATCTTGGATGGAAGTGGAAATAGTATTATCCAGATCCGCATTAACCACCATCTTGAGAACGCTCAGTGTATACTCTTCGTCTGCTATTTTCATAACATCCCCTCTAGAACTCAGATCAATAGATTAGAGGCTAGCCATCACTGCGATGGGTGCTCTTCCAACAAGTTGGACCGACCGCTGCAGGTAGCCGCGATTCTTTCCATTGTAAGTGTTGCAAAATATTGAGAAAATCTTGAGAAGACTGCCATTTTGCTTGTTTTCTCTCAGCAGAAGAATATTTTATGCATTTTGATGGGAATTGGGGCTGTCCTTCCCCAGACTGGACCATCGCCTCCACAATCTCTAGAGAAGGCCAATACTGATCTCTTTGGTAGTGGATAAATTTGAGGGTTCGAAAGGCATCAAACCAAACGTGTAAGAAGAATCGAAAATGCGTGAAATCGCGGCATTGTCGAAAGGCTTGCGCCAGTGCGTGATCCACCTTGAGATAAAGTAAGGTTTGCAATAAAGCGTCGCTTAGCGCTTGTTGTTGCCACCACATGTGCAAATGTGTGTGGACCTCAGACGGTTCAGAGCACATGGCCCGCAGCTCATCCCACAACCACTGATCAAGCTGTAGCCAACGGTGTAATGCAATAAAAATCTGGGGATGATACAGGTGCATCGCTTCGTTTCTAGATAGTCGAGCCATAGCAGCCCCTGTCCCAAACGGGACTCGCTGGGAAATCCGGGAAGAGAGCATCACTTCAGGCTGGTTCAAACGGATCACTTTGCCCGTTTTAGCGAGCTTATTGAGCATGTAAAAATCTTCAGCAGCCTGAAGTTTGGGAAATCCTCGCACCATTGCATAGTGAGCCGCATTAATTTTGAGCAAACTCCCAATGGTCTGAAAAGCGTAGGGTGAGCCTGCCTGCGCTAAGGCAGTGACGTAATAACGGAGCGATATTTCGTACCGCACAATATCGTCATGAGGAGGGTGGTGGCAAAACGGGTAAATAGCTACTGCCACATCGGGGGCCAACTTTGGCGTCTCAAAGTAGTTATCAGGAAGCACCACATCCCCATCTGTACAGTGAATCCAGGGGCTATCCACCCTGCCATCTGCAATACAGGCTAAAGCGATATCACCCCCAATTTTACGGGCGAGACCAACCCCTTGTTTGCGGGGCAGCTGTCGCTGAGCGGTACAGCAATCGATCAGCAGCAAGGTGTTGCCTGAGGACTGATGAATAACCGTGCCGGGAGACTGGGGGCTAAATTGTGCCAAAAAGGCTTGAGTGCGCAGAATCGCAGCCGGGTCTGCATCCACCGCAGCATTAACAACGCCAATCGTCAGGGTATGGCTCATGCCAGCGGGGAGGACGGTATTGAGGCAGTTGAGCGCTTCATCAAAGAGGGGAATGACTAAGACATATGCATAGGTTGAATGCAATGCGGTTTGGAGATCCTCTCTCAACTCGCTGACCATGGGTTCGGCATAGCGTTCTAGATAACGATCAATGCCTTGGGCGACCATGAAAGAAGTGCGGGGCAACTGTGCGATCGCACGATACCTTATGTCACCCCTAAGTACAAGTCTCTGCTGATAGACACACCCACAGCACTTTAGATGTGTCCTCAATCACCGTGAAACGTCTCAGACATCACTGAATGACTCAAAACCGGATGGTCTAATACATTCAGTAACAAGTTGATACGCGCTCTAAGCGCCATTCATCATCTATCCTTTGAGGTCAAACCATGTCTGAATTATTTACTGAATTGTCTGATCAACAGCAAGAACTCGTTGCTGGTGGAGCCATTACCACTCTCAATATCAATGCCACAAGCTTCTACTCTGATACTGAGTTGTTGGGTTCTAATGGATTAGCTGCTTCCACTCCGGGTGGTTCAGCTGCTGCAGGTAATATTGCTGGTGCTAACCAAGAAATCTTTACTGATGCCAAGAGTATTCAGTTTGGTGCGGTTGACTAATCTCAACACTGAGTCCAGTCACCAACATTAACGGCAAGGCGACTAAACAGTCGAATGAGTTGGAATGCGTCACTCATTTCTTACGCTCACTCATGAAAGTTTGCACGTTTAGTCGCCCCCAGATTGAATTCAAATCTACTTACTGCGGGGTAAAACCATGTCTGAATTATTTACTGAGCTATCTGATCAACAGCAAGAACTCGTTGCCGGTGGTGCTGTTACTACGCTTAATATCAACGCTACATCCTTCTATTCCAATACTGAGTTGCTGAGCTCTGTCGGGGGTGCCGCTTCAGGCCCTGGTGGTTCAGCGTCCTTTGGTGCCATTGATGCAGCCAATCAAGAAGTGTATACCGATGCCAAGAGTATTCAGTTTGGTGCGGTTGACTAGTTCTCAAGACTAAAGCAATTACTATCGCTCACCCCCATGCTAATGGAGCATAGCTCGATGGGGTAAATCGGTCAGAATCTGGGCCTCGTGGGTTAATAGCGTCTCTAAACGCGGTGAAATCGCTTCGCTGGCACAATATTGCTCCGCTAACGTTAGAAATAAGGTCGCATGCCGAGCCTCAGAATGAGCAATGGCTTGATAAAACCCCTTTAAAGGGCCATTTGGTAGCGCTATCGCAATTTTGGTGAATCGTTCTAACCCTCGGGCTTCGATAATGGCGGCAATCAGCAGGCGATCTAGAAAGTAGTTTTCTGACCCCTTACGGATCAGACTGCGCAGCTGATTGACATAAACATCCTTTTGATCCGGCAGGGGAGACAGATGGCGTTCCCGAATCAGTTTAAAAACATCGCGATAATGACTGAGCTCTTCGATCGCCAAGTCAATCATGGCTGTCACTAAATCCGGCTTGTCGGGATAGTGGGCGGCAAGGTTAAGGGCAACACCGGATGCTTTCTTTTCATTAGCCGCATGATCGAGCAAGAAGGTATTAAAGTCAGCTAAAACAGCTTGCAGCCAGGCTTCAGAGCTGTCACATTTTAGAGGTATCGTCACACCATTTCCCAGGATGAACTTGATCCATTATCGCGATCTTCGGGGAGAATATCGCTTCGCAGTTGGCTAAATATTGTGTTGACGTACCGTACTCTCTACTCGCCTCGATCTATCGAACTATAGGGTATGTGGTCAGCCCTTCGAGGAAGGAGTCGTTATATCACTCAGAGGCTGTTTGAGAACTGAAGAGAATTCAAATTCTCTAGGGTCCAATTATCATAATAAACTGTATTTTTTAATTTTTTTGAAAAAGATTCAAGTGTGTTTCTATCTTGAACTGTAAAGCTTATATAGGGATCTCGTCTAGTGAACACACCCTTAATATTAAATTCATCAAGCGGATGCCCACTAAATGCAATTAATCCAAACGAATCGATTATCTTATTTAAACCCTGCATAAACTTCACCATTTCTTCTAATGACAAGGCTTGCTTGTCAGGATGAATTACTATCAAAACCTCACTAGACTCATTCCCTGAAAACTCTTTAATCACATCCAACAAGCCAGAATCTATATCCAAGCTTTCAGAAAGCTGAAAATCATAAACAATATAGTTAACCTTATTCCCTTGATGAGCTTTCGCAGAAAAAGGACAAATTGGCATATCACCAAAGACAACATTTGGCTGTTCGATATATGTTCGAATATGTTGCCTCATCATATTAATGATTTTGTTACTTTCAATCTGATTCTGATTCATATTAATGAGATTAAAAATTCAAAAAGAGAAATCCGAAATAGATTTTTTAGGCTACACAAGAGTGGAGAAGTTTAGTTTAATAATTCCATGAGAAAACTATCTGATCGATCTAATTCTAAAACGACATATTAACTCATATTTAACATGAGCAAAAGTTAGCGTTGCAACAAATAAATAATCTTCATTTAAAAAATTCTACTGTTCCTAGAATTCCTCAACCTCTTCTCATCAGTGTCAGCCAATAGTAGAGTCTAACTTATACTGAGGAAATAAATTTTGGATAGTCAATACTTATCCATAGAGAGAAACGTTTGTAGGCCTGAGTTGTTCACACCATAAAACGTTTGGTATCTACCAGAATCTTCATCCACATTCGCCATAGATTTCTTCTCGGCTACTAGCTGTGTTGGAAAGAATTGGTATTTGTGGAAATGGAGTAGCAAAATACTGCTCCATTGCTTGGACTCTATTAGTGAGGTCTAATGATGCTTGCTGATCAGCTTTGGGCTCAACAACAACCTTGACAGCAACATCGGTATTTTGAAGTGCTGTGTCGATATTGAGATGCAATAGGGAGCGTGTCACCTTTTAGAAAGGAAAATAAATTCTCTAGTTTTACATGTCTCAACCACTACGAAATCAATGGGCTTGAGCGCAGTCTGAATATTCTCTCAAAAAGGTGACACGCTCCCGATGCAATATACCATCTGTGCCGATATGCTCTTGGGTGATAAATTCTTGTGCCATGCCAATATCTCCTTCTAATTGTCACTAATCAGTTCTCCCTTGGCCCAAAAAGATTGCACCTTTTGCCACCCTCGCTTCGATTGAGGGCCAAGATATTGCTCTATCTTTTCAGGTTTACCCATGCCAACCACATTGGTATTATGCAAATCCTCTAGCAAACCAACGGTGACTGATTCTTGGACCTCGTCATCCCCGTCATCACACCACATTTCAACAACTCTGAAAACCTTTACCAATTCTGCTTTTGAACTATTCTCTATTAATTTGGTTATATGCCTCGCTAAATCACTGAACACGAGATAGATCGGTAGTGGTTCTCTGCCATCATTCCATTCTGCTAAAAACGCATTCCAAACAGGTTCAAAGGTTGGAGTCGCCTGAAGCATCGGGTCCATCATCTCAGTTCGCATAATCAACCCCCAAATCTCCTGGACAGTTTTAACTGGCCTGCTGCAACCCTGCCTGCCAAGGTAAAGGCAGCTGCTTCAAACTCAATCCTTCCTCAAAAATCTGCTGAATCGGATACATCTGCCCATCCGTCGTCATAAACTGATGTTCCGCCGTTGCCTGAATCTTCGAACCATCCGCCAAGGTGTATTCAAACACCTCCTGCTGCCCTCGATGATGCCACTGGGCAATCGGTTGCGTATACAGATGCCCCCGCTCATTAATCGAAAACACCTGACACTCAATCTGCTCCTGCACCACCTGACCAATGGGCAGCCAACCATACTCCAACGTCAGCACTGGCGTGTCATAACTCAGGCAATATTCCGCAAATAACAGCATTTGGTCAAAGAGATTTTCGGAGACCTTCTTATCGACCCCTTTTTCAGCAGCACCCTCAATAAAGATCTCGCGGTGCTTCTCCATCTCCGCCATTTTCTTTTTACCCATGGCCCGCCGCAGCAAATCGGCTTGCCCTAGAGAATATCCAGCCATATCCTGAGCAATCTTCATGATTTGCTCTTGATAGACCATAATGCCGTAGGTTTCTTCCAGAATCGGCTTAATCAGATCATGGGGATAGTCAATACTTTCGCGACCATGCTTGCGGTTAATAAACTTAGGAATCAGTCCCGCATCAAGCGGACCCGGTCGATAGAGGGCCAGAATCGAAGAAATATCCTCAATATTGGAAGGCTTTAGATCTTTCACCACCTGCCGCATCCCGGACGACTCTAGCTGGAAGACCCCTTCCAGTTCCCCGCGCGCTAGGAGCTGGAAGGCTTCTGGGTCATCCATCGGCACCCGATCCACATCCAGGTCGAGCTGGCGATTTTGCTTCAGCAGATCCGTGGTTTTTTGGATCATCGTTAGGTTCTTGAGGCCCAAAAAGTCCATTTTCAGCAGGCCCAGGGACTCCAGATCCTCCATAAAGTATTGGGTAATCACCGCCCCGTCGTTATTGCGCTGCAAAGGCACAATCTGATCCAAGGGTTCCGAGGCAATCACCACCCCCGCCGCATGCACCCCAAAGGTTTTGTTGGTGCCCTCAATGCGGATGGCCATATCCAGCCAGCGACGCACAATCTGATCTTTATCGTATTTTTCCTTAAACTCTGGGGCAGGCGTCTCATCGGAGATCATCACCTTCAGCTTCGTGGGTTTACCCCGCGCCACCGGAATCAACTTCGCCATCCGATCTGCTTCCCCATAGGGGATATCCAGCACCCGCGCCACATCTTTGAGCACCGCCTTGGAGGTCATGCGGTTAAAGGTAATAATCTGAGCTACCCGATCTTCGCCATATTTACGGGTCACATAGTCAATCATGGCGTCCCGCTTTTCGATACAGAAGTCCGTATCAATATCAGGCATGGACTTCCGTTCTGGATTGAGGAAACGCTCAAACAAGAGGCCATGGTGAACGGGGTCAATATTAGTAATCCCCAGAGCATAGGCCACCAGGGAACCCGCCGCACTGCCCCGCCCCGGACCTACAGGAATATTGTTGTCGCGGGCATATTTAATGTAATCCCATACCACCAAGAAATAGGTGGAAAAGCCCATCTGCTGGAGCATTTCCAGCTCATATTCCAGGCGCTCTTTATAGGTATCGGTGATTTCAGACCGCTCTTTGCAGTTACAGCGATCCAACAGGCCATCCCAGGTCACTTCTTCAAGATAGGTTTCTGCTGTATAGCCCTCAGGCACGTCGTAGTCAGGACTTTGGGGGTCTCGAAAGATATCGTAGGTTTCGATCTTGTCTGCGACTTCTAGAGTGGTTGCGATCGCATCCGAAATCACGTCATCCGTCAGATGATCCCGAAACATCAGGGCCATCTCATCCGCAGTTTTTAGATACTCCGTGCCGCTATAGCGCAGCCGCTTGTCTTCGGTGATCAGCTTGCCTGTCTGGATACAGAGCAGGGCATCATGGGACTCCACGTCATAGCAAGAGATAAAGTGGGAGTCATTGGTAGCGATAACCTTAATATCCAGTTCCTGGGCAATCCGCACCAGCTCCACGTTCACCACCCGATCTTCCTGGGAGCCGTGGTCTTGAATTTCTAGATAATAGTCATCGCCAAAAAGCTCCTTGTACCACTTAGCAATCCGCCGAGCGATATCCGGCTTTTCTTTCATAATCGCCTGGGGGATTTCTCCCCCTAAGCAGGCGCTCGTGACAATCAGTCCTTCATGGTGCTCTTCTAGCAGGTCTTTATTAATACAGGGTCGAGAGAAGATACCCCGCCCCTGAACCCCATGCAGGCTAGAAATCGTGGTGAGTTTAACCAGGTTTTGGTAGCCCTTCTTATTCTTCGCCAACACCACCTGGTGATAGCGAGGCCGACGCTCCTGCTTGGTGATATCGCCATTGATCACGTACATTTCGTTGCCGACAATCGGCTTAATTCCCTGCTTCTTGCAGGTCTTAATTAAGCCAATCGCCCCATACATAACCCCATGGTCTGTCAAGGCAATGGCGGGCATATTCAGTTCCACAGCACGAGATACCAAATCCGGCAGCTGACTGGCTCCATCCAAGAGACTATAGTCACTGTGAATATGTAAACCCACAAAAGACATAGGCCACTTCCTTGCTAAACCTGGCTATAGGGTAACGGATTGCGATTCCAACGACTACAGTCCTGACATTATTTGTGATTGACCACTGCATAGGGGTTTCCCCGTCACCTGCAGCAGCTAACCTGGAGTTGGGTAGAATAGAGTTTATACAAATAAATTAAGATTGCACTTTTATAAAAGTTAATCCATAGGGGTCAAGCCTCTGTTAAGATTTGTTTAACTGTCTTCTCCGCCCCCCGATGTAGCATGAATCTGAAAGCTACAGTCTCACCGACCGATCTCGAACTGCCTATTTGGCTACAGGAATGTATGCTGGAGGTCGATGGTGCTGAAGACAAGGATGGCATTGCCGAACAAACCCTGATCTGTCGCGCCTTTAATTTTGGCTACCAACTCCATGAAGGCCAACGACGGGCCTCCGGAGAACCCTATATTGCCCACCCCGTATCCGTCGCCGAGCTGCTCCGGGATTTAGGCGGTAGCGCAGCCATGATCGCCGCTGGCTTCCTCCATGATGTCGTCGAAGATACAGACGTCACCCCCGAAACCATCGAAGCGGAATTTGGTCTAGAAGTTCGCCAGCTAGTAGAAGGCGTCACCAAGCTTTCTAAATTTAATTTCTCTACCAAAACCGAGCGGGAAGCCGAAAACTTCCGGCGCATGTTCTTAGCCATGGCCCAAGATATCCGGGTGATTGTGGTTAAACTCGCCGACCGTCTCCACAATATGCGGACCTTAGAGCATTTGCCCCCCGCCAAACAGCGGCGCATTGCCCAAGAAACGCGAGACGTCTTTGCTCCTCTAGCCAACCGCCTCGGGATTTGGCGGTTCAAGTGGGAATTGGAAGATCTCGCCTTTAAGTATCTAGAACCCGATACCTATCGGCGCATGCAGCAGCTGGTTGCCGATAAGCGCACGGATCGGGAAGAACATATTGAGCAAGCGATCACCATTCTGCATGATCGCCTGGAACCCATTTGTCCGAATCACCTGGAAATTTCTGGCCGCCCTAAACATCTGTTTAGCATTAGCCAGAAAATGGAGCGGCAACAGAAGGAATTTCATGAAATTTATGATGTCGCCGCCGTTCGGGTAATCGTCAAAACCAACGAAGAATGTTACCGCGCGTTAGCGGTGGTCCATGACTGTTTCCGTCCCATCCCTGGACGGTTCAAAGACTATATTGGCTTGCCCAAATCTAACCGTTACCAATCGCTCCATACCGTTGTCATTGGCTTAGGGGGGCGGCCTCTGGAAGTGCAAATCCGCACCGAAGCCATGCACCATATTGCCGAGTATGGAATTGCCGCTCACTGGAAATATAAAGAGTCTTCCAACCAGCCGGGGAAAACGGCTTGGAGTCCCAATGACGAAAAATTCACTTGGCTGCGTCAACTTCTAGAGTGGCAAAGTGACCTCAAAGACGCTCAAGAATACCTAGACAACGTCAAAGACAATTTATTTGACAGCGAAGTCTATGTGTTTACCCCCAAAGGCGATCTAATTGATCTCACCCAAGGGGCCACCCCTGTCGATTTTGCCTATCGGATTCATACGGAAGTTGGCAACCACTGCTTTGGGGCTCGCGTTAACGGACGCATGGTGACCCTCGATACCCCCCTCGATAATGGCGATATTGTCGAGATTATGACCCAAAAGAGTGCCCACCCGAGTCTGGATTGGCTCAATTTTGCCGCTAGCAACGCCGCCCGCAACCGCATTCGGCAATGGTATAAACGGTCCCACCGAGAAGAAAATATCTTGCGCGGTCGGGAAATGTTGGAAAAAGCCTTGGGTAAAAAAGGCTTCGACGCTCTACTCAAATCTGAGCCGATGCAGATAGTTGCCAATCGATGCAATTATCAAACACCTGAAGACCTACTGGCCGCCCTTGGCTATGGGGAAGTGACCCTAAATTCAGTCGCTAACCGCCTGCGGGAAACGATTCGTAGCCAACAAGCTGATACCGAGCCCACAACCTCAAGTCTGACGGATGTTAATTTACCCACCCAAGCCAGTCCCAGACCCCTTCCTAGTTCCAGTGACTCGCCGATTACCGGTGTGGAAGGGTTGGTCTACCATATGGCAGGCTGCTGTCATCCTGTTCCAGGTGAGCCGATTATCGGGGCTGTCACCCTGAGTAATCGGGGTATCTCAATTCACCGTCAAGGCTGCAAGAATATTGGCAATATTCCAGGCGATCGGCTGATTCCTGTGAGTTGGAACCCTGCCCATCAAACCTCACAAGGCCGTCGATACACTTATCCTATCGAAATCCAAATTGAAGTGATTGATCGGGTAGGCATTCTTAAAGATATTTTGACGCGCCTGACCGACAGTAAAGTCAATGTCCATAATGCCCAAGTCAAAACCTTCCCCGGCCAAACGGCGGTGATTAATTTGGGTCTAGATATCGAACATTGCAATCAACTCGACCAAATGTGTGCGCAAATTCGAAAAATGAGTGATGTCCTCAAACTCAGACGTCTTAGTCAGATCGAGGACTAAAGCACCGCTACTCGTACTGGTGATCTAGGCAGCAATAGTGGCATGATCAGGGTAAGCATAGGCTATGATGGAGCGAAAATCGCCATTTTTTTAGAACCGTAACGCCAAAACCACCCTAAGCCTTCAGTAATTATTAGTACTGGATAGTACTGTGTTAACCTACTGAACAAGCAATCCAGGCTCATCGGTGATGGGTTCCATTGGTTTAAAGCGTTCAGTTCAACTCTTAAAATTGGGGGGTATATGAATATGCAGTTAGTCACTCCGAAATTTGAGAATATCTAGATGATTGGACAACCAGAATTTGTCGAAAACCCTGAAAATCGTTGCCCCGTTATATTATTAGTCGATACGTCCAGCTCCATGACTGGAGCACCGATGGAGGCTTTGAATAGTGGCTTAGAAGCCTTCAAAGAAGCGGTCCTCCAGGATGAGCAAGCCGCATTGCGAGTGGATGTCGCCATTGTCGGTTTTGGGCCAGTGGAGCTTGTTCAAGATTTCGTCACCATCGATCAGTTTATGCCGATGCAACTCGAAGCCCATGGTCTGACACCGATGGGAGAAGCGCTCAGTTATGCCTTGGATCTACTGGAAAATCGCAAGACCACCTATCGCAACAATGGCATCCAATACTACCGACCTTGGGTCTTTCTAATCACAGACGGAGCCCCCAATACCGACTCTCCTTGGCAACAAGCGGCAGAACGTCTTAAGAATGCCGAGGCTCAACGCAAGCTATCTTTCTTTGCCGTGGGCGTGCAGGGAGCAGATATGTCCATCTTGAATCAGATTGCCCCACCTGAACGTCCACCGCTGATGTTGCATGGATTGGATTTTCGATCCATGTTCCTCTGGTTAAGTGATTCGATGGTGCGCGTGTCCAGCAGCACCGTTGGGGGCGATATGGTCGCTTTACCTCCCGTTGGTTGGGGACAAATTGCAACCTAACAGATCTGGGATGATGTCCATCAAGATACTGCCATCGTATGAGGTATCTGCGGATTCGATATCATCCCCTTTCTTATCGTTATTCCCCCATCCCGAAAGGAGAGGCTGTGGCCTGGAGAGCAATCGTTCACTCTGCAATTGGTACCCGTCACCAACAGAAGCAATTACCTTGTCAAGATTATGGAAGTTACGTGCTCCAAGGAGACACGATTATTGGTGCTGTTGCGGATGGCGCAGGGAGTGCCAAATTCTCTGATGTTGGTGCCCAGCTCGCAGTTAAAACGGCCTTAAACACTCTGGGACAACAGTCAGACGAATGGTCTGCCATCGACGTTCAGAGGATGAATGCTGAGGCTAATCTCTTTTTTACAGAGATGATTCAAGCGGTTATTGCCGCCTTACACGCGGAAGCAGAGACAGGTGAGTATCATGTCCGCGAGTTAGGATGTACATTATTAAGCTTCATTGCGACACCTCACTGGCTCGCTTGCATGCAGATTGGCGATGGTTTCATTGTTACTCAATCAGAACAAATGGATTCCTTTGACCTCCTATTTGAACCCAGCAAAGGGGAATATATCAATGAAACGGTGTTTGTCACAAGTGAGGATGCCGTAGCGTATATGCAGGTATCTGTGCGTGCTGGACATCATCCTTTTGTCTGTGCAGCGACAGATGGCTTAGAGAAAGTTGCCATTCGTTTTCATGATTGGCAAGCCTTTGCCCCGTTTTTTAGACCTTTTTTAGAGTGTCTGCGCAGTGTTTCAGCCGCAGAAGACCGCCAAGCTTACCTAGAAGCATTTTTAGAGTCGGATCGTTTGAATGCCAAGACCGACGATGATAAAACCTTGCTGCTGTGTCTGGATGGACAAGAGGCAGACGCATGAAGGTTCTCAAGGGCCAGGTGTCTGGGCAGACGCTATCTCTCACTAAAAAAATTGCGAGTAGTGGCGAAGGCACGGTTTGGACCACCAGCCGAAAAGGTTTCCTGGCCAAGTTATACCATGAGCGCAGTCCTGAACGGTTTCAAAAATTGCGAGTGATGATCGCCCATCCACCGCAAGATCCCATGCAGGAAAAACATCATGTATCCTTAGCCTGGCCTCAAGATATACTGGAAAGCCAACAAGGCCAGCCCATGGGCTTCTTGATGCCCGAAATTGGCGAGAGTGTAAAGCTGTCTACGATTTATAATCCCAGGCTACGCAGTCGGAAAGCGCCTCGTTTTAACTGGTATTACCTGCATACCGCAGCCTTAAATATCGCATCGACCATGGAAGCGATTCACCGAGAAGGCTACGTTGTGGGTGATGTCAAACCACAAAATATATTGGTGAACAGCCAAGCCCTGATTTCTATCATCGATGCCGACTCATTTCAGGTGCAAGATCCTCATACGCGCGAGGTGTTTCGATGCTTAGTGGGATCAGAAGGGTTTACGCCTGCTGAGCTGTTGGGGAAAGATTTAGCCAGTGTGGACCAAACCGATGTTCATGATCGATTTCGGTTGGGTGTGATTGTTTTCCTACTTCTGTTTGGCGATCAGCCTTTTAAAGGCAAGTGGATTGGTCGAGGGGAGTCTCCTCAACCCACATCGCTGATTGAAAAAGGCTTCTGGCCCTATGCCCCTCAAAGTTTGATTCGGCCGGGTCCCAACACAATTCCGCTATCCATTGTCCACCCGCAGTTGCAGTCCTGTTTTCATCAATGTTTTACCCAAGGGCATACCCATCCCCATCTGCGACCTTCTGCTCAACAATGGATGCAAGCACTACAAAAAGCGGTTACGAGTCTTAGTACCTGTCATTTAGAGTCAAATCATCTATACAGCCAAAGTTATGGTCATTGTTACTGGTGCGATCGCAAATCTAAATTAGGGGTTGATATCTTTAGCCCGAAGCCAGTGATTCCCAAGCCTGCACCTAAACCAAGTCAGGCCAAACAACCCAACCCCTGGGCCAAGCCACCTGTCAGTGCCAACCCAGCTTTAGCTGCCGCCTATGCGCAACGGATGCAGCAATTACAAAAAATGCAAATTCCTCACTCAAGGATCACGCGTTCTATCCTCCAAATGCCCTTAGGACAGCGGAAAAGCTGGCTGCCTTCTATTTCTAATTCAGTCTTGGGAATGATTCTCTGTGGGTTCAGTTTCCTCGGATTGGGCTTACTCCTAGCTCCAGAACTCACCCCTCAGAATTTTACTTATTTATCCACCTCCACTGAGCGGGCCGCCAAACAATGGCTGGCCTCTAAATTAGGTATTGCCTCCCATGTTTCGACGCTCAATCAACCGGGTATCAGCCTCTCTGCAGACCCGTCTAATGCCCAAAAAGGCCATTGGGATACCATTACTACGTTATCCATTAGCCCTGACAGCAATACCCTCGTGAGTGGGAGTAGAGACTTTACCCTCAAAGTGTGGGATTTAAACACAGGCCAACTCCTCAACACGTTATCTGAGCACTATGAACCCGTCGTATCGAGTCATATTATCGATCAGGGAAAGTCGTTAATCAGTAGTAGTGTGAGTGGCAAAGTCTTGCAGTGGGACCTGTCCACCGCATCACTCAGTAAAAATTTTGTGAGTTATGCTGCCATGCGACCTGCAGGTGGTGTGCGGGCAACGGTGATTGACCCAAACACGCAAGTGATGGCCAGTAGTGCTTGGGGAGGCTCCATACTACTTTATAATCTCCAAACTGATAAAGTCATCCGCATTCCTTCACAACTGATGGCCTCTGAGCAAGCCATGGTGATCAGTCCCGATGCGAAATCCTTAGTGACCAGTAATAGTGATGGCCAAATCCAACAGTGGGCGGTGAGTACTGGGAAGTTGCTGAGGCGATTACCCAACACCCAAGGTTGGCAATCCTCTGAACTTACGAGTGCAATTGCCCTCAGCAACCAAGGCAAAACATTAATCACGGGCAGCTGGGGAGGAGCGATTGGTCTATGGGATTTTCCAGCAGGTAGATTGGTCAAAACCCTTAATGCCCATGAAAAAATGGTCGCAGCGCTGGTGGTTAGCTTTGATAACAAGCTGTTTGTAAGTGGTGGCGATGATCGGCAGATTAAGATTTGGGATCTAAAAACAGGTAAACTCCTAAAAACCTTAACGGACCATCAAGAGGGTATTTCTGCCTTGGCCATTAGCCCTAATAATAAATGGCTCGTGAGTGGGAGTAGAGATCGCAGCATCAAAATCTGGAATCTACAGACCGGAAAATTAATTCGCACCCTGCTCAACCCATAAATGGCGACCGGGGAGCCTGCAGGGAACCCAGAACTATCGACCTTGCAGATAATTGACAATACCCTGAGCGATGGCTTCAGCAAGGCGCTGACGATGGGCTGCAGTCCTTAATTTCGCTGCATCAGTACGGCCCGTCACAAAACCCAGTTCGACGAGAATCGCTGGCATCGATGTTTTTCGCAACACATAGAAACGCGCTTGTCGAATTCCCCGATCCGAGACGGAGACAGAACCACGAATACTCGAATGAACAGCCCTTGCTAAGCGGTATCCCGTCGCATAGTAGTACGTTTCCAAGCCGTTGATATCGGGGCGACTCATGCTAATGGCATTGGCATGAATACTGACAAAGGCATTCGCCCTAGCTCCTTCTGCTTTCGAAACCCGTGGCGGCAAGTCCACTTCGCGATCGCTTGCCCGCGTCAATACGGCATTAATCCCGCGCTTGCGCAACAAATTATGGACTTGGGTGGAGACATCCAAGACAATCCGCTTCTCTTGTAATCCGCCAATGCCAACTGCGCCTGGATCAGCCCCGCCATGCCCCGGATCAATCACCACCACCTTAGCCCCTGATTTAACGGGCTGGGACACAATGGGTCCAGGAGAGGAAATGGAAGGCTTAGGAATTTTGGGGGGAGGGACACTAACGGCAACCGTGCGGCGAGAGGATTTCTTGGCATCCTTGAGGGGGAAAAATTTGGGGAGTTGAACGTACCAACGGTTAGGAGCAATGCCCCGAACCAAGACGCGGCGGGGACTCAAGGTAAACTTTGAATTCAGCTCAACCACAACGCGCGTGGTACTGCGACTATGCTGGGCCACCCGTACTTCTCGCACATACCGACTGATTTTGCGACGGGCTTTCAGTTTGCGAAACGTGGTATTGGGCAAATCAATCACCAAACGGGTGGGATTCATCACCACTTTAGCGCGCGGTTTGATGGCTGAATTCGTAATCAAATCAATGCGGCTTTGACTGGGATTAAATTTCCAGTAGGTGAGTTGTCCTGCCGAGGCACTTTCAGCCCATCCCACCATACATAAGGCGAGGGGTAATAGCCAGCTTGCTTTCACAGCCTTTCCATCCCAAATACGTCGTTCAGCAGGTAACTCTCTCTCTCAAATTATGCTTGGGGTAAATCACGAAGGATTGAACTAATGACTGATTTGAGCCGGTTGATGTTTCCAGCACGGGTCATCCTCCGTTTGAGTCTTGGAGTTTATCGCTCGCCATCATCATGGATCCTCACCAAAGATGCAAGTTTTTGCGATCGCTGACGGATCAATACGCATCAATAAACACGCTGAAACTCTCTGCTGATATACCTCAAAGAACGATTCAACGATTTAGACATATGCTTAGCGTTTCTTAATTCCCAAACCTGGTGCTGATCTTCAGCCCGCATCACCTTGTTGCTCAAGGGGGGACGCTTCCAGACAACCGTTGAATAAGCGGGCGCGGATATCAGAAGCTAGACTCTCGCCCTGATCCGCCATCGGAAAATCAATCACCTGGCACATGCAGCCACTGCCAATTGCAACAAAAAACCCCGACCAGGAGCAGTCGGGGAGTAGAGAGTAGCAGAGATGGAGCGATAAACCTAATTAGTGAAAGGAATGGCGTAAAGATAGAGCATAGATATTTCGATATTGAGTAATGCTTGCCTTTCTTAGGATATTAGACTACATCTTTCAACTAGATAAATCTGTAAGTTTAGGTACAGACTCAGAACTTTTTGCTCAATATTGAGGCAAGTATGCAGACAGGTGGAAATTGTTCCAGTCTGGCTAGCCCGTTCAGAATGAATATGCCTGAGTCATGACATCTATTCGTTTGGAGAGATAAGGGCCGAATCGGATGCGCTAAACAACCCCAGCAGAGGGCCAAGTATCGCCCCAAAGACGAACCCACCTGCATGGGCCCAGTAGGCAATACCTCCCCCCTCCATACCAATCGTAACGGGTGCTTCTAAGCTAGCGACGCCGTAAAAGGCTTGCTGCAAGAACCAGAAGCCCAGGTACAAAATGGCAGGAATGCGCAAGGTCGTGAGATAGATTCCTAAGGGGACCAGGGTGAGAATTCTGACTTGGGGAAACCGAAAGATATAGGCTCCCATCACACCTGCGATCGCACCACTCGCCCCGAGAGACGGCACCAATGAGAGGGGATTAAAGAACCACTGGGCCAAAACCGCCAAGGCTCCACAGATGACATAGAACCCCAAGAATCGAACCCGTCCCAGCTGCTCTTCCACATTATTGCCAAAGATCCAGAGGTAGAGCATATTGCCCCCCAAGTGCAAAAAACCACCATGGAGGAACTGAGAGGTAATCAAGGTGCTCCATTCGCCTACATCAGCCATCGAGACACCGCCAAAACTGGTGGTGAGTTCTTGAGGAACGACAGCCCAATGCTGTAGAAATTGGTTGAGTTGGCTGGGAGACAAACTGAGTTCATATCCAAACACCAACACATTGAGGGCAATCAGGCCATAGGTGATATAAGGCGTGATTTGGGTTGGATTTTCATCACGAAGAGGAACCATGAGTCTCTTTCCCTGATCCAAAGCATTAATGGACGTGCATTAATCCGTTGAGCTGATAGCTATCTATCCATCCTTCAGCGGGGGAGAGTTGCCCCCCACTCGACTGATCCACAAATCTACTGACCAGGGATGGGAAGCTCTGGAGGGCTCGGTGGCGCAACATCGGGTGCATCCGGGGGAGACGTTTCGGGTGAACCAGATGGCGCAACTTCAGATGGGCTGACGGCCCCACCCTCTGGCGACTCGGATGCAGGGGGCTGAGGCGTTTCAGGAGCCGGTGAAGTGGTGGTCTTAGACCCCGGTGTTCGGGGATAGGGAACATCAGAAAATCCTAATTCAACCAGCTGCTGATAAGACTTCTTGCCTAAATCGCGAGATGGATTTTGGCTACGAATAATTTCGATCAACAGGGGAATCGCTTTTTCCGGTTTGTTTTGAGCCCGATACACCAAGGCCAGCTGGTAGGTTGATTGATCTCTCAGTTGTGCGGTTTCTAGGGCTTTTTTGCGGTGGCTTTCGGACACCCGTCGGTCAACTCCTAAAAAACTAGAAGTCAAGGTGGAATAGAAATTGGAAAGCTGATTCATGATCTGGCGAGCATCCTTGAGCTTATTGGCTGCCACATCAAAATTTTGGCCGTCATAGGCGCTTTCGGCTTCAGACATCAGGCGTTTTCCAGCGGGAATGCTAAACAGACCACCCGTGATCGTGGGGCTGAGCACTTCAACATTATCAAGAGTAGAGGATTGACCCGGACCAGAACCATCCAGATCACCCGCTTTCTGCGCTTGAACTGATATCGGCAAAAAGGAGATACAAGAGACAGACGCAACCAATAGAGCTAAATATCGGTTACTGGGCATGAATGAGCGGAAGGGTTGCATAAACACTGTTCAATAAACTCTGTTAGGACGCTGATGTAATCAGTTCAGGTTTCGGCCATCTTATCATTTGCCGTCGTAGCAAAGATCTCTGGACTCCTGCACCCCATACGCCAACGTTCTGCTTGACGAGCAGGGCCCACGAAATTGTTCCGTTCGGATCCAGCAAACTAAAGCAATCATCTGCCTAAATCATCAGGTGACTTTGCATTTATGGTAATTTTTACTATAATTAAAACAAGCGTCTCAAAAATAAATTAAAACTTTTCTTTGGATGAGCGCCTAACCCTGATTCTAAAAGGGTTTTATTTATATTTACTAGGAGTCCAAGAATGTTGGGACTGGTTAAGCCCCCTCAGGGAGTCGATCAATCTTTAAACCTCTCTGCCAGTGACTATAATCTCTTAACCGATTTATATCAAGCCACTATGTCTGCTTGCTATTTGAATGAAAATCTTGCAGATATCCCTGCCAGCTTTGAATTAACGGTTCGGCGCTTACCTGCCCAGTTTGGCTATTTAGTCGCCATGGGTTTAGCACAGGTTTTAGATTACCTACAAAACCTAAAATTTTCAGATCGGCAAATTCAATATCTCCAAGAAACCGATTTATTTAGTCATGCCCCATCTCAATTTTGGCGCATGCTAGAAGAAGGAAAATTTACCGGTGACGTGTGGGCAGTTCCGGAGGGAACAACAATCTTTGCCAATGAACCCTTTTTGAGGATTGAAGCGCCGTTGTGGCAGGCCCAGTGGGTCGAAACATTTATCCTCAATACCATCAACTATCAAACCTTAATCGCTACCCGTGCAGCTCGGTTACGAGATGTGGCGGGTCCTGATGCGACGATTTTAGAATTTGGAACCCGTCGAGCATTTGGACCACAGGCGTCTGTATGGGCGGCCCGAGCTGCCTTGGCTGCCGGATTAAATGCGACATCAAATGTCTTAGCAGCCCAAAAGCTAGGCCGACAGCCCAGTGGAACCATGGCCCATGCGTTAGTCATGGCTATGACTGCCACTCAAGGCACAGAACTTCAGGCCTTTACTGCCTTTCACCACACCTTTCCCCAGGCGGCGCTGTTGATTGATACCTATGACACCCTCGCAGCAGCCCAAACTCTGGCGGAGAAGGTTAATGCGGGGGAACTAGAAGTACCGGCGATTCGCCTAGATTCAGGGGATTTGGTGGAATTATCCCAACAGATTCATCAGCTCTTGCCGGAAGCCAAAATTGTGGTCAGTGGTGATTTGGATGAACCAGAAATCCTCCGACTCCGCCAAGCGGGCGCCCATATCCACGGCTATGGCGTCGGCACGAAGCTGGTGACCGGCAGCCCCGTCAACGGGGTGTATAAGCTTGTCGACATCGACGGCAAGCCCGTGATGAAGGAGGCCAATGGCAAGATCACCTATCCAGGGCGCAAACAGATTTTTCGCCAGGTTGATCAGGGGCAGGTGAGTGAAGATCACCTGGGATTAGTCAATGATTCAGCCCCAGGGGGTCAACCCCTCTTGCAGCTGATGATGAAAGCAGGACAACGACTCACCCCCCCAGAATCCCTAGAAACCATTGCCCAGCGCACCTTAGGCTCTGTGCAGAGCTTGCCAGCAGACGTCCGTAGTGTGACAAATCCAGTTTCTTTGCCCATACAGTTATCGACCGATTTGCAAGCCCTAACAGCGGCAACTCGCCGGACATCAAAGGCTGCTTAGCCCTTAACTTCTTGCCCAGTTCGCTCAGATGATTCGATCCATGACAAAAATTGCACTTTTTGGCACCAGTGCTGATCCGCCCACCGTGGGACATCAATCCATTATTGAATGGTTAGCTGGGCTCTACGATTATGTGGCCGTCTGGGCCTCAGACAATCCCTTTAAGCAGCACCAGTCTATTTTGTCTGAACGCCAACGGATGTTGGCCCTGCTCGTTCAGGATTCGCAACAGCGACATCAACAGGTAGGGTTACGGCCTGAGTTAAGTCATTCCAAGACCCTGTTCACGGTGCAGCAGGCCCAACAGCTCTGGCCCCAGGCAGAGCTTACCTTGGTGGTCGGTTCGGATGTGGTGGCAACATTGCCCCATTGGTACGGGGTTGAAACCTTATTCCAGCAGGTCCAGCTTCTGATTTTGCACCGCCCCGATGCCCAGCTCGATCCGAATGCCTTAACCGCCTTGCAACGGTTGGGGGCTCGGTTTGCCATCGCAAATTTTCAAGGCCCTCCCGTCTCCTCCAGCCACTACCGTCATACGGGGGATATCAACGATGTCCCGCCCGCTATTGCCGCCTATATTCAACAACATCATCTGTACTCATGGAACGCGCCCCATCCTCACCTCGACGAAAGCCCTCAACCTCTACTCTTGACTACCCCACCCCAGCCCTAGCAGCGTTTAAGGTTGGCGTCGATAATGTCATCTTTTCGGTAGACACGGCTCAAAACCGCCTGCTGGCTCTGCTCGTCAAGCGCCACAGCGATCCCTATGCTGGCGATTGGGCCTTACCGGGAACCTTGGTGCGAGAGGGCGAATCCCTGGAGGCCGCCGCCTATCGGGTTCTGGCGGAAAAGTTGCGGGTGGAGAACCTGTACTTAGAACAGCTCTACAGTTTTGGTGGTCCCCATCGAGATCCACGGGAAGCCCCCGATAGTTTTGGGGTCCGCTACTTATCCGTTAGCTACTTTGCCCTGGTTCGCTTTGAAGATGCCATGCTGATCGTGGATGAAGGCTGTGAAATCGATTGGCATCCAGTGGAGACTTTGCCCGCTCTGGCCTTTGATCACCCCGACATCCTCGACTATGGCCATCGACGGCTTTGTAACAAGTTGGAGTATAGCCCGGTCGCCTTTGATGTATTGCCCGATCGCTTTACTCTAGCGGATCTTTATCAGCTATACAGCACGGTTTTGGGCACAAACTTTACGGATTACTCGAACTTCCGATCTCGACTGTTGAAATTAGGATTTTTGGCCGATACGGGCGAGAAAATCTGCCGAGGGGCCGGTCGTCCGGCCACGTTATATCGCTTCGATGTGGAAGCCTTTGCCCCTTTTCAGGATAAACCACTAGTTTTTGTGTAGGAACGAGACATGAAGATTGCGATCGCACAATTGAATCCCACCATTGGTGATTTGGTCGGAAATGCTGAAGCTATTGCAGCGGCGGCCACGGCAGCCGACCAGCAGGGGGCGACCTTACTCTTAACCCCAGAGCTATCCCTATGTGGCTATCCCCCTAGAGACTTGTTGCTCGACCCCAGCTTTGTGGCGGCGACCCAGACCACCTTGGAACAGTTGGCCACCCAGTTGCCAGCCAAACTCCATGTGTTGGTGGGCAGCGTGCAGCAGAACGAGGCCCAGGGCGGTAAGCCCCTCTTCAATAGCATTGTCCATGTGCATAACGGTGAGATTCAGCAGTGTTTCCATAAGCATTTGCTGCCCACTTACGATGTGTTCGATGAAGATCGCTATTTTGAACCTGGCAACCAGGCCAATGTCCTGGATCTGAAAGAAGGCAAAATTGGGGTCACCATTTGTGAGGATCTGTGGAACAACTCAGACTTTTGGGAGAAACAGGCCTACGCCGTGGATCCAGTCGCTGAACTGATGAGCTACAACGTGGATTTGATTATCAACTTATCTGCCTCTCCCTTCTGTGTCGGCAAACAAGACCTGCGAGAAGCTATGTTACGGCACCATGCTCAGCAGTACCACTGTCCCCTGATCTATGCCAATCAGGTGGGCGGTAATGACGACTTGATTTTTGATGGCCGCAGTGTGGCCGTCAACCGCCAGGGAGACGTGGTGGGGCGGGCCAAGGGCTTTGCACCTGACTTGTTGCTCTTTGATTACGAGGCCCATGATCTGCTGCCCAGTCGCATTGAGCCTGCGGTCTCTGATATCAATGCTGAAATCTGGTCAGCCTTGGTATTAGGATTGCGAGACTATGCTCAAAAATGTGGATTTAGCCAAGCCGTTCTGGGACTCAGTGGCGGTATCGACTCGTCCTTAGTGGCCGCCATTGCTGCTGCTGCCCTGGGTCCTGAGAATGTATTGGGCGTGCTGATGCCTTCGCCCTACAGTTCTGATCATTCCATCAGAGATGCGGAAGATCTGGCCCAGAACCTAGGAATGCCCACGACACAGTTAGAGATCGCATCAGCAATGCAGACCTACGACCAAATCTTAGGGGCTGTTTTTGCCGGGACTGAACCCGGTGTCGCTGAAGAAAATATTCAGGCCCGGATTCGAGGGAATTTGCTGATGGCCATTGCCAATAAATTTGGCCGTTTGCTGATCTCTACGGGTAATAAATCAGAAATGGCCGTTGGCTACTGCACCCTCTATGGCGATATGAATGGGGGCTTGGCGGCCATTGCCGATGTACCTAAGACTCGGGTGTATGAGCTATGCCGTTGGCTGAATACCCACACGCCACCTGAACTGGGAGCGCAGGAAACCATTATCCCCGACTCCGTAATCACCAAGCCCCCCAGTGCTGAACTGAAACCCGGACAAGTGGATCAAGACTCTCTGCCTGACTATGACGTTCTCGATGATATCCTCTATCGCTATGTGGATCATCATCAATCGAGCCAACAAATAATCGCGGCAGGTCACCCCGCCGCGATCGTGGACCGAATTATTCAAATGGTCAAAAGGGCTGAGTTCAAACGCCGCCAAGCCCCCCCTGGGCTCAAGATTACGGATCGAGCCTTTGGGACAGGTTGGCGTATGCCCATTGCGGCTCGCACCACCCGGCCATCTGCAACAGCTCAGCCTGTATCCGTTGAGAACTAATGGCTAGCCAGTGGCGCAAATAAACTATTGAAGGGGGAGGCTAAGCGATGCCAGCCACAACCAATGCTGCCTTGGCTGTTTCACCAAAAGGTAAGAGGTGATTAATCACTGAATTCAATATGGTGAGCAGGATGGATCCGACGATGGGATCTAAAATTTTGTTTTGTAATCTAAACCCAGGCACCAATGCTGCGGCCAAGGCAAAAATAATGATATTCAGGACAAAGTGAATGGGACCAGCAATCACAACATCTGTGAGCTTTGGCCCTAACTCCAATAGCGCGAACAAAGGCACGACCAAAGCATTCAAGATACCGAAAATAAAAGCGGAAAAGACAGCCTTTCCCGGGCTATCAATTTCTACCCCCAAAAAGGGCAATTTGGAAATAATAAACAGACTAACGGCAGTCACAATCAGTTTCAGGACTAGTCCCAAAATCGTATTGATACCATACGCTAATGGAATCATTCGTCTATCCTCCTCGGATACAGTCTGGGTTAATAACTAACAGAATTGGAGCCACTCGCATAAGTCCCCCAGTGGATTACTCCACATGTAGTGACTACTGTTTTGATTCAGATTCTTAATACTCCTACCGTATTATTTGCTACTAAACCTCAGAATATTTAGATTTGTTTATAAAAAAGCGAAATACTTCGTCATATTCCTAGGCATTGGGATTATCGTTGAGTCACTCAATTCGAGCCATCGTCAACAGCACACCGCTCTGGACCTACTATTGAGAAGCGAGCATCTATGCCTCACGATATTCAAGTCATTACCCTTGATGGACCATCGCCGTGTACTCGATTTTGGAGAAAAAATATCAGCAGATTCAGCGGGAATTATTTTTAGGAATAGGAGCTTTTGGCGGCGTCATTGTCTCAGGCACGCTTTGGTATTGGTTAGTCGAGCGCTGGCCGTTGACGGATGCCCTCTATATGACGGTGATCACCCTCTCCACCGTGGGCTTTATGGAAGTGAATCCCCTCAGCGATCGCGGTCGATTATTTACCATTGTCCTGATTATCGTCGGCGTGATTTGGCTGGGCTATATTGCCAATCGCTTTACGGAAGCCGTGATTCAAGGATATTTCCGCGATGGCGTCCGGCTGCAACAACAACGACGACTGTTGGATGAGCTGTCAGGACACTTTATCCTCTGTGGCTTTGGCCGGACTGGACAGCAAATTGCTCAGGAATTGTCCACCGAAGCCATTCCCTTTGTGGTGATTGATCAAGAGGCTGAATTGATAGAAGCGGCCCAAAATGCTGGCTACATGAGCATTCAAGGTGGAGCCACCAATGATCAAACCTTGCTGCAAGCTGGCATTCAGCGAGCCACTGGCCTGATTACCACCCTGGCCTCAGATGCCGATAATTTGTACACCGTGTTGTCTGCTAAAAATCTCAATGCTCAGATTAGGGCTATTGTTCGAGCCAACAGTGAAGATGCTCTGCAAAAAATGCAGCAGGTGGGCGTAGATGCTGTGGTTGCCCCGTATATGACGGTAGGCAAACGGATGGTCGCAGCCGCACTGCGCCCCCAAGTGGTGAATTTTATGGATGTGGCTTTAACGGGAAGCGAACCAGCTTTCTATATCGAAGAGCTGCTGATTGATACCGATAGCTGTCCATATATTGGCCAGTCCTTGGGAGTCGCAGATGTGCGATCGCAGACGGGTGCATCCATCCTTGCCATCCGCCGAGCCAATGGAGAACTGATTGGTTCGCCCTCTGCTCAAACCAAATTTTGTAGCCAAGATCTACTGATTTGTATGGGTACCACTCAACAACTTCAGGCTCTCAATCAGGCCCTGTCTACCGCAGGATTCAGTTAAGGAGAGGTCGGACTGGGTTGAGGCGTTGGGGTCGTCCCAGGCAAAATGGGTACTGGCTGTCCAGGCAGGGGTTGGTTCGGCAGGGGTTGATTGGGCGCAATGGGCTGAGTAGGTGCAACGGGCTGAGTGGGCGCTCCCGGTATATTTCCTGCTCCAGGCTGATCGACGGAAGGAACGGGCAATAGATCAGGGGATTGTGGATTCTGACCCGGTTGACTTGGCGTCTGCCCTGGAACCGATCCAGGTGGTGTGACGGGATCACTGGGTCTAGTTTCCAACGCCACGCGCTCTCCTCCTACAGAGCGTAAAAGATCTAGGATGGCAACCACTTGGTTGTAAGGGGCCGCGCCATCCGCTTTTAAGATCACGACTCCTTGCGGATTGAGCCTCAGATATCGGCTGACCAGCTGCTTTAATTGAGTTTGGTTGACCGGTTGATCATTGGCCAGTAGCTCCCCCAAATTGCCGACCTGCACTCTAAACTTACTGCTAAACTGAGTCGTGCCTGTTTCGGCGATGGGTAAGTTGAGGTTGATGCCTTCGGGTCTGCTGAGACCCACTGTTCCTAAGATAAAGACCGCCAGCAGACAGAAAACAACATCTAGCAATGGAATCAGTTCGACCTGAATGTCGGCATCTTCATTTTCTAAAAACGTTTTCATATCACAGGCAAACTAAAAATCAACAGGCCACTCACAACTATTCATTGCCCATCGAAGGTGGATCACTTTTGGCCGTTAAGGTTGGCCGGGACTCTGTGGGTTGCAACCAAAATTGTCGATAGACCAGTTCCAGTTCATTACCCATCCGGCGAAAGATGCGAGCCTGATTAAAAACCAGGCCTTGAAAGAAACGGTAAAAGGCTAAGGAAACAATGGCAATTGCCAGTCCTACTAAGGTACTCGTGAGCGCTTGATCGATGCCCAAGGCAGGATTACCGACAATCTGACCAAATTCTTCAAAGTTCAATTTTCCCAAGGAATTTTGAAGACCTAAAATCGTTCCAAACAAACCCAGAAGCGGCGCTAAAGCAATCACCGTTTCTAAAATCTTGCTGCCCTTTTTCATGGCTGACAATTCTTCGTCGGCAGAGGCTTCTAAAGCTAATCGAAAAATTTCAGGTTCCTGGTTCGCTAAACGCAATGGTGTAAACAGAAAGCGGCCAATGGGCTGATTGCTAAATTGTCTAGCTAGGTGAGTCGCTTCATCCCAATCTCGACGAGCAGCATCAATGATTTGTCGTGCTGTTTTTCGCTCGCCTCTGAGCAGATTGCTCCAGAACCATAAGCGCTCAAAAATGGTTGCGATCGCAAAGATAGAAAGTAAGAGCAAGGGCCAGATCGTTGGCCCTACCTTTCCCAGTAGCTCAATGATACTCACGGCGTTCCTTTTGCCTAGCTGACGCTGAGATGAATAATATACGAAGTTTTATGTTCGTTTTTATCTCATCATGAAGTATACGATATAGCATGACTTATTCGTTTGTGAAATAAATCTCACCTACCCTTAATCAATCGTTAGAAGACTCTTTTGAGAATTATCTTCAGCATTATTAAATTCCTCTCCAGGAACAACCTAATTTCCTAAAAAAACTCACAGACAGCCTTTTGGTGGAAATCCACACCCGATGAATTTTTCGATTGCTGACACAATAGAGACGTAAAGGATTGCAACCCAACCTATGAATTTTTCCATCAAAGCACTGTATCAGTGGTACCGAAACAGCCTGCGTAATCCCAAATATCGTGCGTGGATTATTGTTGGAACGTTGGCATACCTATTCAGCCCCTTTGATATTTCTCCTGATCTCTTTCCCATTGTTGGCCAAATTGATGATCTTGCTCTCTTGACATTGTTTATTTCCGAGATATCCCAACTCTGGATCGAGAACTATAAACAGCGCCAGGTTTCAACTCAGCCAGACACGAATGCCTCTAACCCCCATACACCAGATACCTCAGAAACCGTAGATGTTGATGCCGTCCCGGTTCAGGATTGAGGTATTGTAGGTGGGGCTTGATCATCATTCCCCCTACACAATGGTTCCTAATCCTAACTGGTCTCCCATTTGGTTTGAATATTGCACCCGAGTTCAACCCCGACATACCGACTATGCAGGCGTTGTCTGGCATGGCTCCTATATAGAGTGGATGGAAGCAGCCCGCATTGACGCCCTTCGCAGTGTGGGTCTTGAATATGTAGACCTCGTCAAAGAGGGATGTGATTTACCTGTGATTGATCTATCGCTCCGCTACCAACAAGCGATGTGGATGGAAGACACCGTCATTGTCCGATCTCGCTTAAATAAAGTCGAGAAAATCCGTTTATCTTGGGATCAACATATTTTTACCGCCAACCGTGATCAGCCTTGTATCTTAGGCCAAGTGACGTTAGTGCCTTTAAATTCCGAGAGCAAGCGCATCTTACGCAAATTTCCTCCGCGTTTGCAAGATGCTGTAAGTCAAATGTCATCTAAGCCAAGCGCTTGATCGCTAGCCTTGAACAAGCGGGTGATTTAGAACCCACATCGATCATGGTGGGCAGGTTCTATTCATCCTATGCGTTTTGGATATGTGTCCGTTTTCCCATCACCCTGCTTAAGACCCATAACTTAAGATCCATAAAGATTAAGGGTTTCTTGGACAGTTTCTAAAATGAAATGCTACGTTGGAATTAAATTATATCCAGAGAAAAATATTGGGGTTCTTTAGGTGATTTGGATCACCTTTAGGTGTGCGCTTGATCACACCACAATTTGATCATTGTTTTTAATTTATGTTCATGTATGGGCATACTAATCACACGCAAAATAATTCAGCGGGTTTGGGAGCACCTTGAATTAGGAAGCAGTTAATTACTTCGCCAGTGTTTATTGTCCTGATCATTTAACTGTCACCCTTATCATCTCACTTAGAAATCACGTGTATACCCAGTTGCCTCAGCATCAATCTCGCGCAACTTCCAACGCGCAAAGAGTGTACGATCACCTGCTTGCCTGCGTGCGCACCGAATCTCCCCAAGAGGTTTTGCACCGATTTCAATCCCTCTTTTTGGGAACCTCAGGATATCAAGAGCCTGAGATTCGGCAAGCGGTCAATGCCATTGTTAAATCTGCCAGCAAGCAAGAAGAGTTTTCGTTATTTTTCAATCGGTGTTGCTATATTTTGGTGAATCGGTGGCAGACTCAATTGGATTGTCGGTACGCCATTCCAAATTTAATCGAACTATTGGGACAAGCGAGTTGCATGCCCGCTAGCTTAGGGCGAACCCAAACCACAACCCGCCTTCGATTGTTAGTCAAGCAGTTTGTCAAAAGTGCTCACTTCCAACGGTTAAGGCGATTTTCAGACTTTATCAACCCTCGTTCTGCTACCTCTGCTCAACAACCTTTGGTAACGCTGTTACAGCGATATCCCTATCTCTATAAACACTGCCTGGTGTCTCAGGGAGACACGCAAGAACACCAACAAGTGGTGCACCAAGCTCAGATTCAGACGCAGAAAAGGTTTGAACTCGAGTTATCGCTGTATATGACAGATATCTTGAAACGCAGTGCTAGACAGTCTACATCCATCATTCAAACCGTGGGACAACCGAGCACTGGCAGAATTATTCAACCGGTCTATAACCCTACGTTGTTAAGTGATTCTGATCTTCGCAGTTCCTTAAAGCACTTTGTCGGCAAAGTAGATGCTCGCAACACGCATCAAGACTTAGCACAGCACTTTTTAAGACGGCAAGGGGCAGCTCAATCATCCTACAAGCATTTCAAAAAAGACTTATACGAATACTTAGTTGCATCCGTCGATACCAAGTTTGGCCAATGTCGGTTTAACAATCAATTGCATCAATGCTTACAAGAGATGTTTCCAGAAAGCAATGATCGCAACATGAATGACTTCCTCATGGTGCGGACCTGCCAGCAAGTCTTCAATTTCCTGGTGATTGAAAGTCGTCGACAGCCCAAACATTGGATCTTTATGGACCTGATCAACAATATCGGCTCGACCTCAACGATTAGCTTGCTACTCAAGGTTGTTTTACTCTGCAAGAAGGTGAAACCATACCTAGAAAAGCGCTTTGCACTTCTGTTCAGCCACTATGAAACTCACAAACAGTCAACAGTCCAATGGTTAGTCCACTGTTTTGAGAAACTGAACCTGGCTTGGTGCAGTCAGTTTGGCAAGTTTGACTATTCCTATGTATCTGTTCTGTAGCGTTTCTGGCTATCGCTTTTAGCTAAAACTTCAACAGGAATACTCAGTCTGTGGCTCATCTTTATAGGAGCCTCACTTCGTCTCATTTTTTCCGTTTTCTGGTCTCAAAACGACTCAAGAAAGATGACTACTGATATTTGGTAGCAATCTGACCTTTAACCCTGCATAATAAGGAACGCAGTTTTCCTGGGGAACGAGCCATCATGGGACGTGCTAAAAAAGTTGTATTGGCCTATTCTGGGGGCGTTGATACCTCCGTTTGTATTCCATATCTCAAGCACGAATGGGGTGTTGAAGAAGTCATCACCCTTGCTGCGGACTTAGGTCAAGGAGATGAGCTAGAACCCATCCGCAAGAAAGCACTAGATGCTGGCGCTGCTCAATCTTTGATTGCTGATGGCACTCAGCGCTTTATTGCTGACTATGCCTTTCCCGCCATTCAGGCCAACGCGCTTTACGAAAATCGATATCCCCTCTCCACGGCTTTAGCTCGACCCTTAATTGCCAAACTGCTCGTGGAAGCCGCTCAGACCCACGGTGCTGATGCCGTCGCTCACGGCTGTACAGGGAAAGGTAATGATCAGGTGCGCTTTGATGTGTCGATTGCTGCACTGAATCCCGACCTCAAAGTCCTTGCTCCTGCCCGTGAATGGGGGATGAGCCGGGAAGAAACGATTGCCTACGGGGAAAAGTATGGGGTGCAGTCACCTGTGAAAAAATCATCTCCCTACAGTATTGATCGTAATTTATTGGGGCGAAGTGTGGAAGCCGGTCCCTTAGAAGACCCCTGGGTAGAGCCGTTAGAAGAAGTCTATGATCTAACCCAGGCTATTGCCGATACCCCGGATCAGCCTGAGTACGTTGACATTGACTTTGCCCAAGGCCTTCCCACCCAACTGAATGGACAAGCCCTTAGCCCTGTTGCCCTCGTTGAACAGCTGAATCAAGTGGTGGGTAAGCATGGGGTGGGCCGCATTGATATGGTGGAAAATCGCTTAGTCGGCATTAAATCTCGCGAAATCTATGAAGCCCCTGCCCTGCTGGTGTTGATTCAGGCTCACCGAGAACTAGAGAGCTTAGCCCTAACGGCAGATGTCACTCATTACAAGCGAGGGATTGAAGAAACCTATAGTCAGCTGGTCTATAACGGCCTCTGGTTTAGCCCCCTCAAAGATGCCCTAGATGCTTTTGTTCAGCAAACGCAAAAGCAAGTTACGGGCACGGTGCGAGTCAAGTTATTGAAGGGCTCGGCAACAGTGGTGGGTCGCCAATCCTCTCATTCTCTCTATACGCCTGACTTAGCAACCTATGGGGCTGAAGATGCTTTCGAGCACAAAGCGGCGGAAGGGTTTATCTACGTTTGGGGTCTGCCGACTCGGGTATGGTCACAACAACAACGATCCTAAGTGCTGACTCGTATAAACACTCAACAGCCAGTTGCAGTCGTGTGGTTAGCAGAAGCACGTTGCCAAGTTAACGCTGTTAGCCACAGACAGAAAGAGTTCATCAAAATGCCAATCTGAAGTGAACCATTCCTCTCAGCTTGTCAGGCTGTGGTGTCACAATTCTCAGTGCCAAAGTAATATGTTGGTGGTGGTTTGCCGCTCAGTACTTGTTACGCGATGAAACAGTATGATTGATATCCTCCAAACCCTACCCCTTGAACACCATTGTGGCGACCCAGTTTAGGTGTTTTTGAAATCCTTACTGGCCTGGACGGGATTTAATATTTGGAGCCGTCGCTTGATTGCGGCCCTGTTTCTAGGCGGGCAGGTGGTGGTTCATCTACTGAGAGGCAAGATTCACCGCCGCAATACCATTGAACAAATGGCCATCGTGGGACCAGAGTCTCTCTTAGTCGCTCTTCTAACGGCTAGTTTTGTAGGCATGGTCTTTACCATTCAAGTTGCCCGAGAGTTTATCGCCTTTGGCCTGGTGCAAACGGTGGGAGGAGTGCTGGCGCTTGCCCTGACTCGGGAACTGGCCCCGGTCCTAACAGCAGTGATTATTACGGGTCGCGTTTGCTCTGCCTTTGCTGCTGAAATTGGCACGATGCGGGTAACGGAACAAATTGATGCATTACAGATGTTAGATACTGACCCCGTGGACTATTTGGTCGTGCCTCGTCTGTTGGCCTGTACCCTGATGTTGCCGATTTTGACCCTTATTTCTTTGGTCGCAGGTGTGCTTGGCGGTATGGTGGTCGCTGCCGTACTCTATGACATTCCCTATAGTGTCTTTTTAGACTCGGTGCATAGCTTTTTAGGGGTTTGGGATATTTGGAACTCCATGATTAAGGCGGCGATTTTTGGTGGCATTATTGCCATTGTTGGTTCTAGCTGGGGATTGACGACTTACGGTGGAGCAAAAGGCGTCGGTCAATCCACGACTGCAGCAGTGGTGACCGCGCTGGTGTTGGTGTTTATCACCAACTTCTTCTTATCCTGGGTGATGTTTCAAGGTGCAGGGGGGACGGCCTTACAAAACTTGTGAAGCAGAACCCCTTAGAATGGATATCAGTTTGCTCACCATATAAACGTGTAATGGCTGTTTCTCAGGTTTCGAATACACAATCAACGGTCGTTTTGGCGCCCCGCTATTGGGTGCCGATTGGGGGTGCGATCGCAGGCATTCTCCTCACCGTCCTCACCCCTTGGGCTGGGATTCCCGTTATCCTCATCAGTTGCTTTCTTGGATTTCAGGCGGCCACCATCCAGGTTCAATTTACAGCCACGGCCTTTGAACTCTATCGCGGCAACCAACAATTGCGCCAGTTTCCCTTTGCCGAGTGGCAAGATTGGCTAATTTTATTTCCCCCGGTTCCCATCCTGTTCTTTTTCAAAGAAGTCAAAAGCATTCACTTTATGCCCATGCTCTTTGATGCTCGCACGCTATTAACCTGCTTAGAAGAGCGATGCCCCAGATCCTAAGGTATTCTGCTCAAGAGCCATTGTTTTACTGATTCAAGTGGATTAACGTGACTGATTCTTCCGGTATCGCCAACAACACCCCCTCTGTGGAACAACTCCAAAAAGAAGCGCAAACCCTCCGAGCCGATATTGCTGAACTAAGAGGGACCAAAGCTAAACTCCTGGAACAGCAGCTTTCGGCGACCCAAACAGCCCTAGAACGGTTTGCCAATGACCACCTCAAAACCTTAGAAGAGCGCAAGCAAGCCTTACAAATTGCCGTCGATCAGTTGGAGCGTCGCCAAGAACGGGTCCAGACAGAAATGCGCCAAAGCTTTGCTGGCGTGTCGCAAGACTTAGCGATTCGGATTCATGGGTTTCATGACTATCTTGTGACTAGCCTACAAGATCTGGTGATTGCAGCAGAGAAGTTAGAACTCGCCCCTAAAGAAAAAGAAGCCCCCAAACCCAAGACAGTTCCTCAGGCCCCACCAGCCCCCCGGCCCTCCACAGCAGAGCAGCGACCACCACGTTCGGCGGCACCTCGGCAATCTCGCCCCCCTCAACAGCAGTCTACACCTCCTCAGCGGTCGGGTCCCAAATTTGCTACCCAGGAATTTGCGGAAGAAACTCGCCAAATTCGCCAAATTCTCGATCAATACCGCACCAATCCTAATTACTATGGTCCGCCCTGGCAGTTGCGCCGGACCTTTGAACCCATTCATGCTGAGCGGGTCGCAAGCTGGTTTTTTACCTTTGGCGGACGGGGGGCCTTACGGACCTTAAGCAGTCGCTTGCAGAATATCTTAGTCGCTTCTGCCACGATCTCGATTTTGCGGCAGCTATACGGTAGTTCTGTTCGCACCCTGATTTTGGCAGATTCTCCCGAGCGTTTAGGGGACTGGCGCCGGGGTCTGCAAGACTGTCTAGGCATTGATCGCTCAGATTTTGGCCCAGAACGGGGCTTAATTTTATTTGAATCCCCCGGTGCCTTGGCTCAAAAAGCCGATCGGCTCGTCAAGGAACAACAACTCCCCCTAATTCTGATCGATGATGCAGAAGAAGAAGTCAGTTTATCAATTCTGCAATTTCCTCTCTGGTTAGCCTTTGCGCCAGAACCACAGCTTCGCAAGGAACGAGCTACCTTTGATTGGTTTGAATAGCAATCCTGAATATTTCGCGGGTGTGGGAAAAAGACCGCTAGACTAAGCAAGGGCTTGAGTGATCACACAAGGGGTTGGCCTGACAGGTCTTTAGGCAATATCGGGTGTTTTATCTGCATTAAAGAGACAGGTGTCCTGGAGGTATTAGGATTTGGGTCCGTTAAATCATCTATCCCATGGCATTGGCATCGATCTAGGCACTGCAAATACCCTTATCTTCCTCAGTGATCAAGGGATTGTGCTGCGAGAACCCTCTGTGGTTGCCCAAGATCAAACGAGTCAGTCTTTGCTCGCCATTGGCAGTGAAGCAGAGGCGATGTGGCGTCGTAATCCTTCTAGTATCGTGGTTAATCATCCCCTTGCAGATGGGGCTATTGTGGGATTTGAGACCGCTCGGTTGATGCTCAAGCACTTTATCCAGCAAGTACAGAAGGGGCAAACGCTGCTGTATCCTCGGGTGATTATTAGTAGCCCTGTGGGGTCTACCAGTATTGAAAAACGGGCCTTATCCGAAGTCGCTGCCCAAGCAGGAGCGCGGGAAGTGTACTTAATTGATGAACCCCTAGCCGCGGCCATTGGTGCTGATCTGCCTGTAGAAGAACCGATTGGCAATATGGTCGTCAATATGGGAGGCGGCACCACGGAAATTGCGGTCGTCAGCTATATGGGAACGGTCGTGACGGAATCGCTACGGGTGGCAGGCAACACATTTGACCAGATTATTTGCCGCCATGTCAAAAAGAATCATGATTTACTGATCGGAGAGAAAACAGCCGAAACCATCAAAATCAAAATCGGCACCGTCTATCCCCACCCTGAATATGATGCAGCCACGGTAGAGATTTCGGGTCTACGGCTGTTGTCAGGTTTGCCCGGCAGTGTCGTCCTCCAGGGCGCAGAAATTCGAGAGGCATTGGCTGAGTCTTTGGCCCGCATTATTGCGGCCATTAAACGAGTTTTGGAAAAAATTCCACCAGAATTAGCAGCAGACTTAATTGATCGAGGCATTGTGATTACTGGAGGCGGAGCCCAGCTCCGCGGTCTGGATACGCTGATTAGCTATGAAACGGGTCTGGTGGTGCATATGCCGCCGGATCCTCTCAGTTGTGTGGCCTTAGGCACGGGTAAGGTTTTAGAAAATTTCAAAACACTAGAGCGGGTTTTGCAAAAACGCCTTTAAACCCTTTAGCCTGGGCTGCCAGGCATGGAACAATAGAGGGTGAGCGCGTTTGGTCTTCCCTATGGCGATTTGGCTACTTTGTAACGGTGTATTGTTAAGCATTGCCTACTTTTTGGGATCTTTTCCTACCGGCTATTTGCTCGGTAAAATTCTTCAAGGTATTGATATCCGGGAGCATGGGTCTAAATCAACAGGAGCCACAAATGTCTTGCGGACTCTAGGCAAGGGACCAGGCTTAGCCACGTTAGTCGTAGATATCCTTAAAGGGGCAGGATCAGCCGCTCTAGTACGATGGGCCTATACAAACACCACGTTTTTGAGTCAAGCACCTGAGACGACCGATACAGCATTATGGCTATCTTTCTTGGTAATTTTGGCCGGGCTAATGGCGATTTTGGGTCATAGTAAATCTATTTGGCTTAATTTTACAGGTGGGAAGTCCGTGGCGACGGGGTTAGGTGTCCTATTAGTGATGAGCTGGACGGTGGGTCTAGCTGCTATGGGGATTTTCGCGTTGGTTCTATCCTTGTCACGGATTGTCTCGCTCAGTTCAATCAGTGCAGCGATCTCACTACCGATTCTTATGTTTGTTGCCCAACAACCCCTGGCTTACATTCTCTTTAGCATCACAGCAGGTGTTTATGTGGTATGGCGACATTGGGCGAATATTCAACGGTTATTAGCAGGAACCGAACCCCGCTTGGGTCAGAAAAAAGCCGTATCTACTGACGCAACATAAGTTTGGAGTAACCTATCCCTCACAAAGTAGCCATTCCCGAGGACAACGTTGCTCACTCTAGTCTTTTGAGTTTAAGGCTACGCTAAATTTTGCTAATAATGGCTTGGCAATGTGCCATATCCAAAATTTTGCCTTGGACTTTTATAGTAAGAGTTTGCAGCTAGAGCCATCCCCAAAAAGCCCCAAAATACCAGTGCTAGCGAAGCAATAAAAATCAAATTAAAACCAATTTGGATAAAAATTCCGATAGCAATTGCTCTTGAAGCATTCGCAAAAGAGTCAGTGCGTGAAATGCTAGCCGTTAGCAATTTACATAAAAGCATAGCAATACCACCGCTAAAGAAAATTATTCCTAACCATCCCAACCAAAAAAACATGGGTAATATTGCGCCATCAAAAGTAGAAATCTGAGCATAATTAGCCAAGTTGAGACCAATTCCTTTTCCCACGACCTCAGTAATGGCTTTTGCGAACAAGAAATTGTAAGCCACTCTCCTGGTGTACAGACTATTATCTCCTTCAATATCCGACAAGCTACCGACACGATCACTGATGAACGTTGAGAAGGGTTCCATGGTGGTTAAGGGAATCACTAATATTCCCGAGATACAAACCACGCTGACGATTCGTACCTGAAGTTTTGGTTTCAGAGAAGGAATAAACAGCACCAAGCTAACTAGCCAACTTAACCATCCTGCTCTAGCTCGAGACAGCAACAGGGTTAAATATCCAAGGGCAGCCCCCATAAATCCCAGTAGTTTTCCTTCTTGACAAAGGATAAGGATTAAACCTGCTGCCAACAAACCGGCAAACTGCTGGCGTCCTTCTGTGGTACTAAAAAGGCCGAAAGTTGAATCAATCCCCTCAGCAATCTGGTGTTCTTTCTCAATATTGAGTAAATAAAATTGATCCCAGCTGGGCAAAAATAATCGTTGGGCGATACCATAAACTCCCATTACAATTACGCCCCAAAGAAATACACGCAAAATTGTTTTTCGATACAGAGGATAATTATAAGAGGTCGTAAAAAGATGATAGCCAAAGAAAAGAGGCCCTAAAATTTGCAATGTGCCATATATATTGCTATTTAGAGGATTGCGATAAACCACGCCAATCACAAAACCATAAAAAATACTGCCTGCACACAGAACAAAAGGTAAAGCTTGATTTTTATAAAAACGAGGCAAATACTTAACAAATGTAATAATACTGATTAATGCGACTAATGAAGGCGTTAACATAAAGTGACCAGGAGTGAGTGAACCCCTTCTAAAATCAATCAGACGTCTAATTAACGGTCCAACAAACCATAGCCACCAGACAAAGCCCACGTAGAGGTGAGGGTGTTTAAAGTATAGATATCCTCCTAGAGAAACAGAGCCTAGAAAGAAAAAAAGAGCAGCTGACAGACCTACTCCAGCTAAAATAAGTAAGCTCAAAACAAGCGAAAAAACACTAATTAAAATCCATGCCTGTTTTGTGTTAGGCGAATTTGCTAGTGATAATGATGCATTGGTATCCATTAATCAATCAGAAGAGTGTATAGATTCCTGAAACTGCAGTGTGATTGCCTTTTGGTGCGAATATCTTAATAGTGATAAAGTGAGTTAACCTACAATTAGAATAATAGTATTGAATTTTCCATAGTCAATAGAAAACAAAATAGTTATATATTCAAGTTCTCTATATTATTTTCTTAGGGCCTTGCAAAGGATATTAGCAAACCTGATAAAGTCTTGTATCAAGTAGCCAAAGAGAAACCAACGTCATCCATATTTACTCCTTTATTTAAGAGTGAGCTAGGGATCGACACAAATAAATATCATGATTATCAGTACCAAAGCCATATTGTTCAGATTCTTGGTCAGTAAAATGAGATAAATAAGGGATGACTTGAACCTGAAATCCAGCTTCCTCTAAGCGATCTTTGTAGTCTTTACCATATTGTCGAACATGATCAGGTTGTCCATACAGACGAGCTCTCTCGGTTGGATTAGTAATAGAAAGATCTTCCTGGGTATAATCGCCAACAATCGGTACTTGCAAGATTGCCCATCCTGAAGATTTCACAACACGAGCCAACTCTTTCATCGCCTGTATATCATTAGGTACATGCTCTAAAACATGAGAGCAATATACAATATCAAAATGATTATTAGGGAAATCAATCTCTGTTAAATCTACAACTGGTATTCCTGGCTTATCTAGATCGCCAGGCAAATAATCTAGATGAGATAAGCTAGAAAATCTATCCATAAAACAAGCCTCTGGCGCAATATGAAGCATCTTTTTGGGAGATTGTTGAAATAAATCGGTTTCCTGTCGAAAGTACAACCACATCAATCGATGTCTTTCTAGGCTAAAGCAGATGGGGCAGACTGCATTAGGCCGCTTGTTAACACCATAGGGATTGAAACTACGGATATGTGAAGCACAAATTGGACAGAACTTTTTAATTCCAAAGTTGAGTGTTTTCTTGATGTTTATTCTAGCTATTTTTTTAATAGAAGGCATAACACTATATGGCAAAATCATTAAAGTTAAAGTCTGATTTCAGGTAAGACAAGATTGATAAATATCGACTAACCTTTGGTTGAGATTTCGAATATCAAATTTTTCGGCAACATAATCCCTGCCTTGCTGGCCCATTGCAGGCCAGCGTTCAGAATGTTTCAGCAGGAATAAAATACGCTCAGCTAAGGCATCAACATCTCGCTCTGGCACTAGAAACGCAGATTTACCATCCACAACACTGTCTGGAAAACCATTATGCAGTGTTGCCACAACTGGGAGACCCATAGCTTGTGCTTCTATCAGAACAAGTCCTTGGCCTTCTCGATCAAAGTTTTTGGCCGTTACACTCGATAAAACAAATAAATGCGATTGTGCATATAGTTCTTGCACTTCTTCTTTAGTTTTTCGGCCTAATAAATATACATAATTCTGTATATTTAGCTCCACAATCAGATCCTCAAGCTGGCCAAGCAATGGTCCTTCACCCACGATATAATATTTTATATTCGGGACTTCTGAAATAACTTTTGCAATAGCTCTGATGGAATATTCTATCCCTTTTTTCTCAACCAAGCGCGCAACCGTCATCACTCGAATAGGTTGTTCTGCTAACGGCAGTACTCTATGCTGAAAGTTATACAATGAGATATCAAGACCGACAGGTAAACAGTCTATTTTTCCTACTGGACATCCTAGTTCAATCAGTTTGGATATCGTAAATTTTGAATTCGCAGTGAACCTATCACTCATTTGAAAAAGATGGGTATATATCTCTCTCCCACGCAGCATAGGGATAACATTGACATCATAACCATGAAAGGTGGTTACCAAAGTACCTTTTACTGCACCCATTTCTCTTAATGCAGCCCCAATGATCCCTACATGACCATGATGGCAATGGATCACATCATAATGATGATTTCGATGAAGGAAAGGGATGGCTCGATATAATATTCTTAACGAGGCCGCTTCTCTCCCATACTTAAATATATTTAATGCCTTCAGAATTAGCAGTGGCCGCTGCCAAAAGAAAGAAGCAGATTGAGAGAAAGCATAAATATATCTTTTAACAATGTTTTTGGACAGAGTGGGATAGTAAAAAGTACAGTCTTGAAGCTGATACTTATCAAAGTCTTTATGCATTTTTACATCTTTAGACGGCCTCTGAGCATAAATCGAAACTTGATGGCCACAATCAATCAATGCTGTGATTTGGCTGAGGATAAATGTTTCTGATATGGCAGGGAATTCGCCAACTAAAAATGCGATTTTCATTAAAATTACTGTTGTTTATCTGAATTATCTTGCTTTTGAGCAACAAGACCATATCCTAGCGGAAAATTCTTTGATGTTTTAGCTGAGACTTTTTTCCCAAACCTAGAATTAACGACTAACCGACTCAGAAAAAGATGCGCTGAAGATATAAGAGAGAAACGGGCTAATTGCTTTGCAGTAATATCTAAAATAATTTCAAATGTCCCGCCGTAGGGTTCTAAGTGTAAGATATCTAGCTTATTTTTTTGACAAAACATTTTAAGAGAAAATTCAGTATACCGAAAATAATCATAGGGTTTTTCATGAATCTTATATAAAAAAGGCACTGTCAAGATTAGTTTTCCTCTTGGTTTTAAAAGTCTAGACACTTCACTCATAACTAGCTCTGGGTTAGAAATATGTTCGAGTACATCTGTCATCAGAATTGTGTCAAATATCTTACCTTGTAGAGGGATGCCATCATTGATATTTACCTCATGATCGAGATAAGGGTTTTCATGGAAGCTGCTACTCCAATCAACACAAATATTATCTATTATATAATCTTTATACATTTGATAAAGAGGAACATTACCACACCCTAAATCCAACAGCAGACCACTGGCATGTTTTTCAATTAAATCTTGATACAGTGATACTTGAATAGAGGCAATTAATCGGGAACCAATAAGTACTTGTGTAGGATCCGTTGAAAAACTATAGCCTTGCTTGGTCTTTACAAACTTGGTCGCAGTCCATGTTTCCTTGTTAAGCATATAAATGTGACTTGAAAGACTATTTTCTCAAAAATGTAGATTACGTACGGGTGAAATTTTTCATAATATCCTTAGAATCTTGAACGATTGCTCTACCACTGGGAAATGTTAGCAACGTCCCTATAAAGACTGAAATAGTAATCACACCAGCAAGTAGGCAGCCCAATAGGATATGAGGTGATTGAAAGTAAAATCGAAAGCATAGTAAAGCGGCTGCAGTAGTTATGAGAGCCAGGATAATAGGTGCAGTGGCTACATAGAAATCTTGGGTGCGAACGGGGCCAGACTTGCCAACAAACCAAAATAATAGCGGCATCGTGATCAAAATCCACACTAGGGCATAAGAGGCTGCGACTCCCGTTGCTCCCCAAGGTAAACCAATACCAAAGGAGGTGACTGCCAGTATAGTGCTGATGATTCCCCAAATTAGCATTCGATCAGTCTGCCCTTGGGAAATGAGTAGCCACCCAACTGAGTTAGCAACAGGCTGCATGGCCCCTGCCAGTCCTAACCATAGAAATATCGGTGTTGCAGGTATCCATTGCTTGCCTAATAAGATGGCGATCAGCCAATCAGAGGTTGCCATCATAAAAGCAACTAAAGGGACTGTCAATAACATCAGCTTTTGGACAATTTTAATGTAGGCTCTTCGATATTTTTCGGGTGAGTCAGATAAGCGACTCAACAGCGGAATCGCAACACTTCTGATCGGTCCATTGATTTGCTTGATGGGGAGTAAGAGAAGCTGATAGGCCTTGGCATATAATCCTAATTGGGTTTTACCTAGATATTTACCAATCAAAATGTTGTCAACATTTCGAGCACAATAATTAATGACCGTAAATCCTGTTAAGTTTCCTCCAAATTTCAACATTGAAGGAATCTCTGGATCCCAAGATGGCCATCCTGGAATCCACCCGCAGCTCAGCAGCGCACCTAATGTTAAGGTTGTGGCTGTAGCAATGGGATAAATAACCAACGCCCAATATCCCATGCCTTGCAAGGCAGCCACAATCGCTAGACCAACACCACAGACTTGCGCGATAAGTTCACAAGCAGCAAGCTTTGAATATTGCATTTGGCGTTGGAGTAAAGCGATGTGCTGAGTCCCTAAACCACTGATTACAATCCCACTCGCTAAAGCAATGGTAATCCAGACTAGGCGAGGTTCTTGATAGAACTGAGCGATCACAGGTGCAAGGATCACTGTGATCAACCCAATTAAAAGACTAAAGGCTAGGTTGATCCAAAATAACGTACTTACCTGAGCATGATTAATTTCTTTTCGTTGTACAGTGGCCATCGATAGCCCCAAGTCTTTGAAGAGCTTCATAAAGCCTATCACTGCCATCACCATACTCACCAAGCCATGATCAGCAGGCGTCAGTAATCTGGCTAAACAAATGTTCGAAATCAGGGTCAGCGCAAATTTGACGCCTTGAGATGAGACAGTGATGAGGCCACCCTGGATGGAACGTCTCTTTAAATTGGGCTGTAAATGTTCAGTTTTGAAGAATTCTCTATTTTTTTCGTTAGGAACACCCCGATTAGACATTTTGGACAACTTGGCTGCTCCTTTCTCAATCGATATATCAAAGAGATACTAAGTATGGCTTTACTCCATATAATGTCGCTAGCTAGATCAGATATTCATTTAGACTCAGTTAGTCTTTCAGAAGAAGCTTAGTGTCTAAAAGTTGCTAATCCGTTGAGGTAAAAGTGGCGAAAGAGCAAGAGAAAACATATAGATGGCAAGCCCCAGCTTTGCATCCTAGTCTAACAATAGGCTTATTGGTTAAATCGACAGAGTCGAGAGCAGAGCATCATAAAACGTTGTAGTCAGTAACGTCCAAGGGACTATGAAGGCGTCATCTGAGTCAGACAACTATATAGTAGTTTCTGAGTTATACATAGTAATCTCGATGTGGTGCAGAAAATTAGGGTGTAAACGGGTGTAAACCCTTTGAACTAACCTCACGTCTTATTCTGGATGCCTTGCCCGCTCTTAGTCTCTGTGACAGCTGATGAATATTTTGTTGACTATTCATGAACACTTGGACCCTAATTCTGGTGCGGCTGGAAGTACCTTGAAGCTGGGAGACGCTTATCGAAAGCAGGGACATCAGGTGTACTATTACTCCTTTGATGATTTTGGGGTTAATATTCCTCCTGGATTTAAAGATTTGCTGTTCCCAGAATTTGTTGCATTTCATCTCTTACGGCAGTTAGAAAAGCTCAGGATCGATGTCATTGATATGTCGACTGGGGACGGGTGGTTATGGGGAAGTTTTAAGCATCTCCAGCGATCTTCTCAACCTTTATTGGTGACTCGGAGTCATGGTTTAGAACATCTAGAAACAAAAGAAATTCTAGAAGATGTTCGCCGAGGGAATCGCCAACTCAGTTGGAAATATAGATTGTATCGAGGGGGACCCCATTTATGGGAGGTGGCAACTTCTTTTCGAACTGCAGATGCTGCTTTTCTACTCAATCGCCAAGAAGCTGAATATGTGACCCTGCACTTTGGTTTGCCTCCAGAACAAATCCATATTGTCGCTAATGGTTTGCCTGACGATTTCCTAGGGCTGCCCTTCGCACCGACACCCTTAGAGGCATCTTCGATCATCCGTATCGCTCAGGTGGGAACTTATATCCCACGTAAGGGGATTCAATACAGTACGCCAGCTTTGAATCGAATTCTATGCCAATATCCTCAAGTTCATGTGAGTTTTCTGGGGACGAGCTGTCGTGAATGTCTGAGTTCTGAGATGGTTTATGCTGATTTTGATCCAGAGGTGTGCGATCGCATTACTGTGATCCCTCGATATGACCATGAATCCTTGCCTGAGTTGTTAGCAGGACATCACATTAAACTGTTTCCGACGATATCCGAAGCCTTTGGCAAAGCGTTAATTGAAGGTATGGCTTGCGGTTTAGCACCAATCACAACCTCAGCTGCAGGACCCATGGAAATTGTGAGGGATGGTTATGATGCCTTGGTTGTTCCAACTCGCGAGAGTAACGCTCTGGGCGTAGCCTTAGAAAAATTAATTATTGATCGGCCTTTGTTACACCAACTCCGCCAGAATGCCTATACAACTGCTCAAGGTTATAGTTGGAAAAAAATCGCTGCAGCAAGACTTGCGACTTATGAACAGGCTCTCAACACCAAGAGACATCAAACTGTCCCTAAATAGTCAGATTATTGTTCCTTGCAGTCGCGCTCCTATCCCTCTGGCACTAAAGCTTTACATATCGTTCTAGTGGGTCATTTGGTGTGAACATTGCCATTACTTTTCATGCAACTAAAGCCAGAGTAACCGCTACAGAGCCTCCTAGCCGATGGCCTTGTCATCTTATTTGCCCTCATTGCCGTCGTACTGCTCGTTTGCCACCCCATTCAAACGGCGTTGGATGTTGATTCCATACCTTGGCGACGGCCTCAAATCGGTCCATGATCTGTTGAGGCGTTTCGGGATGTTGGCCATCCAACGCGCGTCGCTTAAGGATGCGCTGGATCGACTCAGCCATATTCAACCAACTGCCAGAAAGCGGCGTGTACAAAGGCAAAATGCCATGTTCACACAGCCATAGCATCAACTCG
>NZ_JANQOY010000025.1 GCF_028285565.1 Acaryochloris sp. IP29b_bin.148
ACTTTAACCGCACGATGGCCAAGCCCTTCAATTGGAAATTTGCAGGGTTCACTGACGATAGATAAGCTGAATGGTTATTTCAGCCAGGCTGCACTAGTGAATGATCCTGTCTATTTTTTAGCTGGTTCAGTTGACCAACCCGCTTTTTTTAACTCAGCAGCGTAGTCCGATTGGGTTTGCGATCGCAGGTCCGTTAGCCGATCATTTCTTTGAGCCAGCTATGCAGTCTGGTGGAACCCTCGTAGACTTACTTAGCCCCATTTTCGGTGTGGGTGTAGGAGCAGGCATGGCTGTGCAAATCACTATCTTTGCCACCTGTGGAATGCTGATTGCGCTAGGCGGGTTTGGTATACGGCAGTTGAGATCTGTGGAGGAGTTCTTGCCTGATGGTCGGCATCTTAGAGGCATCAGCATAGCTGAGCACCCCAGAGGATGGTCACCATCCCCTCCGTCTTGATTGTTGATAGCAACAGAACCAGGCTCGTATTGTCAAAATCGAGCAGAGGGTATCCCTAGATGTTTTGATACCATTCGGCTAGCCAAAATTTATTGATAATCTTTTGCATTTAATGCGGTAATATATCAACATAATAAATTCAACACCCTCTACTACAGCTGTATAAGAAGACGTATCTAGTCTACATCGACCTAAAAGTTTTTAAATTAGATAAGCCTTCATTTACAGCTTTCTAGCCAAAAAAGAGAGAAATTCAACAAATTCATTCATTAATACTGATAAAGTTCTTTATACTTCTGTTTATATGCATAAACACTATCTAGATCTGATTTGACTTATTTCTTCACAACATCCTTCCTTTTAATAGAAGTGCAGATAATCAAGAAGTATTCTTAATTGAGAAGTCTATCCTTGCCTAACAACTAACAGCACTCCCTTGAGATATGACCTACGATCCACAAACCTTCACATCCTATGAACTGGGTTGGCAATTGCACAGTAAAGCTGGCAACCAGCAATTTCAGGCTCAATCGTATCCAGAAGCGCTACAGGCGTATCGCAGGGCGATGTCTTTAGCTGAGTTGATGTTGATGACTGCGAAAAAGGAACGGCGTCATCCTGAAGCGATCCATGCCTATGTGATTGCTTGCCATAACCTTGCTGACAATTTGCTGAAGCTTGGAGACCTCCAAACGGCAGAAACAACAATGCAGCAGGCTTTCGATCAGGTGACTGATTTAATGTATGCCACCCAATATTCTCGATGTCTGCGGATGGAAGCATCTAAAGCGTTGAAAATGGTGAGCCTCAAAGCCTATGAGTTTTATCAACATTTGGAACAGCCAACCAAAGCACAGGCTGTATTTCAACAGGCCGCGGATCAAGCTCAGAAGTTTTTCAGTCAGATGCAGCCCCAATCATTAAGCGTCTGAAAATGCTTTAGAATCACCTCATCTCGCTACCTATCGGTTGGCAGGATTCAAGACTGTGTTGCGATTGTGTTAAGGACAAAGACATATGATACTGAGACGACTCACAAACCAGATTAAGCATTGGTTCCCGGCCCCAGTTGCCCAAGCCCATTGTGACGGCCCTTGCGGTGTTTATGATCCGGCAGCAGCCAGAATTTATGTAGAAGCCGTCGTATCTATGACCCGTAAAATTTTGGATCTACAGCCTCCGGCCAATCAAAATCCACAGGCGATGGCAACCTATCTCAATACGATGTCTCGATACATCCAGATTAAGGAAGAACAATCCCAGAAAGCCAAAGAAGAAATTTTGATTTTGTGGACCGATTACTTCAAACCTCAACATTTGGAGCAATATCCTAACTTACATGACCTCTTCTGGAAAGCCGCTAAACTTTGTTCGTCTTGCAAAGTAGAGGTGAACCTCCAACATGCAGAGGAATTGATGTCGGCGGTGCAAGAAATTCACCAAGTCTTCTGGACCACTAAAAACCGTAGTAATGTGCCATGGTACAAAGCCAGCTAAACCCTCATTCCTCAATAGGGGCAATACTCTCCAACTGCACCCTATGGGAGTTTGTGTTGTGGTGTTGCCGACGGCGATGGCGTTGGGAAGTGCAGGGACGGTCTATGTTGCCAACTCTGCACCCTGGAGATCAAGTTTTGGTGCACCCCAACGCCTATCGACATCGACTCCCCCAACAAGGAGATATTGTTTTGGCACGGCATCCCCACCAAGGTGGGTTGTACTTGATCAAGCGCATTCAGTCAGTGGTCAGTGATCAATATTTTCTGATTGGAGATAATCTCTCTGAAAGCACCGATAGTCGTGTATTTCGCGCGGTTACTTTGGATCTAATTCTCGGTAAAGTGGTCAGTTTATTTTAGCGCTCAAGTGGGTTAACTCAACTTATTCTTAGGAGTACACCCCATGCAGATTGTTGTTTCTTTATTAATGGACTCTCGCCTTTCTATCGTGATAGCTCCACTTGTAGTGGCCACCTATTCCACCCTATTTATTTTGGAATATTGCGATCGCTCAGATCAATAAGCGGTCTACTAGCAAGGAGGAATATCATCATCTTGCCACCTGCGGGTCCCCTGGCCAGCATGCCCTGAATCGCTTTAGATCATTGACATCCTCATCCCACCAACCTAGCAGTATGGTGGGAGATTTCAGCAAATCTCCTGTGTCTAGGCAGTTGGCTAGACACCGTTGCTGGCGTCCCCGCCATCTTGACTGACTTTGCCTCACAGTCAGGATATTCTTGACTGGTTCGACGCCGATCGTCTCTGTCAGAATAGACAGCGGATAAAAAATAATTGAGTTCTGGGCTAACATGGGTCTGAATTGGCTGACGCACAGTCATCTCAAGGCCTTCTAGCGTCTGCACAGTTGCTGAAGCGCTGCTTGCAGACAGTGATTGGGCAATCGCATTGAGATGACTAGTGTAGTTGAGCTGCTTGTTCTGAGTCCCTTGATCGGGCGTTTCACGACCTGAAACGACACATTCTTATAAGGCCCGCCATGTCAGTCGTTAACATTTGGAAACAGTCTTTAGCCCAACTTCTGGCTTACTATGACTTCAAGCGAGGGGATCTCCGCTCGTTTTTCCCCAAGCTATTTCTATTTTTCGTCGTTCTCAATATTTCCTGCTACTGGTGGGCCATTATGACCGCCTATCCTCAGGAAGCTTTTGGTCCCGAGCGATCCCATTATTTTTTAATTCAATTTCCGGTCGGGGGGTTAGGGGCTTTATTTGATAGTCTGTCCTTCTTTATCACGATACATATTGCCCGACGAGCGTTACGGGCAACGTCGACCCGTAGCTATTTGGCCCATTTAAGCATCGACATTATCATTGCGATTGTGGCGACTTGGTGGGTCTTGCTCGTGTTTTCGATTTCGGGGTGGCTGGTGAGTTTGATCCAGCAGTCTCCTGAATCTTTCACCCAACGGAGCTATGTTTATGAACGCCGGCTAGCCGATGCAGTGAGGGATCCTACCAATCGACAAAGTTTAAAGAATATCTATTTTGGGGTGATCATGGGGATCTCGGCATTTTTGCCAACCTTGACGCATCTCACTCTTTCTCTGCGGTCGATTGTAATTTACCAACGACAGAAGTAATGATCTGGTGACTATCAACGCATGACACCTAACTCTCCCTCTGTTCTTCTCTTTGTTCAGCATGGCTGGGCGGATACCAATGGAGCGATGGCCCGGCTTGCCCAACGCATTGCGCCTCCTCGTACCCGCATCATTGCCCCTAATTTAGGATGGTGGCGAACTTGGTGGCGGATCGATCCTTTAGTGGAGGATGTCGAAGCGATTGCTCACCAAACCATTGCCCAATATCCTCATACCCCGATTCGAATTGTGGGGCATTCTATGGGGGGCTTAATTTGGTTAGAGGTATTACATCGTCATCCTGAATGGTGGCTCCAGGTGGAATCTCTGGTTTTAGTTGGATCGCCTGTGAGCGGGTCAGATCTGTGCCGCCTGATGGATCCCTTAGCTTTAGGCCTAGGAATGGCCAGGGATTTAGGCAAAAACCGCCGAGAGATCGCGAGTGCGATCGCAGCTCAAATCCCCACCCTCTCGATTGCTAGCAATACCGATGGGGGCAGTGATGGCCTCGTGATGCTGGGGGCAACTCAATTTGACCATGCCCATCATGTCGTTTTGCCCGATATATTGCATAGTGCTCAGCGCCATGATCAAGCCATTGACCTTGCCATTCAAGCGTTTTGGCAATCTCCTCGTTCCCCCCTTCCCGTCCAGCCTTCTCCTGAGCTAGATATTATTCAACGGTTACGGACAGTACCTGGGATGACAGATGCCCATTCGCGAGATTTTGATAAAGCAAAAGTAGCCCTGATCTTCGACTCTGGCTTGTCCCTGCGACGATGGAAGAATCCAGTTCGGGTTGACCATGTGTTTCTCGCTTCTCCCCAGAGCCATTGTTTGTACAGCGGCTTTGTGGGCTGGATTCATGCAGCAGCGTTACGTCGAACGTTGCAGGATATCCAACAGGACTACAGTGCCAGCAAAGCCCCCTAGTCCAGAATCTGTTGAACAACATCCAGGGTGGAATAGCGTTTCAGCTTCGCTTCGCGATCTCTAACTCAGCGAGTCCAGATGCGGCGATTTAAGTTGAGATCCTGAATAATCCCCAGCATTAGTTGAAAATTATCGAAGTAATCTTGCATGGGTTTGAAACTCAGCATGGTGTTGAACAGCCGCGCTTCAAATAAGTCCCGTTCGTGATGAATAGCAATAAAAATCTGGTTTTCAGAAAAGGAGATCGAAACCGGGCGTTGGGCTTTCTTCCTAAACTTAACGAGGCGCTCCATCAGGCTGGTAGACAGAATATAGCGGGCCTCAACCTGATCGTCACTGTAGACGGTATAGAGCTGATTAAATTCTGGATCTTCTAGCTTGACTAAATGGCCTGGTCGATTAAATTGTTTCAGTTTTGACGCTAACGAACCTGTGAAGACAACGGTCTCCCCCTGAAAGTTCTTATTAAAGTCGGATCGAAAGAATAGCCCCTTAAAGACCTGACGTCGGGTGACCTGATTTCCCACTTGGTCTTTGAAACTATCATAGTCAAAGCGTTGACCTTTAATCATTTTGCCAAAAATGAATGGCATCGCTTTTACAAAGCTGAATAGTAAGAAAATCACAAAAATAGGTAGTTTAATAAAGCCGCCACCTCGACTTTTGAGCAGAAATGGTATTGTCCTTGCCATGAAACTGTGATGTATTTCATTCTCAGCCACTACTTCTGAAAAGAAAACATTAGCCGGACCTATCTTGCCGAAAACGCAATCATCCTGCTGAAGGTAAAATGTGCTGTTCAGCGCTGGGAATAGACGACTTCTGAGTATCGCCATCCTTGTCTGGTAGTTATCTCCATAAGTGGCATAGCTTAAGTCTTGATTATTATTGATAAATCTGATGACTTTCTCAATAATTCTGGTCTTAAAGCCGCGCTCATACATCTCCGTTTGCACGCTGTAAAAAATTGCCCAGCTCCATAAACAGCCAAGGAGCCCCATGAGAAATATGGCTGAGACAACCAGAAGTGACTGTAACTTCACTCCTGATTGCTTACAATTGTTCTGAGCTTGAGTATAGGCTTGCGGAGTTGTGGGTGAATTCCTAAATTGAAGTCCTCTGGATCGTCTTAGCGATGTGAATTCCTGTTGACGACACTGGCTGGCTGTAGGAGAGGGAGCGTTAAGAACCCTCATAAAGACTCCTGGTGCCAGGTTTAGAATTACAATCAGGATCACTGAGATAACAATGCCCACAATGCTGAGGGCTTTCAGTGCAGACTTCCGTTTCTTTTCGTACTCCTTCAGATCATCCACTAAGTTTTGGCGACAAAAGTCTTTGAACTCAGTCAAGCTACGCTGTTTGAAGACAGGTTCTTCTGGCTGAGACTGAGGTAGCTCAGTAATACTTTGAGTGGGCATTGAAGGAGATTGAACAGCCATGACTGCCTGGGTAGCAGCCAAGACACTGAGGCTTTGGAGAAACTTCTCTGCCCAAGCTTGTGTGGTTGGATTCTCTGCCAACGTTTGTCCCAGAGAGGTTGCTTGTTGAAGTTGGCCTGCCTTTTGGTAAGCCGTCGCCAGCCACATCTGAGCTTGGTAATAATCTGGGTGGAGTAGATCGCTCCCTTGGCAAAACTGCTGTAGAACGAGAATAGCTTGTGCAAACTGTTGATTGCGCAAGGCGTCACGGCCCTCTGCTAGCAACTGATTTGCCGCTGCCGGTGTTAGTGGTTCTGCCTTGGGTGTAATGGTCTGATCGTTAGAGTCTATCTCTGTATCCGTAGGCTCTTCTGCCGCTGCTGCTTTATTCGCTAATTTTTCTTGCCAACGCTTGGCCCAGGAGCGAATATTCGGCTTTTTGCATTCAGCCAGTTCTTCACAGAGAACCAGGGCTTTATCGATCTCATTGACCTGTTCGTAGGCTTTAACGAGAGCTTTACAGGCTTGGTAATGCTCTAGTGACTCTGGCTTAGGACTGGCTTGATAATAGATCTCTAGCCGTTGCACGGCTTCAGCATAATCTTGATTCTCCAGGGCTTGGAGACCAGAACGATATTCTTTAAAGGCGGTCATGAATTAACCCTGAAGTAAATTGCGGACATCGATTGCCCGTCGATCTTGAGCAGTTGCTTCAAATACTTGCTTCGTCTGATCACCTCGCCAGGTAGCAATGAAATTGCTCGGGAACATTTCAATACTGTTGTTGTAGCTGGTCACTGCACTGTTATAGAAGCGACGAGCTGCAGAGAGCTGTTCTTCTACCTCATTAAGGGAACCCTGAAGCTGCATAAATTTTCCATCTGTTTTCAGGTCAGGATAGTTTTCAGTCAAGGCCAACACATTTGCCAAGGCCCCTGACAGTTCGTTCTCAAGCTGAATCCGGTTCTCGCCACCGCCTCGCCCGGACATGACTTGCGATCGCAACCGAGTCACCTTTACCAGCGTCCGTTCTTCAAACTCCATATAGGTTTTGGCAACAGCCACTAAATTGGGAATGACATCACAGCGTTTTTTTAGCAACACATCAATGCTAGAGAAAGCCTGATCAACCTGATTTTTCTTTGCAACTAGGAGATTAAAGAAAAACCAAATCAGCCCTCCAAACCCAAGAAGGGCAAACAAAATCAGAGCTAATAGAATCTGGACAATTAGCATTGTGGTGCCAACTCAAAAAAACGGCAATAATGAAACCTTTTTGATTTCCTTGCTTATTATTCCCGGAATTTTTGTGAGTATAGCAAGAGAATTATGGAATCAATTCTGCTTGGAGACAGCTAAAAAGACGATGTTAAATCGGCAAATTTGCGCGTGGTTTATAGGTTTCAATTTGGCGAATTTGTTCGTAGAGTTCTCGTTCACGAGCGCTAATATTTTTGGATGACTCAATTCGAATTTCCACCAACTGATCGCCTCGTTTCCCCCCACTGGCAGGATATCCTTTGCCTCCGAGTCGGAGCCGCTGTCCTGATCGCACCCCACTCGGAATCGTCACCTTGACCCAGCCATCTAGCGTAGGAGCCTCGATTTGCCCCCCTAAGACGGCTTCAGCACAGGTAATCGGCAGTTCACACACAATATCATTGCCCTCTAACCGATAGAAGGCATGGGGAGAGACGTCAATTTTGAGGTAGAGATCGCCCCCTGCAGTCCCTTGTCCCTTTAAGCGAATCCGCTGACCAGACACCATGCCCATGGGCATATTGACTTCCAGAGAACGACCATCTTCCAGCCGAATGCGCTCTCGCCCGCCAGCATAGGCTTTCTCTAAGGGGATAGTTAATCGCGCCTCGGCATCTCGCCGCCCCTTACGAGGGGATTTAGTTTGGGGTTTCGAACGCTTGCCCGCATTGCTTTTCGTGCTATAGGGACGATCTAGCAACTGATCCAAAAATTCTTGGAAGTCGGCAAATTCACTAAAGTCAACCTTGTCAGTGGCAAAGGAGCTGGATTTTTCGCTCCACTTGCGGGTGGATTGAGGACTGCTCGGCTTTTGAAATCCCTGCTGTTGCCAATATTGACCAAACTGATCGTACTGCGATCGCTTCTCGGCATCGGACAAGACATCATAGGCCTCGCCAATAATTTTGAACTGCTCTTCCGCCGCTTTGTCACCCGGATTCAAGTCGGGATGGTATTGACGGGCTAATTTTCGGTAGGACCGCTTGATCTCCTCATTCGATGCATTCTTAGCGACCTTGAGAATGTCGTAATAATTGCGGAAGTTTTGCATCTACCTTGTGTTCGCCCCGCTCGCCAAAATCACAACAATACCGTTGAGTTTACCAATCATCATCATCCCAGTCTTCCCAGAAATCGTTATCCATTCGACTCGAAGACCGTCGTGGCGGAGGGGAATCGCCAGGACGCCCCGTGACCAGCTCAACCCCTTTATTCACCCCTTTGGACACCGCTTCACTAATCGAAGACATTGAGGGTAAGGGAAACAGATCTTCCTCATCATCGTAGTACTCTTGGTTGACGCGATTCACCTCTTGATTGAGTTCGTATAGTGCATCTTGGAGGTTGGCATAGTCCAAGTCGATCTGACGATCTTGATCCTGGTTAATACTGTCTTGTAAATCTCGGGACAGGGTTTCGACGCGCCGTCTCAGGTTGCTGGCGAACTGGGGGCCAAAATCTAGGGTAATTTCCCGCAGCTTGCGATCGCACTGGCTAATCAGATCTTGACCGCGATTGCGCTTATCAATTCGCTCCCGGCGCAGACGATCCTTATCGGCAAACTGCTCCGCCTCCTGGAGCATGCGGTTGACTTCAGAATCCGATAGATTGGCGGCCCCTTGCACCGTAATCGTTTGCTCCCGGCCCGTATATTTGTCCATCGCCGTCACTTGCAGAATGCCATTGGCATCGATATCAAAAGACACCTGCACCTGAGGCACACCTCGGGGAGCAGGTGGAATTCCCCGCAGTTGAAATCGTCCCAAGGATTTATTGTTATTTGCTAACTGTCGTTCTCCTTGGAGGACATGAACTTCCACCTGGTTTTGATTATCCTGAGCCGTCGAGAAGACATCAGATCGCCGCACCGGAATCGTCGTATTCCGAGGAATCAGGGTCTTCATCACCCCGCCAATGGTTTCCAAACCAAAGGATAAGGGCGTCACATCGAGCAAGAAAATATCCTGTAAATCTCCTGCCGTAATCCCAGCCTGAATCGCAGCTCCCACCGCCACCACCTCATCTGGATTCACATTTTGATTGGGGCGCTTGTTGATCATCTGACCAATCAGAGTCTGCACCATGGGAATGCGGGTCGAGCCCCCCACTAACACCACTTCATCGATATCAATGGATCGCAGATTACTATCTCGTAAAGCCCGCTCCACCGGAGCCTGCAATCGCTCCGCCAAATCGGCACATAAATTTTCAAACTGGCCCCGACTGAGCACCACGTCCATATGCTTAGGCCCCTCTTCCGTCGCCGTAATAAAGGGCAGACTAATATTGGTTTCGGGCAACCCGGATAGCTCAATCTTGGCTTTTTCCGCAGCCTCCGTCAGCCGCTGCAGAGATTGGGGTTCACGGCGCAGGTCAATATTTTCTTGTTCGAGAAACTGATCGGCTAACCAATCCACAATCACTCGGTCAAAATCCCTACCCCCCAATTGCGTATCCCCACTGGTGGCCCGCACCTCAAAAACCGAATCGCCCACATCCAGAACCGAGACATCAAAGGTGCCACCGCCTAAATCAACCACCATCACGGTTTGGTGATATTGGTTGTCTAAGCCATAGGCCAAGGCAGCAGCGGTGGGCTCATTAATAATCCGCTTCACCTCTAAACCTGCGATCCGCCCCGCATCGCGAGTCGCTTGCCGCTGCGCATCATTAAAGTAGGCGGGCACCGTAATCACGGCCCCCGTAATCGGCTCTCCCAAAAAACGGCTGGCCTCATCGGCTAATTTCCGCAGAATCATGGCCGAAATTTCCTCTGGGGCAAACTCTCGCTCTAGGGCTGGACATTTAACTTTGATATTGTCGGCCTGATCACGGCGGATGGTGTAGGGAACCCGCTTGGAAAAGGGCGATAATTCACCATATCGACGGCCCATAAACCGCTTAAAGGCGTAGAAGGTATTTTGGGGATTGAGCACCGACTGTCTGCGAGCCAGCTGACCAATCAGACGTTCCCCCTCTTTGCCAAAGGCAACGACGGAGGGGGTGGTGCGACTGCCCTCAGTATTAGCAATGACAACGGGCTTTCCCCCTTCCATTACGGCCACCACTGAATTGGTGGTTCCCAGGTCAATGCCGACAATTCTGCCCATGAACTCTGTTTCTCCTATCGCCAGCCTGTTGCGATCTGTAAAAAGTGAACTGTTGGATTTAATATTTTATCTTGCTGGATGGATTCTGTTAGGGTGCGAGGGTGGTTTCTCCGAGGGTCAGCCGATTTTATCGTTGCTGACATTGACAGAGCATCAGGCCAAACCAATGGTTCGGATCGGTCCAAGTTTGCAGCGGTTTTAGCTGTTTGGTGGGCTCAGGACATCCCTGATCCGTCGCTTCTGCCCCGATCTCTAATCCATATTGCAACTGTTTTTGTAAAATGGCGAGGTCAAACTTACGCGAAATTTCGGTGCGAAGGGTTTCTCCGCGCTCCAGCGCCACGGTCAGATCGAGCGCTAATAAATTGACTTGCTGAGCACACAAGCTTTTGAGATGCATTTCAATTTGATGCTCAGCAGAGTTATAAAAAGCCAGATGCTGAAACTGCTCTAACTGGAAATTCCCCTGAAACCGCCAGTTGAGATGGCACAACATATTCAAATTAAAGGCTGCCGTAATCCCTTGGCTATCGTTATAGGCAGCCTCTAATTGTGCCGTGGACTTCTGCAAATCAACGCCAAGGAGGAGATACTCACCCGGCTGCAGCGATCGCGTCAGCTGCTCGAAGAACACTTGACATTCCTGGGGATTGAGATTGCCTAAGGTACTCCCGAGGAAACAAATCATCCGCGTGGGCAGCGGTGAGACCGATAGCGCCGCCAAGGCCGCCTCGTAGGTGCCCACATATCCGTGAACATTTAGAGTGGGGTAATGTTCGAGTAAGTCAATGGCACTTTGCTTGAGCATGCTCCCACTAACATCAATGGGGCAATACCAAGGCGAGAGACCCATATTGGTATAGGCATCTAATAACAGGCGGGTTTTAGTGGAACTCCCACTTCCCAATTCCACCAGTTCGCACGGGCCAGTCAGTCGGGCAATATCTGTCGCATGAGCCTGCAAAATAGCCGTTTCAGTCCGAGTCGGATAGTACTCCGGCAACTCACAGATTTGTTCAAAGAGCTGCGACCCTCGATCATCATAAAAATATTGAGCGGGAAGGGTTTTAGGGGTGCACGACAACCCACTGATCACCGCCAATCCTGGATCGATCTGAGTCTGCGCTGAAGGATGCTGGGGGGAAAGGTGGGTAATTTGTAGACGGTCACAAAGGTTAAGGGGACGTTGAGCTGCCGAGGTTAAGGGTTCTGCGTGCACAGACTCAGGCATAAGTGAAAAATCTCCAGGATGTTAGTTGGCACTACACCAAAATTGAGGCATGGGCCAGGTTCCCAATAACTGTAAACCATTGCCACTGATTGTGCAGAAGCGGTTAACTGTAAGCACAACGAAACCCCGCAAAGTGAATGCGGATACGGGGTTCATACCAGTTGCGGAAGGCACAGCGGAGCACGGGCACTTGCGTGGCCCAGCTGCCCCCCTTAAGCACACGGTGCGCCTGATCAAAGTAGGCCAGGGAATAGCCTTTGTAGGGATAGGGTTGAAAGTTAGGGTAGGGATGGAACCAAGTCTGGGTCCATTCCCAGACATTGCCCAGCATGTCATAACAGCCGTAGGCACTTTGGCCTTGGGGGAAGGCATCCACAGGGGTGGTTCCTCCCTGCAGGGTGCCATAATTGCAGTGCTCTGAGGTAGGGGCATCCTGCCCCCAAGGATAGACTCGCTTCCACGCTTTACCCATTGCTTTACCCGCTCCCCCCTCAGGTGGGTCAGATTGCCAGCTGGCCGCTTTTTCCCATTCCCGTTCTGTGGGTAAGCGCTTGCCCATAAACCGAGCATAGGCCTCTGCTTCATACCAACTGACACCACACACTGGATAAGCGTCTCCATGGGATTCAAGCCAATGGGCAGGGCGACTGACGGGATTAGCCTGCAACCATCGCCAACCCTCCTCAGACCAATATCGAGACTGACGATACCCCCCCGCGTCTATAAATTGTTGATAGTCGGCTTGGGTCACCGGGAACCGATCGATCCAAAAGGGATCAACATTTACCCAATGGGCTGCTTTTTCGTTGTCTAGGGCGTTTAGCCCCTCATGACCACAGAAAAATTCTCCTCCCTCTACATAGACCATATTTTGTAGCTGTGGCGCAGCATCCTGGCGAGGGGCGCTTTCTATCTGAGAGGGTAAAGGCCAATCCGCTGGTTTGGAGGCCAGTGACAAGGTCGAGGGCGTTTGTGTTTGTTGACGATGGAGTTGGAGAACCCAGGAAATGGTTTCACAGTGTTGACTCTCATGCTGAGCCAGCCAGTACCATAGCCAAGCCTGGGAGGCCAAAGGGGCCACCGACAGATAGTCCCAGATTTGGGCGCGAATATGATGCAGATACTCGCAAATTTCAGTGAAGGAGGGAAGATGCTGGCGCTCCGCCTTGGGCAATCCATCTGCTGCAAATAGCCGACGATATTCAGGGAATAACGGCGGATGTCCGGCAGCCTGCTCTAGCAGCCACAGCCCTTCCGTAAAGCCGATATGGCCTAAATGCCATCCCACAGGGCTGAAATCAGGGTTGGCTTGTAAACGAAAAACATCGGCATTGACGTCTGCAAATAAGCGGAGGGTCCGAGCCCGAGTCTGCGTAAAGTGCTGCTGCAGGGTCGCCTGCAGGCTATCGGGAGCAGATGTTGTGGGCGTCCAGTTAGAGGGCATGCGTTTCCACCTGTTGCCGGGTGTTAATGGTTAACAGGGTATCGGCTGCGATCGGTTGCCAACAGTCTCCAAAATGCGATCGCATCTGAGCATCGGCATCCAGGGGTTCTGAGGCCACCAGCACCCCCGTAACCGGGTGGTCCACAGCCAGCCAGTACAGCGAGGGAGGGGGATCGGGATAGGCAAATCGGGACACGACCATCGATTGGTGATCACTAAGGATAATGTTTAAGCTAACGCGAATATTGTAGGACGTTGCCCAGGCTTTGAGGCGACTCAGGGCTTGAGTTAAGGCCTCCGCCAAGGTGAGCTCAGTGTTCTGAGCTAGGGTGTCGTACACTAACGCCAGAATATGTTCAGAATCCGTCGTACCTTCCAGGGTTTGATACCGCTCGTCACTGAGGCAGTCTCGGAGGGGGCGATATAGCGTCTGGCGAAAGTTCTCAATAAAACCGTTGTGAATCCCTAAGATATGGCGATCGCGAAAGGGCTGGCAGTTGCTTAACTGCAAACTTTGGCCCAGGGTGGCGCTGCGCACGTAGGCCAGGAAACTGCCGGAAACAACGTATCGACATAGCTCTCCCAGATTTGGATCATTCCAAATAGGCAAGGTATGACGATAGTAGTAGGGGTGTTGATCAGGTGGTGAGGCATACCAACCTAACCCAAAGCCATCGGCATTGATCAGGCCAGCGGTCATTTCTTGAGGTTGATAGCTTTGGGCAACTAAAGAGTGTTTCGGTTGGATTAAAAAGGTCTCTAAGGAGACTGGGTCACCTAAGTAACCCAACAAACGGCACATAGAGCGGCATATCCATATTCTTTCGTCAACACTGTAGCAAGCCCCAGCTAACCCTAAAGATGAAACATGCCATAATTGCAGTCAACTCCTACCTGTTGAGTTAGACCCGTGGCTCACATGTTCGGGAGGTTGCTATCGTGATGAATACTCACCTCGATGCCACAACTGCCTTTCGAAAACATTAATCAGCCTGCTGGGCAGCCGGATCCCTTTGCGGCCTTTATTGCCCAAACCACCGATATTTTTGTGGCCTATGATGCCAACCTCCGCTATTTAGCCATCAACCCAACGGGGGCCGCTCGCTATGGTCTGACGCCCGCAGCCATTATCGGTCGAACCAATCAAGACGTATTGGGACCACAAGCGGATGTCATTGACCCACTACTAGCGACGGCTTTGGAGACGGGAGAGAAAGTCCTTGCCGAGTATGAGCTGACCTTCAAGCAGCAGCGCTATACCTACGATGCGATTTATACGCCCATGATCGATCCGCAGACAGGGGCGCAACAGGTCTGGGGAATCTGTCGAGATATTACGGCTAGGCAACCGCTGCAAGCCAAGCGAGAAGCTCTCTTAAAACAGCAAACGGTTCAAATTGAGGAGCGGTTTCGGACCTCCTTTCATGAAGCTGCGATCGCAAAAGCCTTAATGGCCTTAGATGGCTCTTGGGTCCAGGTGAATGCTGCACTCTGCCAATTGTTGGGCTACCCCCAATCGGCGTTACTTAACCGTGATGTCGTCAATTTGACCCACCCAGAGGATCGTGAGTTAGACCGACACCAAATTCGACAACTCTTAATCGGGCAAATTTCAAGTTACCAAATTGAAAAGCGGTATATTCACCAACTCGGCCATCCGATCTCCGTTCTCCTCAGTGTCGCCCTGGTTCACAACTCGCAAGGTCAGCCAGCCTACTTTATTGCTGAGATGCAGGACATTACCCAACGCAAGCAAACGGAGGCTGCCCTCTATTTACAACTCCAAAAAACGCTGCAATTGCAGACAGCACTGCAAGCTAAAAACCAGGCACTGCAAGAGAGTAGCCAAGCAGCCCAAGCCGCTAACCTGGCCAAAAGTGAATTTTTGGCCATGATCAGTCACGAAATCCGAACCCCCATGAATGCAGTGATTGGCATGACCGATCTGCTCCAAGATACCGTCCTCAGCTCCCATCAGCAGGACTTCGTGGAAACCATTCGCACCAGTGGCGAAGCACTGCTCAATATCATTAATGACATCCTCGATTTCTCGAAAGTGGAGTCTGGCAAACTCCAGCTAGAGCTGCATCCCTTCCCGCTAGCAACCTGTGTGGAAGAAGCCTTAGATATTGTCAACTCCAAAGCCACCGCCAAGGGCCTAGAACTGGCTTATTTTATTGAACCGGGGACCCCTAATCAGATTCAAGGAGATATGAACCGTCTGCGGCAAATCCTGGTGAATCTGCTCAGTAATGCCGTTAAATTTACCCATCAAGGAGAGGTGATTCTGACGGTCACGGCCCGCGATGTGGCCACGGCGGAAATGACCCCCTCTGTCCCCCTGTTGCTCCATGAATTGCTGTTTGCGGTCAGAGATACGGGCATTGGTATTGCCCCTCACCATCAGCAACAGCTCTTTCAGTCCTTTTGCCAACTAGACTCGTCCATCACTCGCCAATATGGGGGAACTGGCTTGGGGTTGGCGATTAGCAAACAGCTGTGTGAGCTGATGGGAGGCACTATTTGGGTCGAAAGTCAGGTCGGTCAAGGCTCCACCTTTTTCTTTACCATTGCCGCCTCAGCATTGCCTTCCACCGAGGCAGAGCAGGCCAAGGTGGAACCCCTTTTTCAGGGCAAACGCATCCTGATTGTGGAAGACCAGTCGAGCAGTGGCCAGATCCTCAGCCGCCAAGTCCAGTCCTGGGGGATGCATCCCACCTTAGCGGCGTCAGGGGCTGCCGCCCTAGCGTTGGAGCAGCAGGAGTTTGATGTTGCGATCGCAGATCTCCAGCTTCCCGATCTCACTGGACAAGTATTAGTCGCTGGCTTACGGCACCACCATGCCATTCCCATTATTGGCTTAAGTACGTTAGGGGGCAGTGCTGCCGCCGCTTGGCAATATTCCCCTCCCCTAGCCGCCTTCCTCAATAAGCCTGTCAAGCAGTTTAGGCTATACCAAGCCTTATTGAAGGTCCTACAACCCCCGTTCGCAGGACCGATCGAAGCGATCCAGCCCTCAGCCATCACTCAGCCCATCTCTAAATCGCCTCTCCCCCTGAAAATCTTGGTGGCAGAAGACAACCTCGTCAATCAAAAGGTAATTCTACGCTTACTCGATCGGCTGGGCTATCAGGCCGATCTCGCCCACAATGGCTTGGAGGTTTTATCGGCGCTGCGCCATCAACACTATGATGTGGTGCTGATGGATGTGCAAATGCCAGAAATGGATGGGTTAACAACGGCTCAGAACATTTGTCGAGAATGGGACACCGAACGCCCTAGGATCGTCGCCATGACAGCCAATACGATGGCAGGCGATCGCGAATCCTATTTAGCGGCCGGTATGGATGATTATATTGCCAAGCCTATCCGTCTCAAAGGTTTAGAGCGGGTGTTGGCCCAGTCCTTCCATCAACATGATCCAAATTGAGAGTAGGTGGGAAATCCATTGAATCCAGTATGCTCCCACTTTAGATCGATTCAGATTGGGGAGCACACCGAGAAGAAACGCTATAGCTAATTAGCAGATTGCAATATATCTTAAAAAGCTTAGCTTACATTATGATCAGTCTTCGGCACTTTTGCCGAGGTAAGTCTCAACCTGAAATCTAATAGTTCCAGAGGTCTTTTAGGCAGAGATCTAGATTCTCATACAGAAAAAAGGGACGTATAGAGTAGAGTTCTTAAAAGAACACGATCAAATCACCAGTTTATTCTTTTTAGATATTCATATTGAATAAAAAAGCTAAATCTTTATATTAATCAGACAAAACCCAAGCCCAGTTTATAGAGCAAGAGACTTCGCTAACTTTGCTCTTAAAATAAAAATCAAAGCCAATAGTTAACAAGGAACAAAGCCGACATTAGATTATCACCTCTTAGCACTAAAATAGTGCTTCAAAATATCTACAACATTAACCCAAGAATGGAGGCAATGCATGCTAAATCAACTATATATCGGCATTTTGATTCTTATTACAGTTGCACTAAATACTATTGCTCAAGTTTTTCTAAAGGTTGGCACAAAAGGAAATATTCTCAATTTATATTTACTAGGTGGTATTTCCGCATACGGATTGAGCACCATTCTGTATCTTTTAGTTCTCAGCAAGGCGAACTTATCTATTGCCTATCCAGTAGTTATTGGATTAACCGTTACTGCTACAACGATATCTAGTACTATCCTTCTCAAGGAAGGAGTATCTACCATGCATTGGATGGGAATTGGATTAATATTAAGTGGAATTTGTACAGTGACTTTTAGTAAGCTACATTAACTTCACAGAATTTAGTAGAGAAAGGTGAATATTCTGTGAACTAGATTTGGATAAATGGGCGAGGATGCAGCCCCAAAAAACAGGTGAATGGGCATAAGATTACCTATACTTTTGGAAGATTCAGGGATCTGCCCCAGCGATATTAGCTGGTAAGATGCCCCTCAATTATTTTCTTATATCTTTAGATAAATCCCATATTTCGCAGGTTGGGCTCTAAAAATCGACAATTAAATCTAGGTTGTTTTTGCAGTGTGAACACGTATAGATTTAGAGCCAAAACCTCGATTCCTGATAAATCTCTGTGGACATTCTAGATCAAGTGGCTGTTATTAGGGGTTCAATATAGGCAAATAGACATAATTTTCTAAATCATGAAACTAACAAGTCAAACTGCGGAATGTTCGATAAATACTTTTAAAGGAAAAATATTGGAGTCGTGTATTCTGGAAGAGCTGAGAAAATCACTCTAATTTATGCCAACTGACACAATAGCTATTGACATTGTTTTTTTTAGACGGTTAGGAAATAATTTCTGTTAATACAGAACATTCTACTGATGCATCTTGTCAGGCATTAGTTTATGTCTTCCCACATTGTTGAATAAGTCTTTTCAAGCATGGCGAATCCCTTCCCCTTATTTAGCAGTAATTGATTTAGCAAGATACGTGGCAAATATAATATCTACAGAAAAAATTTTGAGAAGTGTGAGCCTATACTTACGCTCGCTGCGACCAGAGCAATGGACCAAGAATCTTATTGTTTTTGCTGCGCCTCTTTTTTCTGTTCGCCTCAACCTGCTCTCTCTTGCAGGTAGTCTTCTCGCTTTTGCATCATTTTGCTGTATTTCTAGTAGTTTTTACTTATTCAATGATGTTGCTGACTTGGCCTCAGACCGACAACATCCGATTAAGCGATATCGCCCCATTGCTACTGGACTAATTCCGGTTCCCATTGCCATCACGATTGCCGTCAGTTTGTTACTCTTCAGTCTTCTGATCGGTTGGTTACACTCTCCTTCTTTGGCATATGTCTTGCTGGCTTATGGAGTATTGCAAACTGCGTATAATTTGAAGCTAAAGCATTTGCCAATCTTAGATCTCTTTGCGATTGCGACTGGCTTTATTCTGCGAGCTTGGGCTGGTGCAGTTGCTACTAACGTAACCTTGTCAGCATGGTTTTTACTATGTACCGCCATGCTAGCTCTGTTCCTAGGCATTGAGAAACGCAAAGCTGAACTGCGTTTCTTCTCGTCATCAGATCGCAAAACACGTTCTGTACTCCAATACTATTCCAAGAGCCTACTCACACGTATGGAAAGTACAGTCACAACAGCAACCGTGATGAGCTATTCCCTCTGGAGTGCTGGCCCCCTACTAAATGGAGCGACAACATCCTGGATGCTGGTTACGCTGCCGTTTGTGATGTATGGTATTTTTCGCTATCAACTACTCGGCGATCCAGAAGCAGCAGCAGCTCACAAAGATGCTGCTTATCCTCAGGCTAAAGGAGGTCAATATAAGGAAAGAACTGAACGTCCCGAAGAAATATTTTTAACCGATTTACCCCTGCAAATAATTGTGGTGGGTTGGGTGCTTATAGTGATAGCCATTCTACTACTCAAGAAACATGGGCTGATCGTCTAGTTGTTTAAGGACTTGTACTCGAAGGGAGGGCTCCTTCTCTTACCTAACAGCGTGGGCTGATGACCTTGAAAATGACAGCAACCAAAGCGTGGATGAGCACGATCAATACAAAGACCATGGGGTTGGGTTTCCTCATTGTTATATCCATCCTTTTTATCGGACTGAGATTCGTCAATATTGAGGCTGATTTTCCCAGTAACCTCACTTTCTCCAGTGCCCTTTACACCGATGAAGGCTGGCATTTGAGTGCAGCTATCAACTATTTCGTAACGGGAGACTGGTATATAGAAGGGGATTTTAATCCTGCAGTCAATTTGCCAATAGGGCATTTCATTCAGGCGATGACCTTTAGGATCTTTGGCATGAGTCTGGCATCTGCAAGGTCGACAGTCGTAGTTTGCTTCACTTTGACAGTCTGTTTTGTATTTTTATTAGCAGCAAAATATGTTGATTCGGTTGCTGCAATTTTTGCCATATTTTTCTTATCGGTTAATTTTTTCACTTTTGCCTACTCTAGATTAGCCATCTTAGAAATTTTGATGCTCGCTCTTGTCCTATTGGCGATATGGTTGGCTTCTTTATCCACGCAAAAGCTTCCGTTTATTGTTGTATCGCTTTCGTCTATCCTGCTTGTCATTGCCACATTGACAAAGACGACTGCTATATCTGCACTACCAGCCTTACTATATCTATCTAGTCAAAGGGGGAAAACGCGTCAGCACAAAGTCCTATGGGCTGCACTTTCAGCAACCATTTTTATAGTTATTTTGTTCAGTTACAATAGCATCGCTTCTCAAACCTATACCGATGATTTTCTATATTTTAAAAATCTTACCCTTGCTGAAAGATTGAGTCCTTCTTTTCTAAGAATTATCAAGAATTTCTTATTGGGTATTGTCCAGGCTAGGCGGATAGAGCCTTTCGTTTATCTTTTTACCGTATTATCTAATCTCTTTTTGTTACTTTACAGTAATTTCTTCAGAAAGAATATCCTGGTACATATTTCATTGCTTTGGATGCTCGCATATTTTGGTGTTCTCAGTGTAACGGCCTATCATCCTTCTCGTTATTTCGTACCATTAATAGTTCCGGTCTCTTTTCTATTTGGGACGGCGATGTCTTTGTCCAAGTGTCATCTAAATAAACAGGCAAGTTTTTTCATCCAATGCCTAATTTGTTCATTTATATTGGTCTCTAATGGCTATAAAATTATTAATCATATAAGCTTACCCCAATTCACTTTCAGGGAAATGGCTGAGGATGTACAGCAAGTAATGGCAACCCAGTCTTCTGCTAAGAATACACCTATTTTACTGGGCAACCTTGCCAACAGTATTAGTCTTGCTACTGGTATTCAATCGGTCAACACTGATTTGAGTATTCAGCCAATTAGCTGGAAGATTCAGACCTATAACCCCCAGTTTTACATATCCTTGGGGCATGAACCTGAGGTCGTGGATGTATTAAGACAAACCTATCAACTACAGAAAATTTCTGAATGGGATGTTTTTGACAATTTCTACAAAAATAAAGCCGTTTATTTATTTAAACTCAATCATAAAGATGGAGTAGATTAAAAGAGGATAAGCTAGTGCATCTTAATCACTAAAAACAAGGCATACTCGTTTAAGTTTAGTCTGTGCTTGTTCAGTGGATAATTGCCGATCGACCGTCACTGCATCCTTATTACGTTGTTCAAATCAGGCTGTTGTTTGCGACGAGAAAGTTTCAATATCGGCTATATAGTCTTTGAGACATTATTTGGTCATACAGGACAGTTTTATTTCAGCGATATTAAGCCATGAGCCATATTTAGGCCTATGCTTTACCCACAACTCCTGTAAATCTTATAGTTGTTAGGTTCTATGCTTTGAAAAAAGCTAGAATGCACATAAAAATTAGAGAAAACGTCAAAGATATTGCACTGCCCCCCTACCCCCCTTTCTTGAATGCCGAAGGCTATATTCTGGGGGGAAATAAGCTGGATTTTGGGTTTCTCCCCCCAAGTTTGGGGGGCTGGGGGGCGAATGCAGAATGGTACGAGATCCACAGGAGATGTGTGTATGCTTTGCCAGCTCTTCATTTAAGGACTTGTGGATAAGGCATAGATACTTAGGCGTATGATGAACGTCTAATCGCTGGGCCATCTGACAATGTATTTGGTCGTTGGCATGATCAACAGTCTTACTAGTTTAAAGTTGATCTATTCCTAACACTCATACAGTTTTTTAAAAATTATGGCCCATTAGGTGAAATACCTACCGAATCCGGCCTTCTTTCCCTCCTTTTGAAGACAGAGAAACCGATGCAGAAAATGCCATCTTGATGCAAGATCTGAGTTATGAACCTATGGACGCTGATTGTTCAACCTCAAGTCTTTTTCCAGCAGCTCTCTGATCGCCCCGTTACCCTTGGGCTGCCCTTGGCAATGGTGGTGAGTGCAAGCTGGCTCAGATATATAGCCTTTTTCATCTGGACACGAAATTTACCGTTTATATTGCCCGCTGAACTCAGCCAAGTCACCCCACGATATTGGCTGGGCGCGGCTGTTCTGGGATTACTTTGCTGGCCGTTGGTTAGCTGGGGAATCTATGGTGGAATCATCCAATTGCTCACCCATAGTCGCTGGCGTGCCTGGCAAGTCGCAGGCTGGACCCAGTGGCCCATGACCTTGATGGGGGTGGTCATACTGGGAATAGCAGGACTGCTACCGGCAACAGGGCGCGTAATTCCCTATGACCAGTTCTTGACCTTAAGCCCCAAAGTACCGTGGGTCGCTCAATATCGGACTTGGCTAGAACTCTACACTCAGACATTGCAAGAGCAAGCGTTTGGGTCCATCATTTTTTGGTTAGTCTTGCTAGGGAGTGGCTGGTCCCTGTGGTTATTGTATTGGGGGGTCAAAGCCTTAGCCCCGACCAAAGCACTGATCACGACGACGATTCTGGCCGCAGGGGTTTTCGTTTGGCGGACTTTATAATCTCCTCCACTGGATGCATGGCCCCCTAAGTGGCGACCCTCCCAATTCACTGATCCAAACTTTGCAGCGTATCGCTGAATAAGTTAAAAAAGCGATACTCTTCCAGCGGCTGCTGATCGTTCCAGGTTGCAGATACACAGTAATTGGTCCCAGCGTCGTTTGTGAGGGCGGCAGTCAGGTTCAATACACCCGGTTCAGCGCCCCCCTTAAAGGCAACTTGCTGCCAGTTGTCAGAATTAATCACACCTGTGTTGATCTGCATCAGGGGTAAGTCAGCAACCTGGGCAATCAATTGGCAAAGTTCTCGGGTGGTGAAGAACCATTCAATATCGGGCGCGAGTGGCTGACTATCCACTAGCTCAACGGGTGGCAGAGGCGCTTTATGAATGGTTGGAAGTAGGTCTTGGGGCGAAGAACTTTGGCGATACGCTGCTAACACGTCTTCATTCTCAGGGCTTTTGAGGGTGAAGACTTCTTGCGTTGTCAGGAAAGGCTGATTTCGAGGAGATGCAGTCGCTAAGCTCTCTCTACCGACCACTTGAATCAAAACATCGGCTGCCGTATTGTCGCTAACGGAAATCATCAGGCTGGCGAGAGTTTGCAGGGTGAGGGGAGCTTGATCAGGCCAATCTTGGAGAATACCGCTGGGAATACTTTTTGCCTCGGGATTTAAGGTAACCACTTCGTCCCAGGCATGTTGCCCAGCCTCAATTTGATGTTGGAGTTCAGCAAGCACTTGGAGTTTAAAGGCAGATGCGATCGCAAGCGGTTGCTCAGCATTCAATTCTACCAACGTCATTTTATCCCTGAGGACTACAACACTCACTTCTCCTGGTAAAGCCTGATAACGATCGACCAGCTTGCTCTCTAACTGATCCTGGGCCATTGCGGTTCCCAACGGAATGCCTATGCATACCCAGTACATGACAACTGCTAGTAGCAACAATCTCTTTTTCATTTCTATTGTTTGATAGTGACGCTCATGATTCTGTTGACACTGATTGTGACTTCTTGCAAAAGGAACAGATCCGAAGGACATCCACAGATAATACGTAATTACGCGTAGAGAAAAAAATATCTTATTGCCAAAGTTCAGTATTTCTTACCTGAACATTCCCAAGTATTTTGAGGATTATAGTCATATACCTGATTTTGACTATACGAGGGGTAAATTTAGATGCTAGTTCCAATCGCAGGATTTGCAGCTTTATCAGTACTATCCATCATTACCAACGCTTTGATTCTTATGGATAGCAAGGATGCACCGATTGAGAACTAGAGTCAGACTCTATAGTCTTTCTTAAACTGATGCAAGTGAAATAAGTAATCAAAATTTTCTTAAAAAGTTTCTCTGAGTTGCATAAATGCAGTAATTATCACTGATAACTACAATATAGATTGCCAAACCAAACCTCTAAGCCCCTGTTCAAAAAGCAGGGGCTTTTTATTACCAGCAGTTTAGAATTTAGAGCGTGAATTAATTAAAAAAGGCTGCCCAAATATGAGCAGCCTCTGTGATTATGGGGATAATAAAAGCGAATGCTTACGCACCAACTGCCTCTTTCGCTGCATATAGCACTTCAGCCGTAATCTCGGTAATGTTACGCTCACGAGCAAATTTCTCGGTATTTCGCTTCACTTTACCGCGGACAAAACCAGGGATTTTGTTGAGTTCGGCTTGACCATCGGCACTCCAACCCAAATCAGAATCGGCTGAGATGCCCTTTGTGATCACTTCTTTGGTGTCATGGCCACCGAAGATTTCTAACAAGTGGTCTTCCATGCCGAGGGTAAAGGAATTGTAAACCAAATCAGCCACCTGATTGGTCCCTTCATAGCCAAGGAAAGGTTTGTAGCCGATAGGGAAATCTTGGATATGGATAGGAGCCGCAATCACCCCACAAGGAATATTGAGCCGCTTACCCACATGACGCTCCATTTGCGTACCAAAGATAGCGGAAGGCTCGACCCGAGCGATGGCATCGCCGATAGCACCATGATCTTCATTAATGATCACTTCATCACAATATTCGCTGACTTCTTTGCGGAACCATTCTTGATCATATTTGCAGTAGGTACCAGCCCAAACCACATGAATCCCCATCTCCCGCGCTAGGATTTTGGTCATGGCAGCAGCATGGGTGTTATCGCCATAGACAACTGCTTTTTTACCGGTGAGGTTTTGGCAGTCGATAGAGCGAGAGAACCAGGCAGCCTGGGAAACATGTAGAGTCTGGTTTTCAATGAACTCTTCGTAGTTAACGTCTGCCCCTTGCGCATTCAGAACTTCTTGAATCTTGCGAATACAGCGAGCCGTTTCCACCACACCCATGGGTGTGATATCGACGAAAGGCATGCCAAACTCTTTCTCCAGATAGTGAGCGGACATATGGCCAATCTCACGATAGGGAATCAGGTTAAACCAGGCTTGAGGGAGGCGCTTGAGGTTATGGACGGAAGCCCCTTCTGGAATCACTTCGTTAACTTCAATGCCTAAATCAGCCATCAACCGCTTGAGTTCGGTGCAGTCGTGCTGATTGTGAAACCCTAGGGTTGAAATACCAATGATATTGACGGAGGGCTTGGCTGTTTTGCCTTCGGGTAGCTCGCCCTTTTTGCGTGCCTTTTGCAGGTAGAACTGGACAATCTGATCGAGAGTGCGATCTGCGGCCTGTAGTTCGTTGACGCGATAGTGATTCACATCAGCCAGTAGGACATCCCCTTGAGTGCTAAGGGAGGCTCGCTCTACAAAGTTCTCCAGGTCTTCTTGCAAGATGCTGGAGGTGCAGGTGGGGGTAAGGACAATCAAATCAGGATTTTCCTCTTCATCCTTGCGAGTGATGTTATCAACGACCTTTTCTTGGGAGCCACGGGCCAATACATGACGATCAACAACGCTGGCCGTGACGGGAGTGAAATTCCGCTCCCGCTCTAGCATGGAGCGCATGACGTTGAAGTAGTCATCCCCCAAGGGAGCATGCATAATGCCGTGAACATTTTTGAAAGAACTGGCCACTCTCAAAGTGCCAATATGCGCTGGACCAGCGTACATCCAGTAGGCTAATTTCATTCTCTAGAATCTCCCTTGAGTTTCAGCACCTGTAAGCATTATTGACTAGTTTGTAGTGCTTGAGGAAGAATAAATTGCCCTTAAATCTCAAAAAAAAGAATTAAATAAGCTTATAGGAAAAATAAACTATCTATAGCCTCTAAAATAAAATAATTAAAATTTTTATATATATTTACTTTATTAATTTTTAAATATAAGAACAATAGACAATTAAGTCTTTAAGGAAATGCCAGGCTCCAAAAACCCTATATGTGAGCACAGTTGATCCCAATGACTAGAGGTGAGGGACCAATATTGTTGAACGATAGGATTGATGTCCCTTAGATCCTTCGGGTTGGTGTAAACCTAGTAGCGTTATCCATAAGAGGCTTATCAGGGATATCGAGATCTGTTCCTTCAGAACAGCATTACTAATTTGAGCAACAGAACATGGAAGGCTGTCCAGAGAAAACGGCTGGCCTTGAAAGAAAAAATTTTGGTGATTAACTGAGCCCCTTCCTTCGATAGATCTGATCACGAGTCATCCATAGGAGTGATCATTAAATTTAGTTACTTTTTTCTATTTGGGGATTTAGTTTGGAACTTCATGGTTGAAGCAAGAGCCAAATCAACCCAATGGCCAAATTTAAACTTGAGAGTCGAGGTTTGAGGCCAAGTTCAACTTTATCGGTGATTCCTTCAAAGGTTTCGATAAGATGGGACAAGTCCGTAAAATTAGCTGAAACAATAGATCCACAATGTCCGCTGAACAGCAACC
>NZ_JANQOY010000177.1 GCF_028285565.1 Acaryochloris sp. IP29b_bin.148
AACGGGGGCGCTCCTCAATGATGTGAAGGGGTTATGGGCCAAAATGACTCAGACGAAGCCGGGTTATGAGCGCGTCCCTTCTAAAAAAGATCAATAAAACAATAGCTGAAACGTTTTACGAGGTTAGCCCTGCCGTTGTAGCACAGACTTTGTCCAATGCATGATGGATAATTTCAGGGCCTGCATTGGGTTGACAGCCTTGTTCAGTCAATACTCGTTTCCAGGCTCGACTACCGGGTTGTCCTACAAAAAGTTGCAGCATATGACGGGTAATGGAGTGAGGCTTTAGCAGTCCTTTCGCTTTCCATTCCTCTAGATAGTTCATCATGGCTTGCGCAACCTGCCCTCTAGATTGAGTAGGCTCGTCTACGTCATAAAAGTCGCGATCAACGGCCGCAAATAGGTAGGGATTGTCGTATGCTGCCCGACCAATCATCACTGCATCTACGGTTTGCAATTGATCTTGCACCTGAAATAACTGGGTAAATCCACCGTTAATTTCAATCCACAGGTGAGAGAATTCTTGCTTGAGCTGGTGAACATCTGCGTAGCGCAAGGGTGGGATATTGCGATTCTCCTTAGGGCTTAAGCCTTGGAGCCAGGCCTTACGGGCATGAACACTGAAAATTTGGCAGCCCGTAGTCGCAACCGTTTGCACAAAATGAGCCATATCTTCATAGCGATCGCACTCATCAATCCCAATCCGATGCTTAACCGAGACTGGCAGATCAGTAGCCTGCATCATGGCTTCCACACAGGCAGCCACTCGCTCTGGCTGGGCCATTAAGCAGGCTCCAAAATGACCGTTTTGCACGCGACTACTGGGACAACCCACATTTAAATTAATTTCGTCATAATCCCAGTCCTGGGCAATCCGGGCACATTCCGCCAGATCACGAGGGTTATCGCCACCAACCTGTAGCACAAGCGGTTTTTCGATCGGGGAAAAATCCAGTAGATGTTGGCGATCCCCATTTAAGATCGCCGCACTAGTCACCATTTCTGTGTAAAGCAACGTCCGTTGCGTGATTTGCCGCATAAAGTAGCGAAAATGCCGATCAGTACGGTCCATCATCGGAGCAACACTGATGGGATATTGCCGTTCAGACGGTGATGAAAAAGCCATAGGGATCGTCTTATGGAGCTGCGTTAGAAGTGCCCCTCTCCAAGACCTGAACAGTCCCATCTGGGTTGAGCACTAGACGGACTTGAGGGGCTTGGGATGATTTTAAAGGGGCAATAAAAGACCGATTAACAGGCGGGAAGGGGACCTGCTCCAAATACTGAGTTGCCGCTTTATTCAAAGGTTGGACGGATTTTAAAGAGCCGTTCGCATTCAAGGTGAGTTGATAGGGTAACGGTTGAGTTAGGCCTGTGGGAACCTGCCAACGTTGGCTCAGGTATTGGCGAATATTGAGCGCATGGGACGACCGAGACATCACATAGGCCGATTCCTGACGTCCAGGGGCTTGCCGACCCGCTTGAGGACGCGCAGGATTTTGAGTCACCGATCGTTGGCTGCCCAATCGATCCGATTCCTGTAAAGCAGACTCTGCACTAGCCGCTGTAGCGGTTTCTGGTATGGGTTCCGCAGCAGGGCTTGAGGGCGGGGCAGCCGCTGGGGGAGGACTAGACACTTTAGGTTGTACAGCCTTGGCATCTGCCGTGGAATCGGCAGGAGCAGGAGAAGAGGGGGCAACGGCAACCGGCTGGCGTAACCGTTTGTCCATGCTCTGATCTTGGCCTTGATCTTGACCCCTACTTTTTATGTTCTGGTCGGCCGAGTTCTTGGTTGCTTGAGAGGGTGTTGATAGCTCATTTGACCGGGTTTGGCGATTGTCTAATGTCTGCGGTTTGGCCGACCGATGCTTAGGCTGAGGGGCACGGGCCACAATGGGAGGAGCAGTTGCCGTTGATTCCTGCTGATCACGACGATCCGCCTCCGCTGACGGCCTCGACGTAGAGGATGGCGTAGGGGGCTGAGCAGGCGCTGTTGGACTGGGGGGCAGAGGACTGACCTGGGGGGCAGAAGCAATACCTTCGCCTTCGACTGGCTCAGAAGCCACATCGTTGGCATCGGTCAAACTCTCTCGTTCGCGCTGTGTGACTGGACTGTGCTGAGTCAGCTGCAAGGTTGCAGTGGTCACCCCCATCATCAAAACAATAACTGCGGCACTGCTGGCCCACACCGACAATGCCGGACGACGACTCGGCAGCGGCAATATCTCTAACTCAGCCGTACAATCATCCAGCGCGGATACCAAATCAAAAAGTTGAGAAGCTTTCAGAGAAACGGTCTGTTCTGAGGCATTCGTGGACAATGAGCCCAAACTGAGATCGTGGCTAACCCAACTGCGAGGGCGTAAATAAGGTTGAGACGGAGGAGCGTCTGCGGCGGCATCAGGCAGGGAAGATGCCATTGACGCAGCAGGGGTCAATCGAGAAGCAGTTAGAGATTGTCCGAGCAGATGTTGTGTATAGTCGGCCACTGTCTCTGAGAGCAGTTGAAGTTGCTCATGATCGCCTCGAATTTCTAGGGGTTCGTGATTGAGTCCTGACAATTCGGGAAAGCTGAGCAGAAAGTTGACGGACTTGAGGATAGGCCGTTTAGCCCACCGAGACAACGGAGACAGTTGTGCCGTAATTTCTAAACTGCAGCTAGGAGGGCGATATTGCCTGGAAATAAGGGACATAGAGGTTGGTCAAAATCTTTCAGGTCAGTTCGCTGATAGCCCAGAAGGGAATAACGAAAGAAGGCTAGGTTGCAGGATGACTGGCTCGATCTAACAGGGCCATCCACAACCGCCGTGGACCCTGGTTGTTGCTATAGAATAACAAATCTATCAGCAATTTCAGCGCCAGGTCAGTCAGGGCATCGGTTGATAACGCGTCTTCGGTCATCCGGTCTTGATAGGTATTGGTAAAGTTATCCAAATAGTCTCCCAACAAGGCAACTTGGTGAGGCTGGCGATGGGTATCGGCCAGTGTTTCTAACAACCCAACGGCTTCGCGAATAATGGCTTGATGTTGCTGAGCCAAATAACAGCTAATCATCACTAAAGAGAGCGCTTCTTCAATATCCAGCTTTTTGCGCCCCCCTGTTCCCCGCCGGAGGGGATTCGATTGTCGTAAGCGCCACAACGCCACCCTGTCGCCGACCACATCTTGAAGATTTAATTCGATAGCGGCCTGCAATACGGCCTCTGAACCAATGCCTAACAACGCTTCTAGTGCGAGTAACACCAGGTCTAATTGGGCTTTGATATTGTCAAGCTGTGAACGGCTGGGCTGCGTCTGAGCTGCGAGGGGAAACGAGACAAGCTGACCTTGGGGGGCAGTGGTGTTGTGAAGGGGAATATCCATGACTGTAAGACCCTACAACAGCCTAGGTGGGCGAGAGCAGTCCCGCTTCTTGTAGGAACCGTTGTGCCACTGTTCGGGGTTCTTGACGTTGGCCACTGACTTCATAATTCAGACGACGCATGGTATCGTCCGTTAATTTTGGGGCGAGGGCATTGAGCGTGCCTTTGATTTTAGTATAGGCCTCCAATACGGGCTGGCGAACCACTGGAGCAACTTGATAGGGGGGAAATAACGCCCGATCATCCTCTAGAACCACTAAATCTAGGGCACTAATTTCACCATCTGTGGCAAAGCCAACGCCCACATCTGCCTGACCTGACTGTAAGGCCTGGTAGCGTAAGCCCGGATCCGTGGCAATATAGGCCTTCAATTTGAAGTCCCCATAGGCTGCTTTTAATCCGGGCAACCCATCCTCTCTCGCTTCGAACTCAGGTGGGCCAATCATGCGCAGTTTTTTAGCCTGATCGACAAAATCAGAAATCGTTTGCAGTTTATATTTTTTAGCCGTTGCAGCAGTCACCACCAACGCCTGAGTATTATTCATCGGGGCTGGATTCAACCACACCAGGTTGTAATCTTGTTCATAGGCCTTGGCAACGGTATCAAACACCTGTTTGGGGTTACTGTTACTCGGTTGTTTTAAAATCGTTAATAAAGCCGTTCCCGTATATTCTGGATAGAGATCGATATCTCCCTTAATTAAGCCCGCTTGGGCAATGGGAGTCCCTCCTAAATTAAATTTTCGCTCTACGGGCAAGTCTTGAGCTTCTAAGAGTTGGGCATAGAGTTCGCCCAGAATAAGTTGTTCTGTAAAATCCTTTGAACCCACCCGAATCACATTGTCGGTGGGCTGGTCACCGCTGCCCAATTGACAGGCAACGACCGTACAACAAGTCAGAAGCGAGATCGCAACAAAGGATACGAACCGCCCCCACGGAGTCTGAGAAAATTTGACCAACTGAGAGATTACCCTTTACCTTCAACAAACCTGTGTTGCTATTATTCCACCTTCCGAGCCTGAGACAAGATCTGAACAAGACCCATCGTGTTCTAAACGGTTAGAGGGGCGACCTAGTTGCGCTTGCGGCGAATTAATTCCTTATCGAGCTGATTTTTAAGAGTTTTGTTTTTACGAACTTCTTCTGTTATGGCGTTGAAGTCTGTGAGCGATAAACCATTGCTACGAATAATCTCAGCAGACTCGTTAAAAAAGCGATCGCAAATATTATCCACTGGAGTGGCTAAATCAGATTGCTTACACACATTGGTGGGTAATGCCCCTCCCATGATCTGTTGCACCTGTTGATAGGACTGTAATCGCAGCGGCTCCATCTGCAAAATGGCCTCTGCGTAATTCCCTAACATTTTCTCAAATTTAGGTTGGCTCTGGGCTACCGCAGTAGACGATAGCATGAAGCCGGTAAAATCACGGGTCAGCCCAGGAACCCAACCACTCCCCCAACTACAGAACGCTAAAAACAACACCCACCCCAAACGGGTGTTGACGAGAGGTTTGAACATGTTTGTTTGCCGTATAGAAGTTGACATAAACCCTAGTAATCCCAACAAACTTAAGTCAGTGTCGGTATACATATCTTGAATCATTTTTGGATGGGAAGTTCCAGTTAGATATCCATCACTTCTCCCGTCTTAGCAAGCCGCTTTGAATCAAGCCGTTTTGGGCCACTATTCTGATTAAGTTGGCACATTTGACTCATTTCAACCACCTTCGCCGATAAGACTGAACGGGCATCCTCTCCCTGCTTCAAGGCAACTTCCAACTCGAGAAGACAGCCTAAGGTTTGTCGGAGTTGCCCAGGGCTGACAAACTGGACCGCCTGTTTAAGGAAATAAATGCGCTTGGGATTACCGACCTCAGCAGCACGCGCAATCACGCGTTCATCTTGCTCTCCTGAAGTCACCATCAGTTTCACCCATAACCAAGTGCGAAATTGCCGCGTTAAGGTGGCGACAATTTTCAAACTGGGTTCATTTAAACTCAGGAGTTCGGCGACCAAGCCTAAGGCCTGATCTGTTTTTCCCTGGCGAATGGCCTCCGCTAACTGCAAGCTGTTTTGAGTTGTAGACAAGACCAGTTTTTGGACAACGTCTACCCCTATCCGCTGCGTCGATAGAGTAGCGGATAACCCATAGAGTTTCAACTTCTCCAACTCGCCGTAGAGGCGGCGCGTATCATTCCCGACGGCATCGGCGAGCTGTTCGCCTGCAGCCTGAGTTAACGGCACGTCCAGCTCCTGGGCCGCCTGTTTCACTCTTTGTAGAATCTGATCTGTTTTCCAGGGGGGAATCAGGGCAAACTCCTGCACGTGTGCCTGTTTCTGCAATAGCTTAGTAAGCTTACTGCGACCATCGGGTTTGGTCGTTTGCGTCAGCAACAAATGGCAGGTGGGGGGCAACACCGGCAGCGTCCGCTCGAATTCAGCCAAGCGATCTGCCGTTGATCCGATTAGCGGATTGACGAACCACACCAGGCGCTCACCCATACCAAAGGGAGGAGTCATGGCTTGAGTCAGCCCTTGGACAACTTGAGCGGTCCCCTCTGATCCAGCAAATACCTCTATTTTGTCGGCATTAAAACTTTGCCAGGCGGGATCTAAGACCTGCTGATGAAGGGCTTGAACCGCCTTTGACAAGCGATAGGTGTCTTCTCCCCAATAGAGGTAAGTTGGCATAGAAGCTAACTCCTTCTGTTAGGTCCCTATTGAAGGGGACTACAACGGCAGGTCATCCTTACTCGTCTGGTTTAGGGTGCCCCTTTGCAAGCAGCAGCACTACATCTTTAGCGAGGTAAAAAGGGCTGTAATCCGATCCCTAAACTCTATCCACTCCCAGTCTATTGGAGGTTGGCCTCACCTGGAATAAGAGTAGAGTGGATATTGGTCTTTGATGTCGTTTTGACATGACTTTAATCCTGCATCCAATTTTGCAACAAAGCTTTGCCACGATTGATGATGAAATCGGTCCTCACCATTTTTCGGCCGATCAATATGCTGTTGTTCGTCGAGTCATTCACAGTACCGCCGATTTTGAATTCCAACATCTGCTGCACTTTAGTCCAGGGGTCATTCCACAAGCAACGGCAGCCCTTGCACAGGGAAAGCCGATCGTGACCGATGTCAATATGGTCACTGTTGGCATTCAAAGTGTGGTACGCCAAACCTTTCATAATCCCGTCATTACAGCGGTGGATGCTGGCCAGTCTCCTGCACCTGGACAAACTCGAACTGCATCTGGCATGCTCCAGTGTTTTCAGGATTATCCAGATGCCATTTATGTCATTGGTAATGCACCAACTGCCCTGATCGCGTTGTGCCAACAGATCCAGAGATCTGCTCAACAGCTCGCCCTAGTGATTGGGGTGCCCGTGGGGTTTATCGGTGTGATCGAAGCCAAAACCGCACTGGCTCAATTATCAATCCCACAAATCCGGATTGAAGGGCGCAAAGGGGGTTCACCTGCCGCTGCCGCCATCGTTAATGCCCTCTTAACCTTGGCTTGGCAACAACGAGGCCAACAAGCATGACACCGATTCATGTCGTCGGCATTGGCTTATCCGGTCGACAAGGGTTAGTGACAACGCTCCAAGCCCTGATTGATCAAGCCACTCTCCTCGTCGGCAGCCCGCGCCATCTGGGCTATTTCCCAGAGCATGCGGTTCAACACCTTGCCTTAACAGATTTTGCCCAGGGATTACAGGCGATTCAAGAGCACTTAGAACAACGTTCAGAGCCACTTATTGTGGTGCTGACGTCGGGCGATCCCCTCTTCTTTGGCTTTGGTCGGTTATTATTGCAAACCTTTGATGCGGATCAACTGTGCTTTCACCCTTACTTAAGTGCCGTACAAATTGCTTTTAATCGCCTCAAAGTCCCTTGGCAAGATGCAGAGGTGATTAGTGTGCATGGTCGATCGTTAACTACGTTGATCGCGGCACTCCAAAAAGGAGCGGCCAAAATTGCCGTGCTCACCGATCCAACCCATACGCCAGCTGCGATCGCACAATTATTCCTCAGCTTAGACTTGCCCCTTCACTATGAATTTTGGGTGTGTGAAAATCTCGAAGGTCCAGAGGAACAGATCCAAAAAATTGCACCAAAAACACTGGTTGATCGGCAGTTCTCGCCCCTGAATATCGTTGTTTTACTCCGGCAAGCGCAAGAGCAGCCCGATCCACCAGAATTAGACACTCTGCCCCTACTCGGACTTTCCGATCAGGCCTTTTATACCTTTATGGATCGACCGGGTTTAATGACAAAACGGGAGATTCGGATCATGGCTTTAGCAGAATTACATTTGCTAAAGCACCAAGTTATTTGGGATATTGGAGCAGGGACAGGTTCAGTTGCAATTGAAATTGCCCGAACAACGCCGACTTCTCAAATCTACGCAATAGAAAAAACCACTTTAGGGGCGCAGCTAATTTCTCAAAATTGTCAGCGTTTTCAGGTGAACAATGTTCACCTTGTGCATGGGCAAGCACCTGAAGCGCTGGCTAATTTGCCGCAGCCTGATCGGATTTTTATCGGAGGAAGTGGGGGCCACCTCAGAGAAATTTTAAACTACTGCCAAAGCCAGCTGGCGTTACCCGGAATTATCGTGATCAGCCTTACGACCCTGGAAAACTTTCGCGTTGCTGGAAACTGGTTTGATCAGCAGGGTTGGTCAGCAGAATATCTGCAAGTCCAGCTATCACGTTCTGTTCCAGTTTCTTCTTTGACTCGATTCAATCCGTTAAATCCAGTCACGTTAGTTAGAGCGAACAGAAACTCTAACTAGAACTAGCAAGAGTTTCTGTGAATCTAACATCGATTATGAGGTATTTGGGATGCTGCGCTTGAGATTAGAGCGAGCAATCGCCTTGATCGCAGAAGTACTGATGTCAGCCAGCGGCCACTCTAAAACAATACCTTTATTCTTCTTCCGCTGCCCCCACCTGAATTAAATGGATATGCTTATATCCCAACTTAATTGAAAACTCATCCCCAGGTTTTAATCCCATTGCTTGAGTATAGGTGGAACCAATCACGATTTGACCATTTTTATGAACACTGACCCGATACGTCGGTTCGCGTCCACGCCCATCTTTAGAGCCATCAGGATTGAGATCAATCCCTCTTGCTTCAATCACAGCATTCAGGAATTCGCCGAGGTTGACACGGGTTTGCTTATTCTTTGTAATCGAATAATATCCGCATCGCTTTGCCTTTTCACGACGAGATAAGTGCTGAAGTTCTTTAACTTTTTGCAGGAGTGCCTTGCCAGTTAAAGGCGTCGTTTCGGTGTCAGTTGCCATCTACAAAAATATCCTTGCAATCAATATGTAGAGAAAGAGAAGCATTTCTGCTTGGGTGAGATCTTGAAAGCTGGATAATAAATTCCAGCAACCAGACCATATTTAAACTAATGTAATTGTAGCAAAAAGAAAACGAATTGCTTTCTAATTGTTATTCTAACGGTTTCTTTTTGATTAGCAACTATTTTTATAAATGAAAGACGGGTAGATCAGATATCATCCTCAATTTAAAGGACCGAGATTAGACTTACCCCACTCAGTAATAAGGAAGTACGAAAGTCAATTTTTAGGTGAGGGAAAGTCACAGACTCTAAAAACACAAGCTAAAGCGACTCTATTTGCAAGTATAGATTCGGGAAATAGAGTGGTGACTATCGAGATTATCGGGCTGTGATACATTGATCATAATGATTAAATGTGCTGGCATAGATCCTCTAATGCCTTCATCAAAGGTAATTTTTCTTTAGACTTTCCAGAAAAATCGATAAATATAATTGAAAAATTGACGCCCCTGCAAAATTCTTAGGCATGAAATCATGCAAGTTCGATTCAAAATAACCCGTCAACAGGGACAGAGTGAAGTCCGACTCCAGACATATACATTAGATGTAGACCCGAGTACCACTATTTTGGACTGTTTAAATCTGATCAAGTGGCAGCAGGATGGGTCGCTGGCATTTCGAAAAAACTGTCGCAATACAATTTGTGGTAGCTGTAGCATGCGCATTAACCATCGAGCTGCCTTGGCCTGCCAACAGAATGTACAAGCAGAACTAGCACATGCTCAATCATCTTGGGGCGACCAGGAGTCCACCACCGCAGAGCAGGACTCAGAATCCCTGCCTGTGATTGAAATTGCCCCGATGGGCAATATGCCAGTGATCAAAGATTTAGTGGTGCAGATGGACCAATTTTGGCAAAATCTGGAGCAGGTTGAGCCCTATGTCAGCTCTGCCAGTCGTCAGCTGCCTGAACGTGAGTTTCTGCAATCGCCCGAGGATCGCAGCAAGCTCGATCAGATGGGTAACTGTATTCTCTGTGGAGCTTGCTACTCTGACTGTAATGCACTCTCCACAAATGACACCTTTGTCGGTCCCCATGCCTTGGCTAAAGCCCATCGGTTATTAGCAGACACGCGAGATCAAGCGACGGAGGATCGGCTGGAGCAGTATAACCAGGACATCCAAGGGGTGTGGGGATGTACCCGTTGTTTTAATTGCAATACCGTCTGTCCCATGGGAGTGGCACCGCTCGATCAAATTAGCCAAATCAAATCCCAGGTACTTGCCAATCCCCAACTGCCGACCAATCGACCGATCCGCCATCGACAAGTCCTCGTGGATTTAGTACAAGCGGGGGGCTGGATCGATGAGCGCAAATTTGGCTTGAGAGTTGTGGGCAATAATTTCAAGGATGTCCCAGGACTCTTCAGTCTGCTCCCTTTAGCAGGGCGAATGCTGAAGCGGAGAAAGCTCCCCATGACCTTTGAGGCATCAACTGGGACGACTGAAGTGCGATCGCTGATTGATGCCGTTAAAAAACTGAAGTCCTCTACACAGATTCCCCCCTCTTCCTCCCCAGACGCTGACTAATGGCCCTGAGATAAATCAGCCGATTGCCCGTGTTGGGGTGGTGCGATCGCAGATGAATTCCGTTAAGATGCTGAAGTCCCTTTCTGCGTTGTCTATGAGTTCTTCATCCCCCAACCCTCCTAACCCTGAGCCCACCCCCTTGCCAGACCTAGAAGCTCCCCCTGAACCTGCATTTGGATGGACGGATTATGCAGAACGAATTAATGGCCGCTTTGCCATGGTGGGTTTTATTGTTTTGCTCTTATTGGAATTAGTAACCCGCCAGGATTTCTTTACTTGGGTGGGGTTGCGTTAACACCAGAGGAGCTCTAGAGCTCCTCTGGTGTTGCAGGGAATCAATAATCTGCCCCAAAATTGAGAGGCTCGCTTAAGCAGCGGCTAAATTCTGGGCAGCAAAATCCCAATTCACCAAACTGGATAAAAAGGTATCAATATACCCAGGGCGACTATTTTGAAAATCTAGATAGTAGGCATGCTCCCACACATCCATGGTCAGTAAGGGCGTTTGACCATGAACCAAAGGATTTTCAGCATTGGGAGTCTTGGTAACCTTAAGGGTGCCATTATCCAACACCAGCCAAGCCCATCCACTGCCAAACTGAGTCCCTCCTGCGTCTTTGAAGGCAGCCTTCAAGTTATCATAGTTGCCAAAATCGGTATTAATTTTGGCCGCCAAGGCGCCACCCGGGAGTCCACCGCCACCCGGTTTCATGGAATTCCAGTAAAAGCTGTGATTCCAAGCTTGAGCAGCGTTGTTAAACAGTCCAGCTTTTGCCGGATCACCGTAGGCAGACTTGATCACTTCCTCAATAGACATGTCATCCATTGGGGTATCTTTGGTCATACCATTGCACTTCGTCACATAAGCTGCATGATGCTTGTCATGGTGAAATTCTAGGGTCCGTGCAGAAATATGTGGATCCAACGCGTTGTAGTCGTAGGGCAGGTCGGGTAGTTGATAAACCATGCAGTTCAGTCCTCTCTTGACAATGGGTATAAATGGGTCGAGGCATGCGTATAGCGCTCATGCTCTGCCCCATTCAATTGAGCCATATCGGTTGGCAGCAACCGAAAAGCTTGTGTTCTTTAAAAGATCGCCAAATTATCCTATCACTCATCCTCAATCTTCTGTATCCATCTTAGGGTGAGGATAAGCAGACTAGGGGCAAGCAAAATTTAAGGTCGAAAACCAGGCTACCTCATTGCCCCCTTAAGCAGTGAACAAAAGCCCAAAATTGCATCAAAGCCAAGGGCAGTGCACCATCTGCCAGCAAGAATTAAGCAGCCTTTTTGAGAGCGGTATTTTTATTGCCCCATAAAAAGGGCTGTTGACGCACTTGGTCAATCAGGCGGCGGATGGTGAAGTTACTCAGAACCGTAAAAGGCCCCACCATAATCAGAGACTTCACTTCAGCTCTGGAAATCTTGATATTCCCACCCGATTGAAGCATGGCGGTAGACCCAGTGATATCGCGCAAGGTGGCATAGGCAAACACTAGGGGCAAGATACAAAACAGTCGAATGGGAATAGCAGCCCGAGGGACTTCCATCAAATATTGGGCGGCTTTATCCAAATCGGACCAAGCCAGTTCAACCAAGGATTTGATGGCGGCATGATTCTGGGCAAGAAACGCAGGATCTAATAGCGTCGAATGGCTGCTGCCATGGGTTTCTAAGGCATCTTGGGGAATATAGATAGAGTTTTCATGCTCAGCATCCCAAGCAATATCTTTGAGGATATTAACGGTTTGCAAGCCTTCGCCAAAGGCGGCACAAGTTTGCCGCAGGGTATGGTAGGTGGCAAAATCAACGCTCGGAGAATGCTCGAACCACAGGTCCGTAAGCAGATAACCTACGGTACCGGCGACGTAGTAGCAATATTCTTGATATTCTTCTAGGGTCTTAATCCGAATGCCTTGAGCATGCAATTTGACAAACTTTTGCATCCCCTGGACCATTTCTGTAATCCAATGTTGCAGGGTCTGTTGAGACTTGGCGGGCAAACTGCGAAACAGCGCAAAAACGAGGTGAGTATTTTCGACAAGGTATAGATGTGCTTTTTCCCCTTCTAATCCCCCTATGGCTTGCGGAAAAGCGTTGGCACAGCTTGGTTCATCAAAGCAGACTAAAAATTTATCCAACAGCCTGATTTTGGATTCTACGGTGGCAACGGGATCATCTTCGATGGTGTCGGCAATCCTTGCAAGCAGGTAACCACAGAGAACAGCGCGTCCTAAGTTGCCCGGTAAAAACCGAATACTAAGGGCAAAGGTGCGAGAGACTTGTGGCAAAATCTCTTGGCAAAAGCGTTCAACTTGTCGATGATCAGTGGGAGACTCCAGGGCCATTTGTACCATAATCGTTCACTCCTGCTCTATACCAAAACTCAAAATGCACATCACACCACAGCCACAGAGGTCTTTAAGGACAGAATCACCCATTACCGAATGAGTATGTATACCTGTCTCCGAGTGAACATAGCATACGGAACTCTCAAATTACACGAGTAGTGTGAGAGTTTAAGATCTGTCCTGCCAATGCTGGGAGGCCGAAACCTCGCCCCTTTGAGGCTTTTTTTATTTGTTGACTGGAGACTAATGACCATGCCACCTCAGATTGATCTCGTGTTTGTGCCTCAGGGGGCAGAGCACCGGGCCGTATATAAGGGCTTACAAGCTGCAGGGGTGAAGTCTGCAACGGTAGTGCCCATTCCTGTAGGTCCCCAGGGGGTGACCCAGTTTCTTCAGCAATGGCTTCAGCAGTCCCATGGGCAGAACTCCCCCAAGGCCCTGTTGATGGGTTTGGGAGGCAGTCTAACCGATCGGTTGTCCGTCGGTGATGTGGTGTTCTACCAGACTTGTGTAGACGGCACTGAAGTGCTAGACGTTCCAATCTCTTGTGATTCACAAATCTCCCTGAGTCTATCCCAACGACTCGCGGGGACCGTGATACCTGTCACGGGGGTGAGTTGCGATCGCATCATCCATACCGCTGCCAACAAGCGACAACTCGCCCAGACTCATCAAGCAGACGTCGTGGATATGGAAGGCTTTACTCTGCTATCGGGGTTGGAATCCACTGCCATTTCTATAGGAATTATTCGAGTGATTAGTGATGATGTCCACCATGATTTACCCGATTTAAATGCAGCGATTAGTGCTAATGGCAAGTTGCAACCATTGCCATTAGCGCTAGGGATGTTGCGCCAGCCACTGCCTGCATTGCGGCTAATTCGCGGGTCGCTGAGAGGACTTAAACAGTTGGAGAACGTCACTGCTCAGCTGTTTCAGCCCTAAGGGGACCAGACCTTACAAAGCGGCTAAAACGGGATCATGAATACTCCCATTGCTGACCACAACCCCTTGGTTATTCACCAGTTTGGCCCCGAGAGAGAAGTCGAGAGACTTGCCAGCAATATCCGTCACCCGGCCCCCTGCTTCTTCCACTAAAATCACACCCGCTGCATGATCCCAGATCTTCTCGCGATAGTCTGGCGTTTTGGGAGAAGGGAGTCGCAGATAAAGGGCAGCTTGCCCCGCAGCAACGGCCATATATTTGGCTTGGCTATCCATTCTTAAGGAGTCTTGGGTAATGCCTGCTGCCTTAGCAACGGCGGCTTGGCGAGACTGATCGCCATGACCAGATTCCACGCTTTCCACAAATCGAAGATTATCGGACTGGTCAGCAGAAACCACTTGAATCGATTGCGGAGCTCCACCCGCCAGTGAGGCTAAGGTTGAACCTTCGCCCCGGACAGCAACGCCCATCAATCCGGTTTGGCCTTCCGAAAAGGACAGGGCTGGACAGCCCAAAACGCCCACTTTGATCTCACCATTTTCGATCAGAGCGAGGGCGATCGCATATTGATCTCCACGTAAAAATCCTTTAGTGCCGTCAATGGGATCTAGGGTCCAATACCGCGATCCCACCTGACCATTGCCATGGTCAATCCAGCCCGTCACCTGTTCAGAATTGGCCTCGGGAACGATGGCCTGCACATATTGGGTGACTTGAGCCAATCGCTCGGCCATCTCAGGCGTTTGCAATTCTGCCGCATCTTCTTCCCCCACTACGGGATCTTGGGGGAAAGCGATGGACAGCGCTCGACAAATCAAAGCTTGGGCACCAAAGTCAGCCACAGTGACGGGGCTTTTATCTTTCTTCTCAATCGCTTCTGGGACAATTTCACGCCGAACTTGTTCACAAAGCTGGGCTGCCGCTTGTACAGCTTGGATGGCGATATTTCTCTCGGATTCGTAGGGCATGGTCAGGTGTCAACAGGACAATGTCTACCATAGCTGATTCCGAAGGGTGACACCAATCAATCTGGAGGCGTAGGTTCGGCCCAGGTGGAGACGCTTTTGAGTAGGGGGGGAATATCATAAAAATCAGGCGGAAACTCTAGCTGAGTTTCCCGTAATCCCAGATAGCCCGATTCTTGAAACGCCAACAAGACGCGCTGAAGTGCCAGCCAAACCTCCGATTCATATTCCCAATCTCCGTATCGCGGAGCATGCCCTGCGATCGCGCGCAGTGCCCAGAAATAGCTATTGCGGACGACGGACCCACCTTTCTTAAATTTGGGTAAATCGTCGCTGTGAATAATCACCAGCTCATCCTCTAGCCGCGATCTCATGCTGAAGACTATGCATCTGGGCGCTTTGCTTCAATTAGGCGAGAGAAGTAGAAGCTGGTTTTGGTCATGGCTTTGCGTTCGATAGTCCAACCTTGCGATCGCAAAATGTCGCACACATCAAACTCCCGATGCAGATAAGCGCGAGTGGCTTTACTCGGCCCCGGAAAGAAACTGCCAATTTTCTTCAGCATCATATATCCCAACGTCCAGGGGGCAAAGCTGAGAATCAGTCGAGATTTCGCTAAAGAGGCCAAGTGGTTGATCATATCCGGTACTTTCTGATCCGGATAATGGATCAACACATCCAGGCAAACAACCGTGTCGTAACTGCCGGATAAAGTTTCCAAATCCTGAACCATAAAGGTGGGATTTTGGTCTTGGCCCAACTGCTCCTTAGCCCGGACCTGAGCCTCTTCCACCATTTTGCTGGAAATATCGCTAGCCGAGACCTGAATGCCCATTTTTGCAAGGGGAATGCTTAAGCTACCCACACCACAGCCCGCATCACAAAAGGATTGGCCTGATAAATCTCCATCAGCTTTCAACCAAGAGAGCAAGGTATCCACCGTTTGTTGATGGCCAATACGGATGTCTTTTTGGACTTTATTGACATCACCGTCGCCATAAATCCGTCGCCAACGGTCAAAGCCAACGGTATTGAAATAGTCTTGAACAACGGCTTTATCGTCGGTAGTAGTCATGAATATCTTCAGGTCGGGGGTCTCAACCTACTATGGTTACAGAAAACTGCACTTAGCGGATGAGATTAATGCAAGATGCATTACCTGCGCTTAGCCATGCGCTTGTTATAAAGGCGGCAGACGACAGGACTGGGATCGCCATCAGCAAAGGGAATGACTGTGCCATCGGCTTGGATCCGAATCTTGTCGCGGCAATTATAGGTTTCTCGCGGTTGCCTGGCCCCATCAATGGTAACAACAGCTCGATATTCCCAGTAATTCTTAGCACTGCGATTCAATTGAGCTTCGCAAATGCGACGTCCTTGAATATTACGGCAAATCGATGCTTCGGCTGGACTAGGCAAACTGAATAACACCATTCCTGCGATTAAGACTGTGAGCAAGCTTTTTCGTAATACCGCTGTTATAGAGAAGGAGGGCATCTGTGGCAACGAGAATCGTGAGGTCATCAGCAAAAACTCAACCCAAGTATTAATTTCTATCTTGACTTGTATCACAGACCATCCCCAGATGGGCTTAACCTAAACTTACGCTCAATATTTTTTCAACTAATACGGTATGGGTTAAACACCAGATGGCATCCCAATCTACCAATCCTGACAGCCCACTTCCTCAAGTGGTTCTGATTACGGGGTGTTCTTCAGGCATTGGTCAGGCGTTAGCCTTGGAATTTCATCAACAGGGATATCGGGTTTATGCCACCGCCCGACATCCAGAGAGGATGCAGGGGCTAGCCCAGAAGGGAATTTCGACCCTACAACTGGATGTCACCCGTCCTGCAGACATTCATACCGTGATCAATATCCTGACCGCAGAGACTCAGGGCATCGATATTCTCGTCAATAATGCTGGATATGCCGTGATGGGGCCATTGCTGGATATTCCCAACGCTGAGTTTGTCGCTCAATTCCAAACCAATGTTTTTGCTCCCATCCATCTGATTCAGCAGGTGGTTCCCTTAATGGGGGATGGAGGACTAATCCTCAATCTAGGAAGTGTCTCTGGGATTATGAGCACGCCTTTTGCGGGTCCCTACTGTGCCTCTAAAGCAGCGCTGCATGCGTTATCCGATGCCCTACGGATGGAACTGGCCCCTTTTAATATTCAGGTGGTGACCGTTCGAGCAGGCGCCATTCAATCCCAGTTTGGGCAAACAGCATCGCACAACGTTGAACGGTTGCTGCCCTCAAACTCTCGCTATCAATCCCTCACCCCTCAGATTCAGGCGCGGGCACAAGCTTCGCAAAACCAAGCCACTCCTGCGGCAGTCTTAGCCCAAAAGCTAGTGCATCGTATCCAGCACTCCCATCGCCTCCCGCCTGAAATTGCCATTGGCAACAAAAGTCTCACTTTACCGTTGTTAAAACGGTGGCTACCGACCCGACTCTTGGATCGCATTTTGATGCGGAAATTTGGGTTAAGGGATGGGCAGCCGCCCCAGGAGGGATGACTATTTCACAGGCGCAAACCCTGACCGTTTAATCAGGGTTTGCCCTTGATCGGTTAACAGCAATTGGGCATAGGCTTGCCCCACTGGCTGACCCGACTGGGGGGGCTGGCCAAAAACCACGGATAGCTGCTGAGTCAGAGGATATTGCTGGGTTTGGAATGCTGAAATATTGATTTGGTTGCGGTATTTCGGGCAACGACTAGAGGGAACAAGCGGCTCTTGATAAACGGGAACTAAAGCATCTGACTTGCGCCCAATCGCCAGGGGTTTAATGGCACATTGCGGCACAATTGTGGCTGCAGACCCAAAAAATATGCCACCGGGCGTTGCCGCAAGATGGTGAATCGCGGTGGTGGTAGTGGGAGCCACCCTAAGGTTATGGCCAAAGGGACGAAACTTAAGGACATCCTTCTCAAATCGCTTGACCATAGCGTCAGCAGAACCTTGCAGGGAAATGGGTTGAATCGCCAGATCAGGTCCACCCAATTCTTTCCAGTTGGTGACTCGACCGCAATATATTTTGGCGAGCTGATGGAAGGTTAACCCCGAAATGGGCAAACTCGGGTGCACAGCAAAGGCAATCCCATCATAGGCAACAGGGACTTGCTGCAATTGCAGATCAGAGGCTTGAGAGCCCTGCCCTATAGTGTCTTCGGGAGCATGAGTGGCTTGGACAAAAGCAATTTTTTTCGACTTCAGCAGCTCAAAGGGGGTTGCCCGATGATTCTGGGAGGGGCGATGGAGATCAGTCACTTGAAATTCGCGGCGCTCGGTCCTGATAGCTGAATCTACCCCCAAACGAATAGGAGACCAAACCGGACTCCCACTGTAATGAAATTTTCCAGCAGGCACGTGACGAATCTGGTTAAAGGTGGTGAAGCGTTGAGGAGGAGCGGTCGATAATTTTGCTTGCGGCTTGATGGGCGATCGCACCGCCGTATCATCAGGTTCTTCCGTTTTACCTTGAGGTCGCGAAACCTCAGTGGGTTCCAAATGAGAGAACAAGAAGCCATACCCAACTAACCCCCCCGACCAAACTGCTGTGGTGAGAAGTAGAATAGCCAGCTTCCATTGGTGTTTTAGGCGTCTTCGCAGGAGTGCAGCAAGTTGCATGGGAAGAGAGTGCCTCAATCTATGAGCTTGGAATATCAGTCGTCCAAAAAACAACTTTCTTACTTATTTTTAGGGCACTTCTGTCAATTTTCTCTTGCAAATGCAAACAAACTTCACCAGATTTGGCAGAATCTACGTTTCGCCTGCTGTGTCAATTGGAATTCAGGATCAATGTGTGGGGTCCTTCCCTCATCCGAAGCAGCTTGTGCCGCTCCATAGCGCAAACAGTGGTCAGCAACACATCAGGCTATAGCTCTAACCGCATTTCGTTGGAGGGCATAAATCCAATCTGCTCATAGACGGGTTTACCCCAGGGAGAGGCATGGAGTACGGCATGGGTACAGTGTTGCGATCGCAAATACTCCACGGCCACCTCCGTCAATTGTCGACCAAACCCTCGGCGACGATAGGCTACTTCCACATAAACCCCCCAAATATAGCCATAGTGACGTTGGTCTTGGCTAATCAGGAATGGATACAACCCCGAAAACAATTGACAGCCCACCGACCCTACAATTTCTTGATCAAGAGAAGCGATATATCCCTGATAACCCAATTGGTCACGGGCCATTGCTAAGAAATCTAGGGTGACAACTTGCCAGTCCGGTCGAATCTGCTCAGCAGGCACCTGGTTATCCAGCCACATTTGGTAAAAATGCTGGGCAATCCGTTCATCATCGGCAAGGGTTGCAGGGCGAATCGTAAGGGAGGAGTCTGGCATAGCGGCACATCCCGAAATAACAGATCATTGGATACAGAAGATTAGGGCGCATGGCTTTGAACAACACTACTATGGCCAACGATCACTTGCCATAGATCCTGAGGAGAACGCTGCCATAGACGGGTAAATCGCAGATTATCCTGGAAAGGGTTCTCGCCATAGAAGCCAGTCCACTGCACTCGCAAACAGACAATCACCCGTTCTCCTAAGGGTTGGATACGTCGTTCTAAATACTCAATAGCCTGGAATCGGCAGAGACCTGATTGATGAAAGGCAAGGTCATCTTGTTTGGTCATAATCTGGCCCAGATGACTCGTAAACACCAAATCATCAGCCAGCAGTTGATCTAGAGCTGGTACATCAGAGGTCAGCATAGCTAAGCGAAGCTGTTCTTCAACGTCAATGATTTGTTGCTCTAAAGCAGGCGAAAGAGGCTGAATCATGAAAAAAAAATACGACAAGCAATTAGAAAAGATTCAAATGGAGACACTACCCCCACACTAATCTGTTAATAGCCGTCACAATGAATTTAAGAGCGTCTGTCTAGAGTTGGCAGTGATCACATAAACCACTGACGGTCACCTCATAGGTTTGGGCATCTAGACCGGGGCGTAAATTTTTGAGGCTCAGTTCTTGGAAGCAATTCCAAGGAATATCCTCAATTTCACCACAGTGGCAACAGCGAAAATGATGATGAGGATCCACATTGGCGTCGTAGCGAGAAACCCCTTCTTCTAGCAAGACTTCCCGCACCAACCCTACTTCTCGCAGAGCTTGCAACGAGCTATACACCGTCGCTTGCGAAGAAATGGGAAAGTCTTGGTTTAGATCCTGTAACAGATGCTCTACAGTGGGGTGATCGGTCCGCGACAGCAAATTGGCATACACCGCATAGCGTTGAGGGGTGACCCGCAGACCTTTTCCCTTGAGGACTTGAACAATGGCGTCGGCAGACTGCTTCATTACTTCATCTATCAAACAGCAAATACTATTACAGCAATTTATTCATCAATTATAGAGGCAAAACTTGCAAGCCCTCAATAAAATATAGTATTTCTTAAAAATAGGTAAATATAACTATTGAATTATTCTTAGATAAGAATTATTCTTAGATATGTGGAGGCGAGTGCCGACACCTGTTCACCCAAACACATGAGGAAAAACATGGCTGTATTTGCAACTGAGCGAGTGCCTGACGTCATCTTCAAGACCCGAGTTCGCGACGAATCTGTTCAAGGGCCTAATCCCTACCGTTGGCAAGACAAAACCACCCACGATATTTTTGGTGGCAAGCGAGTAGTTGTTTTCTCCCTACCGGGTGCATTTACCCCCACCTGCTCATCCACTCACTTACCGCGTTACGAAGAGCTATATGCAGAAATTCAAGCGCAAGGGGTTGACGAGATCATCTGCCTATCCGTAAATGATGCCTTTGTGATGTTCCAATGGGGCAAACATCAAGGTGCTGATAAGGTCTTCTTACTCCCCGATGGCAATGGTGAATTCACCCGTAAGATGGGCATGTTGGTGGACAAGTCTAATCTAGGCTTCGGCATGCGCTCTTGGCGCTATTCGATGGTGGTCAATGATGGCCAAATCGAAAAAATGTTTATCGAAGCCGATTATGGCGACAACTGCCCCACCGACCCCTTTGAAGTCTCTGATGCCGATACGATGTTGGCCTATCTCAAAGGTGCCCATGCGAATACTGCACCCGCTGTTGCGGCAGTTGGCTAAATTGGCCCCAGCATGGAGTGGGTCGGCTGACCCGCTCCATGGCCCTATAGTTTGGTTAGGCTACAGAGAAACGACAAAGAAACGGGATTAAATCTGCGAAAGGAGGGAAGGCGATGAGTTACGACTACGATTTGTTTGTGATCGGTGCAGGCTCGGGCGGGATTGCAACGGCTCGGCGAGGGGCTCAATATGGTGCCAAAGTTGGCATTGCCGAATATGACCGCTTGGGCGGCACTTGTGTCAACCGAGGCTGTGTACCAAAAAAGCTAATGGTCTATGCATCTCACTTTCCTTCCCATTTTGATGCGGCCACAGGTTATGGCTGGAGTCCGGTGAAGAGTCAGCTAGACTGGCTCAAAATGATCACGGCGGTCAATGATGAAGTCACACGACTCAACGGTATCTATCAGCGGATGCTGGATAACTCCAAAGTGGAGGTCTATCGCGGACGTGCCGCGCTGGTGGATGCCCATACCGTCGCCATTGGCGATCAAAAAGTCACAGCAGACAAAATTCTGGTTGCCGTGGGTGGCAAGCCTGTCAAGCCAAGCATTCCAGGTATCGAACATGCCATCACTTCAGACGATATTTTTAACCTAAAAGAACAGCCTAAGCATCTGGTTGTCCTCGGTGGTGGCTATATCGGCATCGAATTTGCCTGCATTCTCAAGGGATTAGGGTCGGAGGTGACCCTGATTATCCGAGCTGACAAGATTTTGCGCGGCTTTGACGACGATATCCGCTCGGAAATTCAAGAGGCGATGCAAAAGCATGGCATTCGGATCCTGAACAATATGACGGATCTGGCCATCACCAAATCCGATACAGGTCTCCAAATCACAGTAAAGCAAGCTGACAATGCTGAGGAAACAATCCTAGCCGATGCAGTCAGCCTGGCGGCAACGGGTCGTATCCCTAACTTAGAAGGATTGGGAATTGAAAATACGGCGGTAGAAGTAGACGGCGGTGCGATCGCAGTCAATGAATATAGTCAAACGGCAGAGCCCAATATTTATGCCGTGGGCGACTGCACCGATCGCATCAATCTGACGCCAGTGGCCATTAACGAAGGACGGGCCTTTGCGGATACCCATTTTGGCGGTAAGTCCCGAACCATGAGTTACGAAAATGTACCCACGGCGATTTTCACCACCCCTGAAGCCGCTACTGTGGGCCTTACCGAACTAGAAGCGACAGAAAAGTATGGTGAAGACAAAATCAAAGTCTTTCGCAGTCGCTTCCGCCCTATGTATTACACCCTTCCTAACCATGATGAGAAAACCTTGATGAAGTTGGTGGTCAATACCGACACCGATCAGGTACTAGGGGCTCATATGGTGGGGGACCATGCGGGAGAAATTATTCAAGGAGTTGCGATCGCAGTCAAGATGGGAGCCACAAAGGCCCAATTTGACGCGACTGTCGGCATTCATCCCAGCTCTGCCGAAGAATTTGTAACAATGCGCTAAGCAAAATGTCAGATCTGGTCAACAGAGGGGGCACTCTAGATTTAGGAATCTGGTATCGAGAGATTCCTCCTCAGAGGATTTGGCCCCTGACGTTATGTCAGGGGTTTCTTTATGGGAATCTAACCTGCCTTAACTAAAACAGCATCCCCTTCTATTTTGGCTTCATAGGTGGGGAGAGGATCCTTCGCAGGTCCATTGGCGACGGTTCCATCTGCCTTAAATTTGGACCCATGGCACCCACAATCTAAGGTGCCGCCGTCAGCATTCCACTTCACAGGACATTGCTGATGGGAACATTGGTTCTTGAAAGCCACCACTTGAGTTTTATCCTCGGGATTGAGAATCACCAGCAGTGGGGCTCCGGAAAAATCCTTTTGGGCAATAGAACCACTCCCTTCTAACTCTGCTAATTTTCCAACTTCGGTAAAACCGTCAGCATTAGCCGCTGGGGAAGATGTCTCACTAGAAGTATCACTAGCGGTATCACTAGAGGTGCATGCTGCAATGACCACCGGTAGGCTGCTGGCTAACGTGCCAACCCCTACCCAAGAAAGAAATGTACGACGATCCATTCAGTGTTCTCCATGTATCTGAGATACGGACATTGCTGGATATTATGCCCGATCAGGTTCCTGATATTTGTGTCCCAAGCTATACCGTTATTCAATAATTAAATACACGGCATGATCCGTCCAACCCATATTTGCAGAAGTTAGCGTGGTGCTCAGTGCCCCGTGAGTATCACAATTCCAAGGGTTAAGGTTTTATGATTCTCACTGAACCCACTGACGTCTTGATCGTGCGGAGGAAATTGAATCACACTGTCACCCCCCAGTGACTGACGAGATATTCGCTCAGAATTGTGCCAACACCCCCTCCAAAATATGGGCTCGTGACCAAAAAACTGGGATACAAGTCCCGTCCTTCTAGGACGGCTTTTCTTGATTTTGGATGTATTCTTTTAAAACTTCTAAAGGTGCCCCACCTACAGAACAGGCAAAATAACTCGGACTCCATAGACTCTGTTGCTGAGGTTTAGGTAATCCAGCTTGTCCATATCGTCTACTAGAGACCCCTTTGAGTGAATTCACTATTTGAGAGATCGACAGCTTAGGCGGATATTCAAGCAACGCATGAACATGATCAGCCTCACCATTAAACTCTAGGACTTGAAAATTCATTTTTTTAGCGACAGACCCAAAAGCATCCTCAATCACGTTTAGTCCTTTAGCGTCGAAAACTTTTTTCCTGAATTTAGTCACACAAATCAGGTGAATTTTTAGGTCAGAAACACTGTGTCTTTCCCTTCTTAATACTTGAGTCATTGAGCACAGACCAACTATAATAGAGACATGAAACTACGCTATCAGTATAGGATCTACCCAACAAGCAATCAGCAGACCAAATTAGCTAAGCTATTTGGTTGTTGTCGAGTCGTGTGGAATGATGCCCTTGCCTTAACGAAGCAGTCTGAAAAGATTCCTAAAAACTCGGATCTTCAAAAGATATGCATTACTCAGGCTAAGCGTACTGAACAGCGCTCATGGCTAAAGGAGGTTTCAAACATCCCTTTGCAACAGTCTGTTGCAGATTTAGGCGTTTCAATCAAGAACTATTTTGATTCTCGCAATGGTAAGCGCAAGGGGGCAGTCATGGGATTCCCTCGATTTAAGAAAAAGGATAATCGCCAATCTGCCCGATTTCGTATAGGTGGATTCTCCATCAAAAATGGCAAGGTGTATTTGGCAAAGATCGGTCACTTAAAGACAAAATGGTCTAGACCGTTGCCGAGTGCCCCTAGCTCAGTCACGATTATCAAAGACCGCAGGCATCGCTATTTCCTGAGTTTCGTAGTTGAAGCTGAGGTACCGAATTCACCTGCCCCTAATGATTCAGTTGGCGTGGACTTGGGCATCAAAACCTTTGCGGTTTTGAGTACAGGAGAAAAGATTGGTAGTCCTAGTTATCAAAAGCTCAACCGTAAAATCAAGCGGTTTCAACGGCGATTATCTAAGCGGGTGAAAGGGTCCAAGCGCAGAGAATTAGCTCGATTACAGGTGGCTAAGCTTAAAGCAAAACTTAGAGATACTCGCAAAGACTTTTTGCATAAGTTGTCTTCTAGATTGGTCAACGACAACCAAGTGATCGCTTTAGAAGACTTGAACGTAAAGGGAATGGTC
>NZ_JANQOY010000194.1 GCF_028285565.1 Acaryochloris sp. IP29b_bin.148
GTCTGTGGCATTGAGGGTCTGCACCCGCGAGGTTCCCGATAGATAAAATTTAGCCACCAGTGGGAAGTTGGACTCATGCTCTAGAACAAAACGCATGGGCTGTCTGAGACGACTATTGCGGATATAGACATCCAGGCCTGGGCGCAGATGCAGAATGTGATCGCCGCCCCGCCCCCACTGTTGCGGCAAATTGTAATGTATCCCATTTTCGATGGGTTGACAGATCAATTCACCTTTCTGCTCTGCTTCATCAACCAGGTCCGTAATATCAGCATCGGTTAGCGTGATTACCATTGTTGTTTAAAGCCTTGACACTAAGTGAGTGTTATTCTCATTTAAGCACAGCTTAACAGAGACTTTCTGCTACTCTCGTGGCCAAGCAATCAAAATACTCGGGCTGAGTTGTAATTCAGTTGAGGGTTTCTGTTTGCCTTCAAGCATCTTTTAACAAAAACTGCCGGGGCTGCTCCAGGATGAGCTTAGCTCCTGTAGGACCATTAAGGCCATTCCATTTGTAATATCTGGCAAAGTAAACTTGGTCTTCTTCGCTAGCAGTTAGAGATTGTGCGATCGCATTTTCTACCCAACTTTTGCGGATGGGCTGTGATTATCGTCTTAAACATTTGTGATGAGATAGGTATCAAGCACACCTCCAAGAAAAACTGACTGGTGCATTGCTAGTGGTCTTAGAAGGATGAGATCGACTCAAGTACCTATCTTTCCTTAACTGCCTCAATGGTCTAGCGTTTCTATTAATTTAAGCTGACGCACGCAGTATCCTCCCATCGCCAGCAACATTCCGCAGGTGGCAAAAATAGAAATCTGAAGTGCCATGCCTGCCCCTAAACCTGTGCCAAAAATTGGGCCAAAGAGACCTGCTAATATCCCACCGGGCTGCATGGCTGGTTCAAAGAAATGATCAGCTAACGGACCTGCGATCGCATATCCGATCGGACTACTCAACTGGGTCAGCAAAAATTGGGTTGCAAACACTCGCCCTTGCACTTCAGGCTCTACCTTTGACATCCAAATCGCCTGACTCGCACTCTCTGGAAAAGGCGAACAGAATCCACACACTAGGGCTGTGCCAATCTTAGTCACCGTTTGCTGTGCAAGAGCCAACACAATAATGCCGAACTTCCACAGGGCACTGGCAATGAGAACACCATGAATACGGCGTTTCGGTCCGCCACTAATACTAATGGTGAGTCCTCCTAAGAGACCGCCCGTGCCAAAGAAGGCCAAAAGCGTTCCCCAAATCAGCGGGTTATTATTGCTCCGAGCTAAAACCATTGCTGGCAGAATAGCGAATATCGTACTGCCAATCAGGCTATTGACGATCCAAAAACTCAATAGAGCCATCAGACTAGGCCGAACCCAGAGGTACTGTAATCCAAAGGCTAAGGCAGACCAAGACGTTTGTGGTTCAGCAGGCTGTGCTGAGGGCTGAGGGATTTTGACCAGGGCTAGACTGGTGATCGCCATACCAAAAGTGACAATATCGACACTGAGAACCCCTGTTAACCCGGTAGCGGCATAGAGAGCACCCGCTAAAGCCGGAGCCAAAACATAACTCCCGGACATTTGGACAGAGCCCAGGGCAGTGGCACGGGCATAATGTTTTTCGGTCACGATTAAGCTCAGAGAAGCCGAATAGGCTAACCCTTGGATATAGCCGAATAAGCCGTTAATGGCCCCAGAAATATAGAGATGCCATACCTGCAGATGATCCATGAGAAACAGCATCAGCAGGGCGATGGTAGACAGTCCGGCGACTAAATCGCCTAGCAGCATTAAATGCTTACGAGAGTAGCGATCCACCCAGATCCCGGCAAAAGGGGAAACCAAGAGCTTGGGAATCTGAGTGAACACCATAATCAAAGACAAAGGGGTCGCTTGTCCGGTGATTTCCCAGGCCCACAAAGTGATGGCAAAGTTGGTGAGTTCTGAACCCAGGAGTGATGCAAACTGTCCAAGCCAGATGATCAGAAAGGTGCGCATAAATGCCAAGCAATCAGAATAGGAAAGATATAATGGCGGCAGGATTAAAGAGTCTTGATCATGACACCCTTAGCTCAATCACTCTCTTTGGGTGAGCAAGAACAAATCTTCCCGTTAGAGAATGGCGATCGCTTAACGCGGCCAGAGTTTGAACGTCGCTACCATGCCATGCCTCATCAAAAAAAGGCTGAATTAATAGAAGGAGTGGTTTATTTGCCCTCACCTCTGCGATTTGAACCCCATGCTGAACCCCACGGCAACCTCATGACATGGCTGGGAATATACAAGGCAATGACGCCTGGTGTGAGGATGGGAGACAATCCCACCGTGCGACTAGATTTAGATAATGAACCACAACCCGATGCAGTGTTGCTGATCAATACATCAGCTGGTGGTCAATGCCAGTTAAGTAAGGATGGCTATCTAGAGGGTGCTCCAGAGTTAGTGGCGGAAGTCGCGGCAAGTACTGCAGCCTATGATTCATACGACAAAAAAGTTGCCTATCGGCGGAATGGGGTGCAGGAATATATCGTCTGGCAGGTTTTAGATCAGAAGCTGGATTGGTTTAGCCTGCAGGGGGGTGAATATGTACCACTACAGGCAGACGAAACAGGCGTGATTCGTTCTCAAGTGTTTCCAGGATTATGGTTGGCTGTTCCTGCCTTGTTAGCAGGAGAGATGGCACAGGTGTTGTCAGTGGTACAGCAAGAGTTGGATACCACCGAACATCGAACTTTCATTGATACCCTCTCCTTAAAACGTCAGGGTTCATAGCGAGCAAGGCCATTAGTTGTTTGAAGGGCTGAGGAATCCAGTTGTTGGTGTAGGTCCTTGAGAAAAATTTCAGTGCCAATAGGCCCTAAGAGGGCATGGCATAGGTACACAGGAGTGAAATAGACCTTCCCTGCTTGGCTGGGTGGTAGTGATTGTGCGATCGCATTCTCGCTCCACTCGGTTTTGATGGCTTTGATCTGCTGTTCCTCCGGGTTGGACGTTTTATCAAGGTTTTGGCTGGAGAAGCCTTCGATCAAAATCCAGTCCATATCCAGATTGGTCAACGATTCTAACGAAATCACATGACTCGGTTCTTGGGATTGGCTCAAAGCAGCCGGGACCACTACCTGAAACCCAACGTCTTCCAGCAAGGCCCCACAGGCACTGTTTGCGGTTTCTAGGCGCACGCCCTGGCTCAGTTGCTCAGACAATAGCAGCAAGACTTTAGGATCCTTAGCCACGATGGGCTGCAAATCTTGCTTTAATTTGGCAACTTGCCGTTGAGACTCCGCCGTCACTGCGGTGGCTTTTTCAGGTTTCTGGAGGGCTTGGCCAAGCGCTTTCAAATCGGTCTGCCACGCAGACCTTGCACCACTGTAGTCAAACAGTAAGGTGGGTGCAATTTTGGACAGCAATTCATATTCATCTTTATTCTTGATGCTGTCGGCCAAAATTAAATCGGGTTTCAATTTTGCGATCGCTTCTAAGGATGGGCTCTCAGCAGTCCCCACATTATCTGGCTGTCCTGTCAGGTACTTTCCCAAATAGGGAATTTGCTGATCGGGCTGATCAAATTGGCGAGTAGGGAAGGGGAAATACTCCGCATGGGCAATTGGCTGTACCTCAAGAGCTAGTAGGAGTTCCAATAAATTTGGACCAATGGTGACCACCTTTTGCGGTTGACCACAGACCTCTGTTTCACCCAGATCATGGGTAATGGTCCGACAGTCCGTTCCTGTTGAGGTGGATGGAGTGGGACGGGTACAGGCTATGCCCACTATCGCCAAGGCCATCAGTAGGCCCATCGTTTTCAATCTCAGTCGTGCCATACGCTAGCTTTCCTAAAAGGGCTGGGGCTTATTGAGTGGGAGAATTCACTGCAG
>NZ_JANQOY010000206.1 GCF_028285565.1 Acaryochloris sp. IP29b_bin.148
CGGGTCGTTGCGACGGACGATGGAGGTTGGCTGAGGTGAGTCTGCGTTTCATTTGAAGGTTTCGATCCAAAGCGGATGAAATACTACGTTTGTAGTACCAAATCTCGCACAGGTTTTTGGCTTCGTCAAGGGGTTTGGCAAAATTTTCTATTTTTGGTGGAGAAAAGGAAATCTTGACCCTTTGATTCACGCTAGTATCAATGCGGATTGACTTTGTCATAGCATCTAGAAAAAGCTAGATGGTATAAGGCATTGACGTACTCAAAAAATGCAAGTGATGATTCGTGAGCCTTTGGTCACTCAACCAGATACTTCTATCGCAGATGCAGTGACTGCTTTATATCAAGCAAAAGATAATTACATAGTGGTGGTTGACGAACAAGTTCCTGTGGGTGTGGTTTGCGATCGCACCCTGATTACCGCCCTCGCCACCCAACTAGACCTAACAAAAACTGCCGTTAAATCGGTGATGGCTCCCCTTCCCACCCTGCCTTTGGGCCAAGCGGAAGAAGTATCGACCCTGACTCAACTTATGAAAACAGAGGGCAGTGCCTGTGTTGCCATTGTGGATAAAGCGTCACATCTTCAGGGATTAGTCACATCAGACACGTTAGTTCAGCAATCTCCAACAAACTCACCGCCCGATGATGTCGCCAAGCTTCAAAAGCGAATCAAGGAATTAGAGCATCAGGTCAGCGATCGCCAATTACTTGCCGCCAAACTACGCAGCTCCGAAGGTAAAATCCGAGCCGTATTTGAAGCCATGAAGGATCTCGTCTTTGTATGTGATTTAGATGGCGGTGAAATTAGCAATATCGAAGTTGCCCCCACCAATTCGAGTGAAGGGTGTGAGCCGGATACAGAGCTGATCAGTCATACCATTGATGAACTCTGGCAAGATCCTGAACAACAATGGTCCCACATTATTCAACAAGCCATTGAAACCCAACAAACCGTCAACTTTGACTATCAGTTGATGATTGAGGGCCAGCCCGCCTGGTTTACGGCCAGTATCTCTCCGCTGCTGGATAACTCTGTCGTTTGGGTGGCCCGCAATCTCACCGAGCAGAAAGACTCTGTCGTTTGGGTGGCCCGCAACATTACAGAACGGAAGCACTTTGAGCATGAACTGCAACAGCTCAACCAAGAGCTGGAACGCTCTAATCAAGAACTCGAACAATTTGCCTACGTTGCCTCCCATGATTTGCAGGAACCATTGCGCATGGTGATTAGTTTTACCCAACTCTTAAGCCAAAACTACGCCGGACAGCTCGATGAGCAAGCCGATCAAATTATTGGCTTCGCGGTCGATGGCGCTACTCGTATGCAGCAATTGATTCAAGATTTATTGAGCTATTCTCGCGTTGGCACCCAGGCCAAAGTCCTAGAGACAGTGGACTGTAATCAAATTCTGGAGGGTGCGATCGCCAACCTACAGCTCTCCATTCAAGAAAGTGGCGCCACCCTCAACCGCACCGATCTCCCCACCCTCACAGCCAATCCCCGCCAACTGACCCAGCTCTTCCAAAACCTGGTGGGTAACGCCCTTAAATACCGAGGAGAAGCAGCCCCAATTGTTGAGATTGGTTGCCAACCGCAACAGAATCACTACCTATTTTGGGTCAAGGACAACGGCATTGGCATTGAGCCGAAGCATGCCGACCGAGTCTTTATGGTCTTTCAGCGATTACATACCCGACAAAAATATGCGGGTACCGGCATCGGCTTAGCCATTTGCAAAAAAATAGTTGAGCAGCAGGGGGGCAATATCTGGGTAGAATCCGAACTGAATCAAGGATCTACATTTTTCTTCACCTTACCGGAGTCACCCTCTGCCTAAACAGGCTCCAATAGCCCTTATCCGCATTTGAGACGATTTTGAGATCAGTTCCAACTTCCATTCCGTCATATATTTGGAAGAATATTTGCGCTTCACAAGGCTTAAACGGGTACTCTGAACTTATTCTGATCAACGACTCAAGTGTCTGTACCCATTCGTCAGTCTGCAGTGCACCTCCAAAACAGCCTTAGAAAGAATCAAGATCTAGAATCTGACCCGCTTGCGATGGATATCCCTCCCGTTAACATACTCCTAGTGGAGGACAATCCCGGCGACGTATTCTTGATTAATCGTATGCTGGAAGAATGTGCCTTTCGATATACGCTGCACCGAGTTGAGAACGGCGAAGCTGCCACTGACTTCCTACGCCAAAATCAAGCATCTCGGAAAGCACCGTTCCCGCAGCTCATCTTGCTGGATTTAAATCTGCCCATCAAAAATGGGCGAGAGGTGCTGGCAGACATCAAATCCGATCCAACATTACAACATATTCCTGTCATCGTCCTATCCACGTCTAATTCCCCAGAAGATATTGAAGAAAGCTATCGGCTCAAAGCAGATTATTATGTCACTAAGCCTAGTAGTTTTCATGAATTCGCCGACAAAGCCCAAGATATTCATGGTTTTTGGCTTCGATGGCAGAAAAATACCTAACCCCTTGCCCCTTTCTTTGATCACTGCCTTCTAGGTACCCTATCCCCTCTGATCGCACAATGATGGCTAAGTCACTCAAATCAAAGTCTACTCCACCCGATCAAAATGACAAGCGTTTGGATTCTTCACCACCCGATGAAAGTATCCAAGTCTTGTTAGTAGAAGATAATCCAGGGGATGCGTTTTTGATTCAAGGGATGTTGGGGGTTAAGCGGAGTGATGACGCCATACAGTACCAACTCACCCATGTTGACAAGTTAGAGGACGCCCTAAGTGCCCTCCAGAAGCAGAACTTCAGCGCGATTCTACTTGACTTATCCTTACCCGATAGTCATGGCCTAGAAACCCTGGAAAAGGTTCTGTCTCATTCACCCACCTTACCGATCGTGGTGTTTACGGGATTAGATGACGAAACCGTGGCCATGCAAGCCGTCCAGCAGGGAGCCCAAGATTTCCTCGTCAAGGGGCAGGTAACACCGGGATCCCTCACTCATGCTATTCGCTATTCCATCGAACGCCAACAAAATGAGCTGGCTCTCAAGCAAAAGACGATTGAATTAGAGCGAGTCAATAAAGCCCTGCGCAAGCGATCCTTGGAGCTGGAAGCGGCCAATACAGAGTTAGAAGCCTTTAATTACACGGTGTCTCATGATCTGAGAAATCCCCTCACTGGGATTAAAACGGGCTGTGCTTTGCTAACAGCCTATATGGGAGATCAAGATCCCCGGCTGCAAAAATATTTGGGGACGATTCAAGACTATACCCGACACATGGCCACGTTGCTGGAGGGCTTATTACAGCTATCCAATATTGGCCGTAATCCGATTCAACCGCAAACGGTTAATTTAAGCTCGACGGTCCAAACGATCGCTCGACAACTATTGCAGCAAGAACCTGAACGGAACGTTAAGTTTGTAATTCCCACTCATATTCTGGTGGAAGGGGACACCCATCTGCTTTGGGTCGCACTCGAAAATTTATTGGGAAATGCGTGGAAATATACCAGCGCCCTCAACCATGCCCAAATAGAATTTGGCAAAACAAAGCTGACAGAGGTGAGTCAACATCCGCCCAATGCCGATGAAACCATCGCTCCCGATCAGCCCATCTTTTTTATTCGAGATAATGGGCCAGGGTTTGATATGAGTCAGGCAGAGCGAATCTTCCTGCCCTTTCAACGGTTAACCAGTGCAGAAGATTTTTCAGGCAGTGGTATTGGCCTGTCCACGGTGCAGCGGATTATTCACTGTCATGGCGGTCAAATCTGGTTTGATGCAGCGGTGAATCAAGGTGCTACATTTTATTGGACCCTGGCCCACAAACAATAATCTCCAGGGTGTGCTGATATGCCAACACCCGATGTCTCTGTTTCCGCTGTCAATACTGCTAGTCCGGCCCCGTTTGTGGAAGTGCTCGTGGACTGTCCCGGCACTGAAAAGCTGTTTACGTATCGCATTCCCACTAACCTCGCAATCCAACCTGGAGATATTCTCAGCGTTCCCTTTGGCCCTCAGCAGATGGGGGCGATTGCTATTCGTCTGTTCTCCCAACTGCCACCTGAATTAGCCTCCACCCGAATTTTGCCGGTGGTGGATGTCGTGTGCAGCACCCTATTCCCACCGGGATATTGGCAGATTCTTGAACAGGTGGCGGCCTACTATCACACTCCTTTGATGGCAGTGATTCGAGTGGCCCTACCGCCGGGTTTATTGCAGCGATCGCAACGTCGAATCCGTCTTGTTGCGCCCCCTCGTGCCCCCTTGAGTCCGATTGCTCAAACCCTTCAAGACTTACTGCAGCAAAGCCCAACCCAAGACTACACCTGGCAATATCTGCGTCGCCAGGTCAAAAAAGCGCATATTGGATTACGGGAATTGCAGCAACAAGGCATTGTCGAAAGCTACCTCCACACACAAGCGCCCACCCAACCGAAACAGCAGCAGGCCGCCACCTTGCTCTCCCTCTCAGCCCCCGACCTAACCCCTCGCCAACAGGAAATTTTGACCCTCCTCAAACAGGAAGGAGGGGAGTTATGGGTCCAAGATCTACTACGATTAGCCCATACCAGCAGTACCACCCTCAAAAAGTTGGTCAGCCAAGGCTGCATCACCATTACCCAACGGGAGCGACTCCGATTAGAAACCCAGCTTATTCAGCCCGATCAGCCCCGAGATCTCACCCCTGATCAAGCCCAAGTCCTCTCCCAAATCCACCCACTAAAAGGCTATACAGAAGTCCTACTGCATGGCGTCACCGGTTCTGGCAAAACCGAAGTGTATTTGCAAGCTATTACCCCCGTATTAGCGCGTCAACAATCCGTTTTAGTGCTGGTTCCTGAAATTGGTTTAACCCCTCAATTAACCGATCGATTTCGAGCCCGATTTGGCGATCGCATTCGGGTCTATCACAGTGCGCTCTCAGAGGGAGAGCGCTATGACACCTGGCGATATGTTCTCAACGCCACCGCGCAAATTGTGATTGGAACTCGCTCAGCCATATTTGCACCGATTGCCAATATAGGACTTATTATTCTGGATGAAGAGCACGACACCGGCTATAAGCAGGATCAGCCGGCACCTTGCTACCATGCGCGCACCGTTGCCCAATGGCGCGCGCAACAATCCAAATGCCCGCTGATCCTCGGCTCTGCCACCCCTTGTCTAGAGAGCTGGTCCCAAGCCCAACCAGCGGTTTCTCGATCCGGCCCCCTTTCCCATTACCTGCGCTTACCGCAACGGGTCAACGCCCGGCCAATGCCGCCAATTGAAGTCATCGATATGCGCCTGGAACTGGCCGATCGCAATCATTCTATCTTTAGTCGACTCTTGCAAAAACAGTTACAGCAGCTTAAACAGAATCGACAGCAGGGGTTATTGTTTATGCCCCGCCGGGGCCACAGTACCTTCGTTTCTTGTCGCAGCTGTGGCTATGTCGCCAAATGCCCCCATTGCAGTGTGTCCCTCACCTACCACCACAGCCCAGATCTTAAGCAGTCCTTGTTACGCTGTCACTACTGCAACTACACACAGCCCCAACCCGACATCTGTCCCGTTTGTCAGTCTTCCTACTTTCGCTATTTTGGCAGCGGGACTCAGCGTGTTATGCAGGAGTTACAGAAGAGCTTTCCTGATTTACGGGTGATTCGGTTCGACAGTGACACCACCCGTCGCAAAGGGGCGCATCGTCAACTCCTCAATCAGTTTGCCCGTGGTGAAGCAGACCTGATGGTGGGAACCCAAATGCTGACCAAAGGCATCGATTTTCCCCAAGTTCAACTGATCGGGGTCTTAGCCGCAGACAGCCTACTCAATATTCCCGATTTTCGCGCTAGCGAACGGACCTTCCAGACCCTGTTGCAAGTTGCAGGCCGGGCAGGGCGAGGGGATCAACCTGGACGCGTCATTCTCCAAGCCTATGAGCCAGAGCATCCAGTCATTCAGGCGGTCCAGCGCTATGCCGTGGACACCTTTCTCACCGCAGAACTTAAACATCGCCAGGATATGACGTATCCCCCGTTTCAGCAGTTAATTCTCTTACGGATCAGTAGTTTTAATGAAGCGGTGGTTGAGGGTACGGCTCATGAGATCGCAACCTATCTAAAAGGCTATCTCCAGTCCCATACCTATCCAGGAGAAATTCTAGGACCTGCTCCCGCCAATATCCTAAAAGTTGCCCGACGCTATTATTGGCATATTTTGGTTAAACGTCCTCAGCAGGGGAGGGGAACCTCTGAAAGTTGGCCTTTCCCCCTCCAAGGCTGCCAACAGCTTTGCCCTCAAAATCTACGCCTCCAAATTGATGTTGATCCCCTCAAACTGCTGTAAGGATGAACCCCTGAGAGCAGCAAAGCAAGAAGCGCACCCCGTTAGAGTGCGCTTCCAGGACCATATAGACCAGCCTCAACATACTGATCCCTTAGCCATCAAAGCCTTTAACAGTCTCTAGTCTGGGGCATGAAACGATGGGCCAGAACCTGCACAGAAGCTAAGAATAAGAAGGGTGGAATGGTTTGGAAGTAGCGGCCAAATAATCGTCTCGGTTCCTGCACTAGACGATAAAGCCACTCAAGCCCAGCCTGTCTAACCCACCGAGGTGCCCACTTCTTCAAACCTGCATACACAGGGAAAGCCCCACCTAGACCAATCATCACCGCTTGAACTTTGCCTTGGTGTTCTGCCATCCACTGTTCTTGCTTAGGGCAGCCTAGAGAGACGAACACTAAACCTGCACCCGATTCATGAATTTCTTGAATCACTGCCTCATCTTCACTCGGCGTCAGCGGACGGAAGGGCAAAGGCTTCATAGCAGCGATATCCAGATTAGGATAGTCCTTCTCTAGCCGAGTCCGCATCTGATCAAGAATGGCCTGTTGAGAGCCAAGAAAGAAAACTTTAATATTCTCCGCTGATGCCTTCTGGCAAAGAGACTGGAGAATATCCATCCCTGCAACTCGGTTCTGCCCCTTATAGCCCAGTAGTTTCATCATCCAGACCAAAGGCATTCCATCTGGGGTGACCATATCAGCATTCTGTAAGTTATGCGCAAACTCTGGCCGCCAATAGGCTTCCATCAACATATGTACATTCGCAACACAGACTGCTTTACTCTCGCGTCCATGCGCCCACTGCAAAATAGTACTCATGGCATTGTTGAATCTGAGTGCCGTGACAGTGGTATTAATCACTCGTTGCTCAGGCAATGCTTTTCCTATTAGAGTCGTGCTGGATTGGGTTGATAAAACCTTAGGCTGAGACAAAGGCATAAGCACTTTATCTACAGATAGGGTTGGGTTAAAAACATTTGGCTGAGGCAGAGTTGTTTTCATGGCGTCCACGCATTAAAACTCAGTGCAGGCTGGAGTAGCAAAAATTAAAGGTATGATTGCAGGGTATCTGCCATCTTGAGTTGGATGTGAGAACCGTATTGGTAAGTACCAGAGAACTGTGAATCCAAATCCCAGATGTGTCTATCCTCAGCCCTAGAATCCCTGGATGCAGTGATCTAGCGCACACAGTTGAGTGCTAAAACAGAGACCTTTCATTGGCATTACCTGACTCCTCCATAGATAGGAACTTATAATATATTGACTATATTTCGGCAAAGATAGAAGGAGTAAAAAGTTAAAATGGACTAACCATTTTTTATGTCTTCAAACTATTCTTTTAAAAGAGATGAAGCTAGATATCAAAGCTATCAACCATACAATAAATTGAGGCTTTATAACTATTTAATTCACCTATTTTTCTTGCTTTTTAGTCAAGAAACACACGGCTATTAATCCAATTTCTTAACTAACACAACCCTCAACAGGATAGAATTCCGTTACCCTTGATCTCCATATCAGAGAAGAGCCTTATGGAAAATTCATCCTGTATCCACTTTATCCTTTCTTAAATAAATAAACAAGATCGATCTGCAATCTGCGTGGCTCTGTATTGATGTGGAATAAATCAGGTTGGTTCAGAAACTTGATGGACTTGTACGGGTGTCACAGTCCGAGAGCGGCTCCCTTCCTCCTTAAGAAGAGAACCCTTTAGGGATATCTCCCTAAAGGGCTTGAATACTCTACAGAACTTTCGTTACATGCATATTATGTGAATTTAAAGCCTGTATCAAAATTCCTCACCGTCCCATTAAGGATGGCAATCAGATCATCGTTTTCAGCCAAACGAATACTGGTATAAGAGCCAAATGTCATCAGTTTATAGTCACTGGCACTTCCAGCTAACTGAATGGTATCTTGATGGCGATTGTAATGTTGAATCATCGCCATACCCCGACCCTGGTAGAAAATGGAGCGCTCATCTCCCAAAATAAAGGTGTCTTGACCACCGCCTCCTTTCAGGATGTCAAAGTCGTATTGACCGAATTGACTTCCCACACCGTTGAGGATGTCATTCCCCCCCCCGCCCTGGAGCATATCGTTGCCGTTGCCGCCAACCAAAACATCTTGGCCCGCATTACCGGTCAAAATATCATGGCCATCTCCGCCCATCACAGTATCTGCGCCAGCCCCCCCAACGATATAGTCATTGCCCAGATCGCCAATCAGGATATCGTCACCCTGTCGCCCACGGATAAAATCATTGCCGCCTTGCCCGTCAATCAGATCATTTTTACGGGTTCCTCGCAATGAATTAGATCGATCATCCCCCAAAATAGTGTTGTCGTAGGGAACCTGAAAGGCATTATCTTGAACCAGATAACCTTGGGAAGTGTTGCGACGAATGATAGTTGACAGATTAGTATCCGTAAGATCTTCGTCTAGGACAGTTAGCTCCTTTAGATCATTCAAAAAGAAAAAGCGATCGCCAGCAGCAGCCCGAGCAAACTGATCTTTGATAAAGAAGCTAAAGGTAGGGCCGAGTAGACCACCATGACTTGCAGATGACTCAGAAATGCCTCCTAGCCATAAATCGATTTGGCCGACATCATCGTAGGCTTCTTTAAACAAATCAATGACATCAGAAGCAAAGGGTAAATCCTTAAAAGAGGTAATCTTAATGCCAAAGAGTTGTTCGTAGGTATCCACATAGCTCGGTAGACCCACTTCGCGGCCCCGCTGAATGTTGACAGAGGCCAGATCAAATCCCCCTGTGCCAGCAGGGAAGAGGAAATTTCGCACCCCATCTACAATGAAATTGTCCAGTTCTTGGGCTTCTTGCAACATCAACCCTCGCAACAGGGAATCAATCCCATTTTCTGAAATTTCTTTAGGGTTAAAAAACGCTTCTTTTAAAGCGATTGATTCTAAACCGCTGTCGTCAAACCGTTTGATTTGATTATTGAGTAAGGTATGCCCCAATCGATAAGCAGCATTGGCAAATTCATTACTGACTGCCGGGTTGATATAAGGGTTGTAGTCAACATAGTCCTCTAACAGTGTCTCCCCAATCAGGATTGGCAGAAACTCCTTATAGGTAATGACTTGGATCTGGGCACTCACTACCTTGCGAGCAGCCTGGTATAAGTACTCATCCTTAACAACCGCTTCATCAAGCACATCTGGATTTTGACTGAGGTAGCCCTCCTTAAAAGATTGGTACTGAGCCACTAATGCCGCTTCCCCTGCCTCCAGCCGTTCCAAAATTTCAGCGGTTAGACGATTATGCTCACGAACAAACAGGACATGATTTGCAGTGAGTCCCATTTGTTCATTCGCGCGAACATCTCCGGCTAGGTAGAGCGTGTCTTCATCAGCGCCAAAAGCATTGGCATTTTCAAAATAGACATCTACATATTCATATTCACCTTTTTCATTTTTTACCTTGATTACCTCCTTTACACCGTTATAGGGCAATAAATGCTCTCCATTGTCGCCTATCGTAGTTTCTAACCTACCATTCGCAAAGGTTCGCAGAAAGTGAGCGCGTTCCGTATCTGAGCCATATACCCCTGAACCATCAATATATGAGGTAATCGCATTATCTTGTTGGCGGGGACTATCAGATCCTGTTCCATCTGCTGCAGGAACACGAGTAAAAGGAAGATAGGGAAAGTGGGGATTAAACAGTGAGTCCGTTTCAGAAACAGGAATAAAGAAGGCTTCATGCCCCCCTTCATTTAGATCTAAGTCATGATCGATAAACTGCCCCCACTGCCACAGCCAGTCACTGGCCCCTAGAAAATTAGGAATAGACTCTGTCTGTGCAGCAACTGCATTACTGATATCTCTCGGACTTGGCAGTGCAACTGAATCTGGATCCTCTGGATCGTATGGCTTCGGAATGCTGTAGGAGTAATCAGAGCCTGGCGGATTAACAACAATTGCGCCCCCTCGCGGTTCACTAATTCCATTTTCGTAGGCAGGGGCTAAGAGTCGAAGTAATTGAGTATGGGCTGAGCCTACAGTGGGGTAGTAGAGATTATTGCCCGTTCCATCGATAGAACGATATTGGAAAAGAGTAGTCGTATTTTCCGGAGCTACAGGTTCTACATTCTCAAGTTCGAGTACACGTGAACCAAATAGTATTACGGTCGACGGATCTTCTAGAGCCTGCTCTATGCCATTATTATTCATTTTAAACCTCAAAAATATCCAACAATCCAACTTTCGATCGAGTTTCCACGTAGAAAAATAACCACGTGAAACCTAGCCAGAACGTATTGACAGGACGTTTTACCGACCTTCAAATCGTTATGCTTAGTGGTCATTCTCAAGCCTAGTCACATTAGCAATGAGACCAAAAATGACCGAATCAACACCTTTCCCAATCAACTTTCACTGAGCAGTAGCCCTCTCTCCTAATTCAGACAGAGAATGACTGGTCATCTACTGATAACCAGTGGGTTCAAGCAACTCTATCAAGAAAAACAAGAGAGTTAAACTGGGAACTATTTAACGATCTACCTACTGATTACCAGTGGGTTCAGATAAATCGATTGATAAATGCCAATGGAGAAACACAAATAACTAGGAAGAGAATCAACGAGGAACAATTAGGAAAGTCAGCGATGTTTACAGCATGCTTCCTATTGATGACTATTCCAAGTCGATTTTGAAGAAACCATAGATCTCAATTACTGATGCAGAAAGACTTAACAGATTGAGTTCTTTTTTCTCCTACAAGTGATGACTGCAATTGGAAATTCAGTCTATTATGTGGATGAATAATCGCCAATCTATTGACCATTTAGATATCGCTTCCCATACAGTAAGGTATTATTTCCCCGCAATAGTGGATTCAGTATAGCATCATTTTAAGGATAAACTCAGGAAAATCTCATTTTATTTTAATCAGAATCTCAAATTATAGCTGCGGTCACGAATTGCAATTATGTATGATGCCCATTTTGGCGATTGAGCTGAAGGCAAACTGTAGCGTTTCGTTGTAGAACTTTGAGTTTTATCCAGCGTAGATCTGAGACTCGGAATCTGCGATCGCACTCTTCTCCCGAAATAGTCACCAGTTCTTCCAATGTGGGAGCAACATTTTCAGGATAGGGCTGAAAGTCGGGGATGTTCGTTTCTTGGGCAAATCGCTGATTCCAGGGGCAAACATCCTGACAGATATTGCAGCCTACGACCCAGCCTTGCAAATTCCCAGCAACACCTTCAAGCAACTCATACCAATTTCGTGTGGGGATGAACTACTTGATTTGAAAGATTGACGTATTTACAACACTTTCACGGATCAATACAGGTCATCTTGTTGGGTAATTGGTATCAGTATCTCGATTTGCGATCGCGTGGTAAGCAATACAGCGACTAGCATCAACGACAAAGGGCTCACAATCTGTTAGGGGTAGGGGGCGGGTAGGTTGCATATTGATACCCTATTCGTTCCCTTTATTTTGTCAATCCCCGACTACCTGAATCCTTACGGCAGCTTCTCATACATCCTCTTATCTCTCGGCTAATCTTCTCGGGGAGGTATGACCGTAACACTTCCATCTTTGCCAAAAGATATTTCACCACCTAAGCGTTTGATATTCTTAATAGCTCGCTGACGCCCATTGTTATCTACTGCATTGACAAGTACTAGCAACCAACTATTAATTTGCGCACGCTTGCTATTAGGTTTATTAGCTAGAAATTTTGCTGTTCGGGCTGACAAAGCACTAAGACGTTGACTATCAGGATCACTATTTTCTTGAGACCATTCCACAACTTTTTGATGTGAATTTCGTGCAGACTGGTTATCCCCTAGAAAGAGTAATTCGTCAGTCGCTTTGTATAACCATACTAAATACGCATTGGGATCCACTTTGGGATCAAGAGATTGCAACCCTGTATCCAGTAATTGAACACTACGCTGAGGTTGACCAGCTTTAAGAGAAACAGAGGTTGATAGAAATAAATAGGGTCGAATAAAGCGAGGATCTCGTTTGATAATTACCTCAAAAAAATCTGGACTTAGACCATAGCCCGTTCTCTTACGAGCTGCATTATCACCGAAATACTGAAGGAAGTTGAGGAAAACCCAATCAGCAACTAGATTGTCAAACCCAAAATCTGGAAATTGATGTAGAAGCTTTAAACTAGCTTGTTGATGTCTCAAGTCAGTTTCATATTTTAAAGAATTCTGAACCTGATCCGCTTGAGTGCTCAATTGGGCTAGCTTAGAGGTTTGTAAAAATCCAATTGCGGATAAGCAGCCCAAAGCAATGGCTACAGGTACAATTTTACGGCTAATTTGTCTGCCAAACATGACAATAAGAACTTCAATATCTAAAGTATTTTAGACAAAAAATTGATGTATATCTCTAGAGCTTCCTATAGAATGCC
>NZ_JANQOY010000208.1 GCF_028285565.1 Acaryochloris sp. IP29b_bin.148
TAAGCTGATAGACATGGCTGAGGTAAAGCGGTACGACATACTGCAAATATATGCCCCAGCCTTTTCTCATGCTCTATTTCTTCGTCGAACTCACGTTAAATAATAAATGCTCCTGGGGAAATACGACTCGCTCATAGGACCAATTCGGAATATTGGTAATCCGAGCAATCTGCAACTGCTTAGAGCAATTGTGATAGCTGCAGAAAACATGTTCTGATTGTCTAGATTCAAGAATAGGATTCATATAGTTATGCCTCAAACCAGCCTCTAAACAGAACATCTAAAGGCTGGCGGGAGAAAGTATTAAAAATAGATTTTAAAGACTGGCCAGCAGTTTCTATGAGTAAAGAGAGCTAACCCTTTACTGAGAGCATCTAGTCAACACCTAGATGCAGCTCCTAAACATAAAGACAATGTTAACTTATTTATACTTTCTTAACTAAATATTTATAATATTTTTAGGTTTGGTGATCTACTGATATCGACTCCACAACCATCTAAACGAGGGCATCATGAATTCTTCTGGCCTTTCACCTGAAGCAGCCACAGCCGTTTTTAAGATCCACTTAGATGAACTTCGCCGAGCGATGGATCTGGGTGAGCTTCCAGTGCAGTGGAATTGCGGCTATCCTTTGCTGTCTTATACTGACTTGCTGAATTATCAATTAAGGAAAGGATTGAAGACCGCTTAACCCCTTCCATCCTGATTGTGGGAATCTTTATCTTTCTCACTGTAGAACCATTGGACCTCTTGACATGCAGGCTAAACCTATTGCGCCGTTCTCTAATTTGGCTTTGCTCTACTGGATAGTTCTGACTAGCATTCCAAGATTGTTGATCAGCTTTTATTCGCCAGCGCTGTTACCCAGAGGAGGTATTGTGTCACTTCTTTGTGCCAGCCCTGCGCCTTCTTGGAGCGAATGCTCCTAAGATTCAAAGCGACCCAGCTTTAATAGTTAGCTGGCAACGGCCATATCGCGAATCAGAGTTAAGCGGCTTTGAATGTAAGCTTTAACCGTTTCTAGTTCATCATGGGTTAGTTCTTGGCGCTCCGCTAACCGTTGACTTAGCCAATCAACCAGGGCAGAATCGCTTAATCCTAACAGTTGATGATGTGGAATGGTATCAACCAACTTCCAAACTTGATTTAGAAGAGCTGGAGACATTGTTCTTAGCTTGGTGTGTTAAGGGGTGAATTGAATCTTGTGAGCAACATTTTTATAGTGAGTGTACTTTCTCATGGGCAATGAAGTGAAGGCTCCATTGTCCGGAGCAAAATACTTCTCTTGATCCAGCCTAGAGGTTTTAAGAGAACTCTCAAGTAGTTGTCATATTTATTTCGAAATGCCAGGGTTCTAAGCTCAGATTTCTAGATTGACAAGCTATAGTCTCAAAGATACAAGCAGGTCAAAGCTATTGCTATATAGAGGATTCAGCTTTCCCTGGCTAGTACCATGAGCGAGTCAAGCTTTACCTTCTCTTCTCAGAAATGAAACACAAGTTTTCAAGAAGACAGCTAGTGAAACATTTCAACTCAAGACTTTTATGTAAACCGCGTTCTTTATCTCTATGTTGAGAGCATGCCTTTTGGGCCAATGACGCAGGTATATCGTTTTCCCTCTGAAGATAAAAAACTTTTGGACATCTCCCCATCATCATTAGAGATGTCCAAAAGGAGCGTTTCACTCATACCGCTAAAGAACAAGATGGGGGCTGGCTTGATTCAGTCATTTCTCGAATCAGCAGCAGGTGGGATTCAAGGTATCGCTCAATGCCTTTGCGGTCTTCTTTCTTTAATCGAAAACGATGCTCTAATTGTTCTAGCAACCATGAAACTAAACGAACATCATCCCATCTCATCAGAGCATGGGTAGGAAGTTCTTCAATTAATTGCCAGAGGCCGTGGAGCAGGGAAGGAGACAACACAATGAAATACCAAACGAGCTACATATGCATAAATTCATTCATTCGAAGATTGCTTAATTTTTTCTTTAGATTTATGCCAACTTGATCCTACCCCTGGCTATGGTGACTAGTGGTTAAAGACACACATCTTTACACAGTTCAGGAATGTACTGCATGAAAACTAACCGTCTCATGGAAATAGGACGGCGCAGCTTTACCTAGAAAGCTGCAGAGCCTCTGCATTGTTGGTGACTATAAACACCTCTAGACGTTTGACATCTATGAGTTCTGCTTTGAGGGAGTCACAATAGCCTGGGGAAGACTGTAGGCACTCGGCCATAGCACCAAACGGCACCAGACGTTTCGTTCCGGATCATACAATCGAGAACCGACATCTTCTAGATCATCTTCATCTCGATAGTCCTCTTCATATTCATCTTCTGTGATGGACCAGTGAGCATAAACATAGTCTTCATCCAGCCTGTCTAAAGATCCCAAATACACTCTGATGCGATAGGTATCAGGTGCAATATAGATGGGCTTCGCACTGTCATGATCCATCAGGCCGTGAATATATAATTCACCGTGCGATAAATCAAAACTAACTTCGGCAACGTAAAACCAGTCGTTCAATCGATTCGGATCTACATCCTGAGGCGGGGTATCCCAGAGTTCTAGACAAACTGGAAAGTCAACTTCATCACAGGCCACATACAAACCAATCGCCTGCTTGGCAATACTCATCCCTTTAGGGGTATCAGGCGAAAACTTCTGACGTCCAACCATTCCTGGCAATACTTCAGGAACTGCTCTGAGGGACTCTCCTTCCTGAATATCTGCAATATCATAAAAATTCGGTATAGGCGGTAATTCAGCTCCACGGTGACTGGAGAGATAGATAATATAATGCTCAGAGTCAATCTTTAAAAACTCTTTCTTAAGTTGCACCATACTCCTATGACGTAAGCGTTAATCCCTCCAACACTTCTCCGATGTGCTTTTTAGAAGAAAAGCAACAACAAACACAGAGATATAGTGTTAGAATAGCCCATTTCTTGTACCAAATTATGGATTTACTTTTTTCTATAAACCTACCTTGAGACAAGCCAATCATATCAAATTCTATTGAATTAAGACGAGGTGAATCCAGCAAAGTCGGCCTAGTTCAGTTTATAATAGCCTTACTATTTATCAAGATTACATATGATAATTGTCACCTAGTCAGTCAAAAACTGAGGGTTAAATATTAGAAAGATTGCTAGGTCTAAATTTCATATAAATTTAGACACGAAAGGATCACGACAGTGGCTCCACTTTACTCATGCTGATAGCCGAATGAGTTAAATACATTTTGGTCATCCCTAAGTCGTCAAATAATCAGCATGGAAACGCAGATGATCACCCATAAAGGTGGCAATGAAATAATAGCTATGGTCATAGCCGGACTGCATTCGTAATGTCAGAGAACGACCCGTTTGATCGCATGCGTCTTGCAATCGATGGGAGAGTAACTGTTCTTCTAGAAATGAGTCTGCGGAGCCTTGGTCAACTAAGAGAGGGCGATCATCTGAATATTGATGGACAAGCGCACAGGCATCATATTGTTGCCAGGTGGCTTGATCCGATCCTAAATAGTGGGAAAAAATTTTTTGTCCCCAAGGACAGTGAGTTGGCGCCACAATGGGAGCAAAGGCTGAGATGGAACGATAGCGATCGCGATTCCGTAACCCACACACTAAGGCCCCATGTCCGCCCATTGAATGCCCACAAATACTCTGTCTATCGGACTGTGCAGGAAAATATTCCCCAATCAACTGGGGCAGTTCATCCACGACGTAGTCATACATCTGGTAATGCTTTGCCCAAGGATCAGCTGTCGCATTCACATAAAAGCCAGCCCCAGTTCCTAAGTCCCAATCCTCTTCAGCACCCGGTGTTTCACCATCCCGAGGACTGGTATCTGGAGCCACTAGCATCACCCCTAATTCAGCAGCATACCGCTGTGCCCCCGCTTTAGCCATAAAGTTCTCCTCCGTACAGGTCAGGCCCGATAAGAAGTAGAGCACCGGAACTGGACCTGCTTGCGCTTGGGGAGGCTGATACACCGCAAATTTCATGGGGGTTCGGCAAACTTGAGAGGGATAGCTGTAAAATCCCATGGTGCCGCCAAAGCAGGTGGTTTCTTGCAGACAAGTGAGTGATGACATAGGCGCACCCTAAAGCAACTCCGCCATTATCAGGGATGGGGTTGAGATCGCACCCACTCTCACTAGATTCTTAAACTCAGGCAACGGAGCTCTTGCCGTTAGTGCACCACATCAAACCATCCCTTCAACAAAAACAGTGCCCCATGCTTGAATTCGCCGCATCGTAAAAACACAGAGGCTAGAGTTCGCATTACTCACTATCTTTCCTGACTAGGAGAACATCTTCTTGCTAAACAACTAAAAATAGAGAAGTTATATGGTTTTATCTCGACAGCTCAAAACTATTCTTTAAGATAAAAATTCATGTATGTAAAAGATTGCATAAATAGATAATTAGTGCCTGAGAAATAATTAGCAGCCAAACAAAAGCATATTTAGCAAGAACTATAAATAGGTTACTTGCTGTGATGTGAGATGAAACAAGATGCACTAATCGTCAATGGATTAAAAGACAATAGTATTCGTGATTGTCTTTCAATTGAACCCGTCTTTTCAAGCTATAAGTATTTATGGAATGATATCAGCCTGGTTTATACTGAAACAGAGCCAACAGAATGCCCAGCGCATTATTGTCCGCATCATGTCATTGCCATTATTACGAAACGGACTGAGGTAGAAGTCTTCGATAATGGGAAGATGTATCCCAGAATCTATGAGGTTGGTGACATTTGTTTTCATCCAGCTTACGCGCTTCGCAAGACTTATTTTAGGTCAGGTACGGCTGCTATTAATATTTCCCTAGACCCATTATTTGTGAGTAAGGTTGATCCTGAGTTTATCAACCCAGATACTGTTGAACTTGCTGTCAGAAGCCACATTCAAGATCCTCTAATTTGCCAATTAGGATGTGCCCTCAAGAATGAAGTTGCTTCAGGTTATCCTTCAAAGGTCTATGTTGATTCTTTAGCAACCTGTCTATCGGCTCACTTACTTCAAAAATATTCTGCTCAAGAGCATATTTTACCTCACGGTGAGGGAGGACTAGCAGCCAATAAACTCAAATTGGTTACTGACTATATCAATGATCATTTACCAGAAGAAATTTCTTTGAAGATGTTGGCTGGATTGACTGGCATGAGCCAGTATCACTTTGGTCGTCTTTTCAAACAGTCTATAGGTCTTAGCCCTTATAAATACATTCTTCAACAACGCATTAATCTAGCGAAACAACTATTAACTCTAGACAATATTGGCATTGCTGAAGTGGCTTTAAATTGTGGTTTTACCCATCAGAGCCATCTAAATAGACACTTCAAAAACTTTGTTGGAACCACACCAAAAAAGTATAGAAATTCTTTCAATTAGTAAAACTTGAATTAACCAAAATAGAATACAGCCAGATTCTTCGAAGTCAATATTTATTTGCTCTTTAACTTGCTCAGTTATATTTATTGCCTTGCTACAAAAAAATCACTAAAAACAATAAAGGATTGTAGACAATGTATCCAGATCTAAAGCTAGCTAAATCAGTGAATCTATATGATTCGATTTTTTCACAATAGAAGCCGTTCTTATAGATAATCAACTCTAGTTTGAGTTGCTTTATTTTATTTATTGCCAACCTATCCTTGACTACTACAGCAAGATCATGCAATCGCAGCATGATCTTGCAAGATTATTCATCATTTCAATGTCAGAGTATTTGTATAGCTTTCAAAACTGAACCTATCTCAAAAATGAGATATTGAAATTTCTTGATCAACGTTATCCCCATTCAGACAACCGTACAACCATCAATATCTGAGTAGGCCAACCGCAATGTTGATAAATTTAGATCGGCCATTAATGAGGCACTGTGATCAGGTAGCTATTGCTGATCTCAAGGATTTCCAGCTGATTATTCCAACCACCACTCAAGTCTTTCCCAAAGCTATTTTCTCGACTTGGGTGGATATTCCCAAACGGCTGTACGCAGAGGAAGGATGGATGGTAACGAACGGGGGAGACATTGCCGCCCTGCACGGTTTGGCCTTTGATACCCATATTGCAACCAGCACACCCTTTCAGTTGTCCCAACGATTGGGACCGGGTGTTCCCATTAGCTTTGAGAGTCGCAGCATGCGATCGCTACCCGCCCCGCTTTTAGCGCAAGCAATCCTTTCTTGCTGTTTTCCAGAAACATCCATCCCCTTTTATGCAGTCTTTCGTGGGTTCACACCTCGATTTGTCCGGGTTTATCCTTGGACAAGGCGTGACTCGTTAGCTGAAATGGCTGACATGATGTTGGCCGATGAACAACAATTTATTGCAACCAACTATACTCGGCTGCGGACAATTCCCTTTTATCAAGAGCAGTTTGGCCTCTAGCTCTCTGTTGATCAAGCCCTACTCTGCTGTCATAACATCAGGTTCCCCAAAGCATATCGCCCTTTGGAGATCATATGACCCATGAATCACTCAACCCGACCGAACGAACACCCTGTCCGATCCACGACCGATCTGAACCCCCATCCACCTTTTTCTACATCTACAACTTCAACCCCGCTTGAACAGCAGATTGAAGCTTGCACCCAATTAAAAGCATTAAAAGTTGCGATCGCACCCTTCCGACAACAGCTGCTGATGCATCCGGTATATCAACGGCTGCAGAATCAAACAGCCCTACAGATATTTATGGAGCATCATGTGTTTGCAGTCTGGGATTTTATGTGTTTACTCAAGCGACTACAACAGCAGCTGACCTGCACTGAGGTGATTTGGACTGAACCCGCCAATTTAAATGCGGCCCGCATGATTAACGAAATTGTGGTGGCAGAAGAAACCGATGCAACCCCCGATGGTTGCTATGCTAGCCACTTTCAACTTTACCTAGCAGCGATGGAGGAAGTGGAAGCCAACACCACGGCCATCTTACATTTGGAGGAGTTACTGAAACAGCAGGTGTCTGCTGACAAGGCATTACAGCTAGCCAAAATGCCCCAAGCTGCAAGGCAATTTGTAGCGGAAACATTAGATGTCTGTCATACCCATGACACGGTTGAGGTTGCCTCTTACTTCCTCTTTGGTCGCGAAAATCTTATTCCCGATCTGTTTTTGCAAGTGGTTCAGAGCCTTGCCATATCCGAAAATTTCAACACTCAGGGTTTGGTTTACTATTTGAATCGCCATATTGAGCTGGATGCCCAAGAACATGGCCCTGCTAGTGAGCAGCTCATGATCAGTCTTTGTGGCAATAGTCATGACGCTTGGCAGCGAGCCCAAACAGCTGCTAGGGAAGCCCTTCAATCAAGACTAAAACTCTGGAATAGCATTGCAGCAGCAATTGAAACTTGAACCAATTGACTGCCCTTATAACTCAACAGAATTTTTGCTGATCACCCAAGTATAGCGCTCGCCACATAGGAAAACAGGATGAATATCGCTTTAGTTGCGGCAGGATATATTCCTAAACCGCCCATGTCTAATTCTATTTACAACCTCATATGGAAATATAAATTATGTTTAGAAGCTTTTGGGCATACTGTTGATTTTTATAATGAGAAGGATTTAAATCGGGTTATAGATTGCCTTAATACGATCAAGTATGACTTTATTCATTTACATGCATTTGATTTTGTCAAATACTTCAATCAGCACCTCAATAAAAAATATTGTTTTACCTGTCATTATGGGTATTTATTAAAAGAGAGCCAATGGAATCTCAAGTTTCAACAGGCATTTAATTCATGCATGGATACACCTGGTATCATTGCTCTATCTTCATCAGCAAAAAGCTTTTTTATCGGTAAAGGGTATTCTAAGTTTCTTCGAGTTCAACCTAATGGGATTGATACTAGTCAAGTTAGTTTTCGTGAGTCAGGGAACCATAAGGCTATTTGTCTAGGTTGGATTCAACCCAGAAAACAGCAAAAACTATTAGCTAATAGGATCGATGGCGCACTACCATTAGATTTTATTGGTCCTTTAGATGATCCTGATTTTACTGAAGGAAGCACCACAAAATATTTAGGTATCTGGAGTCAAAAACAAGTCTATGCCAATCTCACAAACTATAGTTGTTTAGTGTTAATGAGTGATGGTGAAGTAGCACCGCTTGTGGTGATTGAGGCTCTAGCGGCAGGCTTATGCCTCGTGGTTTCTGAATCAGCGAGTGCCAACTTACATACCAAGGATTTCATTACGATATTGCCTGACAATATATTGAGTGATTCGAAGAACAAGAAGATTGTTGCCGAATCAATCACGAAGATGATTGATATCAATAAGTACCACCGAAAAGAAATTGTTAGATATGCCGTAGAGAATTTTGACTTAAATAACTTGACTAGAAACTATATCAAAATTATCAACGAATCATTGTTTTCAATATAGATCTATATGAGATCCAAAAACGTTCAGCAAAAAGCAGAGCCTAATCTTATTCTTGCACTTCTGACATGCCTAAAAATAAGATGATTATCAGCTTTATCTAAATACAAGGTATTGAGAAAAATTTTGATATTACAGATTCGAGACGGAATCTTATCTATGTCTCTATTTACTTGTCTCTTTTTAAGATAAAAAAGAATGGGTTAGGTACACCTTTCTGATCCATTAACCCCAGAACTGTATCCTCATCAATTTTCCTAAAAATGTCATTAATGGGCAAGTTATCGTAGATCATAGTTGCACTCACTTTATGCCGATATTCCATCATTCGAATTCTGGCATGGCTAACCTCTGTCTTGGATAATACAGTCACTAATTTAAACATCGGTTGAAGATGCTTGCTCTTGAGAATTGGGAAGCGAAGTGCGAATTTTGTTGCGGTTGGGTTAGGAGCAACTTTAAATATATTGTTATTGCCATTAGTGAAGAGTAATGGATGAACCTGGTCAGCTGATACAAATTCTTTTCCATACCAATTTGTGGCTTCTAAAAAGCCATTGAGTGGATGATGGGTCTGGACCTCAGCCCCTCGCCACCTAGAGATCATAAACTCCAAATCTACAGGCTCCAACTCATCAAAAGTATTCAAGACCTCATCAGTACTTAATACTTCTTTTATTAGTTTTGTATAGACTTTTTCAGTAGAGATCATATATTTAGCCTTTTATTATGACTTGTTTTATTTAAGAGATATAGAAACCCAATAAAAATAGGTTCACCTAAACACAAAAAAGCAAGTATAGCTAGACTTTTTTGGTGTTGAAGTCTAGGCTTCTAGAGATTAATATCTATTGTGACATAGAAACTTCATTATACTAAAGCACTCGCAACATTTGTGTACTCATTCCGTAGCAACAACGTGCTATTTCAGCACGAACTTGCAAGAAAATTAAATAGTGGAATGTCAAGATTATCTGTAGCTCTTGTGAGTCTAACTACTTTTTGAGAGAAAAATAGATTTTTAAGACTCTATACATTCAAAACAGAACCTGCAACAAATATTTCTGACTGAGAGCCTTCCCCAATTTCATGTTGGGAATGAGCCCTATCGATGGTTCCATATCCCGGATATAGCTTGTGCTAGCCATGACGTTAATGTTTTGAGGTTCGCTCTATGGCAAAACATGCTGTTATTACCCTTTGTGTTGGTAACCTCAGCTACTGGACTGTAACTATTCCAATTATTCGGAACTATTCGTCAAAAATTGGAGCTGATTTTTACAACATCACCCATAGCAAAGTTACCAAAGAGAATCTACATCACCCCAAGCTAGAGAAATTTCAAATCTATGAATTTCTCAACCACTACGATCGCATCCTATACCTCGACAGCGATATGGTTATCCATCCCGACTGTCCCAATTTATTTAACTTGGTTGATGCCAATCAGTTAGGCGTTGTTTGTGAGTCTTCTCCTTATTTCAATCGAGATCAGGTGTTTGAAGAGGCTTGCCGCTATGGTGGCGTTTCCTATCCTGGGCATTCGAATGATTGGTTTAACTCAGGCATGATGGTGATTTCTCAAACCCATCAACCCTTATTTACTTGGCCAGACAAGATCAAATCTTTTCCTGCCAGAAATCTAGATGGTTCGATTGCGCCGCCCCGCTTTAGATGGTGGGATATGCCTTACTTAAATAGTGAACGGCTGCGCCTCAAGTTTGACATTCATAATCTGGGGTATCGCTATAACTACCTCCAGCCTTTAACGTCATTGAAAAATATCTCCTTGCGCCCCCAAGAGTCTTTTATCTTTCACGGTTGTGGAGAAGATAAAAGTGGGCTTTACCAGATGATCGAAACTTGGTACAGCTATCCGGTTAGTCAGTTATTCTCCGTGCGTAAAGATCCTTAGACGGGCCGATAGATCTATATAGATCTATACAGAGGAAATAAAGGCCTACGCAAAGGATCTGGCTATGTGGGTCACTGGTCTTCCCAAGCTTTTCTGCCAATATTTGCCATAGACATAAGCCGATAAGCACTTGAGACAAATGATGATTGGACTAGCTGTTATCACGGCGAAATCTACCTATTTTTAACAAGCTCAGGCTCTCCTACAACAATTTTGAACAGCAGGGCATGAGGAGGCACCATTGGTATCTATACCTAAATCTAGACAGCCGAGGCTTTTACAAACCGTGCAGTGGGTTCTCGATCCCGTGGGCTACATGCATGCGCACCACAGGCGTTATGGGGATATTTTTCAAACGGGCTTAAGTTGGGGTAGCTCCAATGCCTTCGTTATGGTCAGCGACCCCAAAGCAGTGCAATACCTCCTCACTCACGATACTGGATCAGAATTCTCGGCACCGGGTGAAGTCAATGAGCGATTGGCTCCCTTTTTTGGTCGACAAAATCTGATGCTGCTCAGCGGAGCTGACCACCAACGTCGCCGACCGTTGATCATGCCTGCTTTTCATGGTGATCGCCTCCATGTCTATGGGCAGCTGATTCATAAGATTTGTAGCACTGCGATCGCACAGTGGCCTCTACACCAACCCCTGAATGTTCGCAGTCTGATGGCAGACATTACCCAGGAGATTATCCTCCAAGTCGTCTTTGGTCCACATCAAGGCGAACGCTATGCCCAACTAGCGCAGCTAATTCGCATTATCCTTGAGAGAACCAGCGCCCCTTCCGCCGCTGCCATCATTCTCTTCCCTTGGCTCCAGAATGATTTTGGTCCGTGGAGTCCCGGACATCGTCTGCTCCAAGTGATCGCAAAAATAGATAAACTGGTCTTTGCCGAAATCCAGGAACGACGCGCCAACCCTGATCCAGAGCGTACCGATATTCTCTCCCTGCTGATGATGGCTCAGGATGAGGACGGCAAGGGCCTGAGTGACCAAGCACTACGCGATGAACTGCTAACTTTACTGGTTGCCGGACATGATACAACGGCGACCACGTTAACTTGGGCCATGTACTGGATCTATTCGTTGCCTCATGTGCAACAACACCTTCTCAAAGCCCTAGAAACAATTTCCGACGCCACGAATCCTGCGGAATATCTCAAGCTTCCCTATCTCACTGCGGTCTGTAATGAGACACTACGGATCTATCCGGCCACCATCTCCACATTTCTTCGCCGAGTTGAAGTTCCCCTTGAACTGTGTGGTTATTTGCTTGAACCAGGCTTGTGGGTCACAGGCTGTATCTATTTGATCCACCAACGCAAGGACCTCTATCCCCAGCCTGACCAGTTTAAGCCTGAGCGATTTTTAGAAAAACCGTTTTCTCCCTACGAGTTTATGCCCTTTGGCGGAGGGGTACGTCGTTGCGTAGGAGCCGCATTAGCTCAATATGAACTGAAAATTATCTTAGGGACCATTCTGACTCAAGTGCGTTTAGTGCTGCTGAATAAACATCCCGTCTACCCAGGACGACGAGCTGTTAACTTAGGCCCACAAAAAACGATTCGGGTTCAAAGAATAGCCTAAACATTGAGTTAACGGAGGCTAGCTTGTTTTGCTGATAGCATAATAATCTAACCATCTAGATAAGCTTGATATATGAGTGATGAATTCAACAAAGAATCCTCGAAAAAACCTCATCCAAAGTCAACTTATTCTCACAAGCAAAGAATAGCATTGATCGCAGCAGTATCGAGCTTGCTATTTATACTGTTGATGACGCTATATCCATTTAAATTTACCGATCCGAATACATTCTCTCTTGTTGCTATTCATACCTATTTCAATAATCCATCTAATATTTATGACGTCACTTTAAATATCATTTTATTTATGCCCTTGGGCCTCAGTACCACCTATCTCTTCTCTACGAAAAAATTACAGTGGAAACCCTTAATAATAATCTTATTGGCGAGTTTAAGCTTATCGCTGCTTGTTGAGCTTATCCAGATATTCTTGCCCTCACGGGCTAGTACGTGGAGCGACATTGTTGCCAATAGCTTAGGCGGGTTATTGGGAGCCCTTTGCTTTTATCTGCCCCAGTTTAAGCAATTTATTTCTCTTAGGAGGCTGATGGCTTGTCTTGTTTTATACATGACCTTAACATTCTTATTCTCTATCCCTCTACCAAGGGGGTCCCATTTAAAAAGTTGGGACCCTAACTTCTCACTCATATTAGGTAATGAGCAAACACAAGATCGGCCTTGGCAGGGCACTATTTCTGACCTATATATTGCAAACCAAGTCCTGGCAAAAAGTGAACTCATCCAAGCATTTGCATCGCCGGATGACCTCAGACTGCTGCGTCAAAAGGCTGTGGCCTTCTATTCGTTATCTGGTCAAGACAGCTATCCAGATCAGATCGGGGAATCGCCCCGCCTAGTTTGGCAAGGAGACCGACCAGAATGTCAGGGAAATTGCCAGCCAATACTGAACTCTCAGCACTGGCTGGCAACGGAACGCTCGGCTAACTGGATAACAGAAAAGATTCGTGAAACGTCTCAGTTCACATTAATCACAACAGTCTCTACTTCGAAGGTTAATCAGACTGGCCCCGCTCGCATTATTTCACTCTCAGGCAGTCCTTACCACAGAAATTTTACCTTAGGTCAAGAAGGGCCAAATTTAGCTTTTCGCATTCGTACACCTATCACCGGTGAGAATGGACTGCGACCTGAGCTGATTGTCCCTGATATTTTCTCAGATACAACCCCTCACCTGATCGCTATTACCTATGCCAATTCACTCCTACAGGTTTTTATTGATAGCGTAGAGCATTCCTTTTACTTGGAGCTTATCCCTGGGAAATCTGCTCTGCTGAACATCTTCCCTGGTGAAATTGATGACAACTTATTGATTTATGCCCTTGTTTACTACAGTCTTATTTTTGTGCCGTTAGGCTTAATCCTGTCTCTGATGACGATGTTCTATCAGGGAAATGTAGGGTTTGTGATTCTATGGAGTTTTATGGGAGGCTTGGCACCCGTTTTGCTGCTGGAAGTCATCTTAGCCACTGGTACTGGCAGGGCAATCAGTCTTAGTAATATCCTTCTAGGTGCTGCCATTATGACGTTTACTCTGTTGCTAGTCAGTGGCGGTATCCGATTTTGGTCTTGGCTAACCCTGAGCAGAGGCATCAGAAAAGCGCATCCGTAACGCCCAGGCGACGTCTCCATCAAACGATTGAGAGAGTTAAATGGTATGTTTGACTCTGGTTTTGGGTTGGTTTATTGATGTCAGGCAAATCATCATTTACCCCGGATTACACCCCCCAGTTAAAACAGTTGATGCAACAAGTAGGCATCCCTAGCTTTGCGTCACTGTCGCGGGCCACTCACCTATCACGGACCCAGATTAATGGGGTGAGACAAGGACGTATTCAAAATCTCCGGGTCGGTCAAGTATTGCAGCTCAGCCAAACCCTACAAGTGCCTAATGACGTCCTCATAGAAACGTTTTCACCCTCTACAGAAATACCAGCGCTGGAAGAGCAGTCTTGTTCTACTCCATCATTCTCAGTAAATTTACGGAAAAAGTCTGAACCGTCCTCGGCCGCTCCCCACCTTTTCCAACTCCAACAAGAGCTAGAAACCCTTAAAAACGAGTATCGACGGTTACAAACTCAACTCCAAAACCAGAAGGCGCAACTGCGGCAGGAGGCTCAACAATCAACCTTGCAAATGCTAGAACCTTTATTGCTGCAATGGCCGACGGCTGCCTATGTTGCCCGTAAAAAACCGGATGCGCCCGCGGTTAAACTGTTACCGTTGCTACGGCCACTAGAGCAATTATTGACCGCTTGGGGCATTGTTCCCATTGGTGAAGTCGGCATTGAGACGACCTACGATCCACAGTGGCACCAGCTTATGCCTGATGGCAAGCAACCTCAATTGGGAGAACAAGTCAGAGTCCGCTATGTGGGCTACCGTCAGGGCGAGCAGCTTTTATACCGGGCAAAAGTCTCACCCCTATAGGGATAAAAAGCTTCAAAGCCTCTATTTATAAGCACTCTAGCTCTCTCCGAAAACTTTCGTTGGGGTACTTCTAAATAATCCGTATTTTTCCGGATTTGTTTGGTATTTGAACTCTGTATTGTTGAGTTAATTCGAAAATAAGTCTGCGTTGACTTAACTGAAACTATTCACAAAGGGATCGATATATCATGACTACGACTACATTATCAGCCCCTCACAACCAGACCCTGATGCAAGCGATTGCCGAGGTCTATCAGCGCTATCTTAAAGGAGAAATTGGTATCCGCCATTATTCATCTTTGGTGGACGAGTTAATTGAGCAAAACGCTGCCAACGCGATTGCGAATGCCCACTGATCTCCAATGGCATCTTGTTCAAACCGTCACGCCACCTGAGTGGCTTATTGCTGATATTCAGCAGATAGCACCAGAGATTTCCGGTCAGTATCTGGCACAACTTCTTTGGCAACGGGGCTTTCATGACCCCCAGGCTATCCCTAGTTTTTTAGATCCCAATCACTACCCACCGATGCCTCCTTCTGCCTTTGGAGTGGAAATGGCACAGGCGATTCAACGACTGATTCAGGCGTGCGATCGCAACCAAAAAGTAGCGATTTGGGGTGACTTCGATGCCGACGGCATCACCTCTACCGCCGTTCTCTGGGACGGACTCGGACAGTTTTTTCCTCAGAATCACTCCCTCACCTACACCATTCCCAATCGCATTACTGAATCCCATGGTCTCCATCGACCGGGTATTGAGCGTTTAGCGGCTCAAGGTTATCAGCTGATCGTGACCTGCGATACGGGCAGTACCAATCTTGCCGAAATTGAATATGCCAACGATCTGGGCCTAGAGGTGATCATCACAGACCATCACACGCTTCCCCCAGAACGGCCACCGGTGGTCGCTATCATTAACCCCCGCTCATTACCATCGGATCATCCCTTAGCCCATCTGTCTGGAGTGGCCGTGGCATATAAGCTAGTGGAAGCTCTCTATTCTGCTTTGCCAAAGGTTCCTGAGCAGCCCCTAGACCATTTATTAGATCTGGTGGCGATTGGCCTAATTGCCGATCTGGTAGACCTGAAAGGGGACTGCCGTTACTTGGCCCAGCGAGGAATTCAGCAATTGCAACGACAGCTGACGCAACGAACCCGACCGGGCGTTGCCAAGCTTTTGGAACTGTGTAAACGCAATGGCGATCGGCCCACTGATATTTCCTTTGGTCTCGGTCCCCGCATCAATGCCGTCAGCCGGATTCATGGTGAGGCAAGCTTTTGCGTTGAGCTATTAACCAGTAAAGACCCAGCCCGTTGCCAACAGTTGGCGGAAGAGACTGAACTGGCGAATACTCGCCGCAAATCCTTACAAAAAGATGTCCTGAAACAGGTCACTCGCCAACTCGATCAGCTCGATCTATCCACAACGTCCGTGATTGTCTTGAGCAATCCGCAATGGCCCATTGGCGTATTAGGGTTAGTGGCCGGTCAGATTGCCCAAACCTATGGTCGGCCCACGATTCTCTTGTGTGAGGAAACGGTCGCTGAAGATGGCAGCGTTAGACTGGCCCGTGGATCGGCCCGGTCGGTCAATCAGATTGATCTATATCAGCTGGTTCACAGTCAGGCCAGTTTACTGACAAGTTTTGGCGGCCATCCCTTTGCCGCAGGATTGAGTTTACCCGTGGCCAATCTTCCGTTGTTAGTCGCAGGGATTAATCAGCAAGCTCGGCAGCAGCAGACCACCGCTCCTGCAGCCGTGATCCAGGCCGATTTAGTGCTGACGCTAGCCGAAATCGCTGCCGATGGGGGGCGTTCGCTCTTTAAGGAGCTGAAGTGGTTAGAACCTTGTGGAATGGGAAATCCAGTGCCGAAGATATTGATTCGCAACTGCTGGTTTGAACAGGTGTGGAATGAAAATATTCGCGATCGCAAGGGCAACAAAGTTCAATACATCAAAACCACTTTCAAGATCTGTGATGCTTCCTTGACGGCAGGGTTTTCTGGACTGTGGTGGGGCCATTACAAAGAAGAGATTCCGACTGATGCCTGTGATGCCATTGTGGAGTTAGATTTCAATGCCTACAAAAAGCGATACGAGGTGCGTTTAGCAGCCGTTCGCCCAGCGGCAGACAACCTCACCCAGGCGGCTTACCCCATTCTGGATTGGCGGCAGGGGCAAACACAGGCTGACCAGGCGCTGGTGGTCCATCAGTGCCCTCATTCTTGGTCAACGGTCCAAGATTGGATTACACAGGCCCAAATGGTTGGAAAACCTCTAGCCATCGCCTACGAAGAACCGGATGTAGCCGATACAGCAACCGTCTGGCAGCGATTAGTGGGGTTGGCAAAGTTTTTAGCTCGTACCGAGGAAAGCGTCAGTCTGGCGCTGCTGCAATCGAGGTTAAACATTGGTCCTCAGGCGCTGCAAGTGGGCTTAGACAGTTTGCAAGTCTTTGGGTTTGTGGTGCAGGGGCAGCCTCAGGCGGTGCAGTTGGGTTTTAACCCAACTGCTGACGTGTTGGCACCTGCAGAACGTCAGCAGGCTATTCTGAAATTTCTAGATGCGGTGCGAGAAGAGCAATTTCAGCAGCGATACTTTCAAACCATCTCGGTGGATGTGATCGGAGCCTATGCTGATCCTACCTGAAATCCACAAGGCTTCAGGGCGCAATCGATAAGCTTGCCTGATCAATGGTCAGAAGTCTGTGTCCACCTGTAAATTTTTCCGGGTTTTCTTATCCTGCATTGGTTTGAGAGAACCACAGCTGCTGCCATTGACCATTAAGCTCCACGGTTTTCAGTACAGCTAAAGCTCGACTTCCTCGTTCAGATCAACTCATCCCTTTTTATTCTTCTGACGGTGCCCGATGACAACATCCACTCCCTTTTCAACTCGACCACTGCCAACTGTCTTCCCAACCTGCTGGCGACGACGGTGTTTAAAGGCTTGTCAGAGCGACCCTCTCCATAGGTGTCAATCAGCTTCGCTTTGACCACCAACTCCAGGTTTCATCAGCAATCTGCTGGCTGACCTCGACGGATTTTGCGATCACCCCGTGCCAGCTCCATTGATCGCTGAGTGACCGTCTCCTGGTCATTCTTTCAACCAGTTTTTCTACTTCTTCATAGCTCATGCGATGGGCGTAATAAGCGCTCAACTTTTGTAAACCACTGCTGAAGTGGCCTTCAAGACACTGATTTGCCAATTCAAAGTAGGTCCGTTCTTGACCATCCAACTTGAATCGTTGTTGAGTGAAGCTAAATTCACCGTGCAAGGTCTTGACCGTTATTCGTTGATTGCCGTTGAGGGTGATTCGTCCTGTTTTTTAAAATCTTCTGAATGCTGCTGTTGAGCTGATTTGAGTAACTCTGACTCCAGCTCTGGAAGAGCCTGACGACGAAACTGCTCAACCGCTTGTTCGATCTCGTTTAGGGTTTGATTACCCAGTTCAAAGGAATGAGCGGTTGAAGAGGAGTCCGACAGAATATTGCCTTCGTCATCGCAGAGGACGATTTTGGCTTTCATTCAACAAGGTACCTTGTGATTTGAGTGGCATTAGACCATTGTAAAACCCATAAAACTCAGGCTGGGTAGGAAAACCCGGGAAAATTTACAGGTGGACTCAATCTATATGGCTAGGGCATCTCGAAGAACAGGGAGATTTCCATGACAGATGATTCAACTATCTTACTTTTCATGTTGAGTCTGAAAGACTTGCATACACATAACACAAAACCAGTGCTGCTTTAGAAGTAGAACAGCACTGGTTTTACTTTTGGAATGGGTAATCTACTTAGCCGCTAATTCAGTTAGACGAGTCAGCACCTGATTAGACCGCTCCGTAAAGGATTGCATTCCTTCCGCATCAAAGCCTTTCTGAGCCATTAAAGCCAAGTCATAGACATGGTGGCAAATCTGATTGGCGAGTTCGGCTGAAGGAGATTGACCCTCTGCCTGCACAACGCCACCCTGGCTGAGCGTTAACAGATTTTGAATCAGAGGGTGAGCAGTATTCACCAACAACGTATATTCAGTGGGGAACTGCATGGTCTGTTGCTGCATCATTGCCATCATCTCCTGCATCCGGCGAGCGGATTCGGGTAATAGCACCATTGCCGGTGGCGCGCCTTGGGGCGTATCCGACTTCAGGGCTTCTGTACGGATCGTTAGATTGGGTTTGTCCAGAGACTTCTCGAACAACGCCTTGATAATTTCACTCCGCGTTTGATTGGTGGTGGGATCGACAATTTCCGCCGCTTGATCTTGATCAATTAGGGTTTCATCTAAATCCGCGTCTACCCGAGCAAACTTGACGTCTGTATATTCTCGCTCTAGAAACGGCACAAAGTGGGTATCAATAAACGTATCCAAAAACAGAACTTCTAAGCCTTGATTTTTTAGCAAAGAAACATATGTGGCCTGGTTCACTTCATCGGTACAGTAGTAAACCTGGTTCTCATGACGGTCCTGATTGCGCGCCAGATATTCTTTTAAGGTTGTATGGGGTGGTTCGGATGGGGCCGTAGGGGTATCAGATGCGTCAGCGGTATCAGATGGAGCATCTGCCCAGGCATCATCAGTTTCTTCAGAACTTTCGGCGGTCGGTTCAGTCGCAGGCTCGGCGGCTGCAGCTAGTTCAGCGGTGGTGCGATAAATCAGAATATCTTCGATCTGCTTTTTGAACTTATCGTTGTTGATAGAGCCGAACTTGACGAAGGTGCCGACATCTTGCCAGCAGCGGATATAGGCATCTCGATCATCGCGATAGAGAGCTTTGAGACGGTCGCCCACTTTTTTGGCAATGTAATCTGCAATCCGGCGAACCGTGCGATCGTTTTGCAAAAAGCTACGGGAGACATTCAGCGGAATATCGCTGCTATCAATGACGCCCTGGAGGGGCATTAAGAACTGAGGAATGACCTCTTCGCAGTTGTCGCTGACAAATACCTGGTTGCAGAACAGCTTAATTTGCCCTTTGGTGACATCAATATCGGGTTTGAGCTTTGGGAAATAGAGAATGCCATTGACGATAAAGGGATAGTCCGTGTTCAGATGCACCCACAGTAGTGGATCCTCCTGAAAGGGATAGAGATATCGATAGAACTCTAGATAGTCTTCGTCGGTAAGATTGCTGGGCGACTCTTTCCAAGGCGCTTTCTGCCGATTGATTTGCTCATCTCCTAACTGAATGGGGATGGGCATAAAATCGCAGTAGGTCTTGACCAAAGACTTGATCCGAGCCTCTTCTAGATACTCTTCCTCCTCCTCCATCAGAGTGAGGGTGATTTTGGTGCCGCGCTGATTCCACTCAGAGGCTTCGAGTTGATAGTCGGTATTGCCTTCACAGGACCAATGAACAGCTTCAGCCCCTTCTTTGTAGGACAGGGTATCGATTTCAACTTTTTGGGCCACCATAAAAGATGAATAAAAGCCCAGACCAAAATGGCCAATAATAGCCTGATCACCGCTGGCTTTATATTTCTCGACAAATTCTTCAGCGCTGGAGAAGGCGACCTGGGTGATGTATTGCTTTACTTCATCAGCCGTCATGCCAATACCGTTATCGGTAATGGACAATTGCTTTTTGTCCTTGTCAATGGCAATAACAACTTCAGGTTCCCCCACTTCACCCGAATATTCTCCAGCCATCGACACCATCTTCATTTTCTGCATGGCGTCTACAGCGTTGGAGACTAATTCCCGCAAGAAAATCTCATGGTCTGAATAGAGCCACTTTTTGATAATCGGGAAAATATTCTCGGTATGTATCGAAATCGTGCCTTGTTCCAGCATAGTCATTGATATCCGTTCAGGCGATCTACAGTAATTCCATAGTTTCAATTAAAATATCGCATTATCTTTGGCCCTTTAGATACGGTGAGATGGGGAGAGATCTCCGATAGTTCGGGATTCGGATATCCCTACCTGTTGGGTTTGTTTGTTATCCACAAGCCATGAATCAGCGATTTCTGTTCTTGAATGAAGTTGTATTGGATCGAATGTACGACGTTAACCGGATCACAATGGTGGCTGTTGCAGCCTTAAGTCTTATATTAGCGACTTTCGGTATTTGAGGCGTTTTTATAGAGTTTTCTGCTTATTTTACTCTCCCTGCCGTGATCGATGGTCTACCTTTGCTGGCTGGGGCATCCTGATCGCGGTGAAAAGGACTGGGTTTTTTGAAGAACCAAAAGCTTGATGATGTTAGAAGCTTGCATTGCAGCTCTCTACCCAAGCATCAAGGTAAGCGATTGCTGGGTAGGAACCTTTTAAGGGTTGGGGATTAGGGGTGCGATCGCAACTGCGATACCCGAGTCACTTCATCCTGCACTCGAATACTAATCTCCACTGCCTGATCCAAAATATCCCGATAATCCTGGGCCTGATGTTGCAGCTCCAGCGATTGCAGCGTCATTAGGTTATGCTCAATATTCTCCAGTAGCGCTTGACGGCGAGACAGCAGCCCCCGATTCTGTCGCAGAATTTTCTCCGTCATCAACCCCGCAATTAAGCTGTCACGGGCCTGACTTAAGGCTTCCAGAACAGCGGTTTGGGGCTGCTCCGTGGCTCCCAGTTTGCCAAACAGTTCTACTGCCTGGAGAACCTGATGATAGCGATCCACCTCGTCGAACAGGCGCATAAAACTGCGCAATTGTCGGGCTTTGTAGCGCATTCTTAGCTGGCGTAGGGTCCAGATACCGGCTGCGATCGCACCAATCGCCATGATCACAACCTGATCCGACGCCGCACTGCGGGCAGCCGCCAAGCCCAGGGGCGTCGCTAAAATCACAATCAACCCCAACACTAAGGGTTCTGTCGTGATCACCACTGCGAGACGACCCGGCGCGCGGAGCGGCAGCCGATAGGTTCCCCACAGAAAACCATCTAATGTATGGTCGCTCACTTCTAAACCGCTTAGACGCTCGATTTCATAAAGCGTAATCTGTAAGTCTTCCAACTCTGGCGTCATCTGCTCTATCCAGCATTGCCCAGCAGATGGGTTAGGGCATTCCAAACCCCCGATAAGAAGTTACCTTCCCGTACCCGGAACCATTCAAACTGTCCCGGAGATCCAAAAAAGGGCCTCAGAATCCACCCCAATTGACTCCCGACCACACCATATAGCCCCAACCATAACCGCAAGATAGTCAATCTGAGCTGATAGTTTGCACTGTCCTCATCGGCAGGCCGCATGGCCTGATAGAGAAAAGTGACGCCAAAAATTCCCGTCAGAGCAAAGATCAAAACGTTCAGGATTTGGTAAAACGCATAGTCTTTGATCGGTGAAATCGTAATCACAAAAAATAGTGTGACGGGCGCAAATCCACAAAGAAGGATGGAGATCACCGAGGCCGCACTGAGAACGTAGGTGAAATGTTGGGCCAAGGTTTTCTTGGAGCCAAATAAGGCATTGAAAATATAGAGGGCGGGCAAGCACACCACCAGCGTAATCAAGTACAGCGCGGGAAGTTTAATGGCAGAGGACAGAGCCTGCATGGGGCTATGAAAGGAGCCCACAATCCCACCATAAATGGCGAAGCAGCAAAAACTACAGAGTAATAAAGCGGAAATTTTACTGCGCAAACGTTTGCCATCATGAATTTCTTGGAGGAAATTTTGGCGATCTTGCAGCAGACTAAGAAAGGTGGCAGAAAAGTTCATATCCAGTATTTTGAATGGGTTGAGATAGGTCGTTGTTCAGAGTAGGACTGTCAACTGCAGCCCGGCTTGATGGACGCTGCTCAGGCTGATAGCCTATATCCCCCGGCGTTTTCCAGCATGAAGGACCGAGGCGTTGCGTTGTGAAGGCCTGTTCCTTGCTGATGGCTCAGTTGAATGGTGTCGATGGGGTATTTTCATCCTAGGGGGCGCGTTACAGCAAACCGATGACCGAGATCATCGCTGCCGATGATCTGTCTCACATGCGTTTGCAAGGATGAACACTTGCTCAGCAAGTTGCACACCAGAATTCTTGCGACCGTTGTTGTGCAAAGAGGCTATTCTCTGTGGCAGGCGGTTAGGAGTGGTTGAATTGGCCCTGGTGGGAGTATGGCGCATCATCCAGGTCGATGACGCCAGGCACACTTCTGAACCGTCATTGGTGAGATCCTATATATCCAATTATTAGATATAGTGTTATCTTTTAGATATATTCTTTGAGACAATCTGCTTAACCTGGCATGAGTCAGCAAGACTTGCATTTGACCCCTAATCAAGAAGTTATTCTAGCGGCCCTACGAGTACACCGACGCTATGGTCTAGAGATTCTAACCGCGATCGAGAAGAGCGGAGGCAAGCAGATTGGCTTTAACTCTCTCTATCCCAATTTGAAAAAGCTGGAGCAAAAGGGCTTTGTGCAATCGGAGTGGGGGGATGAACCGCCAGAAGAACATAGTGGCGCGAGGCGCAAATACTATCGAATTACCGCCACAGGATTACAAGCACTGGATTTCAAACAACAACTGTTAACAGGCGTAGCCACCTGGATACCTAAAACCGAGGGGGTATGATTGTGACCGACAAGGATCTTGAACTGGCTGCCAAACTGGGGCGGTTTGTTCGTCGCTTTCCACCAGAATGGCAAGTCTATCAGGACTGGTTGAGAGCCATTCTGTCTTCCCGTGCTGAGTTGCAGGAACGATACTCAGTGGGGTTAGCCCGCCTGATTTTTCGGTGGCGGTTGGTTTACTTTGGCCTTTATGTGTCAGGTATCATTGCCCGCAACAGAGTAGTGCAGGTCTTAAGAACAGGGTTCGGAATGCTAGAGAAAGGGGACAATACGCCCGCATTAGAACAAGGCGAGATTACCCCGCAAGCCCTGTCCATCAATCGAACCTCGTTTATCCTGAAGCGAATGGCAACACTGCTGGCGATGGCAGAGTTGACGCTCTGTGGTTTAGCGGCGATCACAGGAGTGATGCTGGCCTTCTATTATCAGCCAACGGCGGCGGGCGCGTATGCTTCCTTACAGACCATCGCCCATCAAGTCGCCAATGGCGATCTAATTCTCAGTTTGCACAATATTGCTGGTAATGGTCTGATTGTGTTGGCATTGGTGCAGATTGTTGTGATGTTTTTAGGTCGGCAGTTTATGCTGTCCTGGCTAACGGCCTGGATTAGCGGGATTTGCCTGACCCTAGCTGCCATTGGTTTAAGTTGGACGGCGATTATTCTCAACTGGGATCAGGTGGGGTTTTGGCGGTTCAAAATCGAACTGAACATTATTGAGACGCTACCCGCTGGGTCTTGGCTGAGCAATGTGTTAGCCGGAGGCAGTGCCATTAACACCGTCACGCTTCAGCATATGTATGCCCTCCATAGCTATGTGCTTGCGATCGCAGCGCTGTTGCTGTCTAGTATTCATCTCGTCGCCTTAATTTTCCAGGACAGTGAACGTCTCAAGTCACTTACCTGAGTTCAGGATCAGCTGAATCTCGGCCCTGGTGACGAGTGCATCTTCCCAGATCCAACAGATATGAACAGGCCCAACCCTTTTTCTGTCCTAAAAGCGCTGTAAGAGCTGAACCCTAATTGGGGAATATGCCAAGAATTCTTAGAACCATGCCGAAAACCTTTTAAGAGCGTTTAACTGACCTCTCAGGAACCGCTCAGTTCTCAATCTTAGGTTACAGATGGAACGAGTTTTAGCCCTCTACCTCTTAAGGGATCAAGGTGGGCAGACTGGATCCAGTGCTGTTTCTTACTCTGCATGATGCTTGATCAGATTGATGCTGCGGTTTCCCTCAGCCTTCCTCCTCGTTTGCAATCCCTGATTCAGACGCTTCGCCGTCAACAGGACTTCAGCCCTGAAGTGGCCTGCCATTGTGTGCAAAGCGCCAACCTTCAGGCGGAAGATCTGAGGTTTTGGGCAGACTTTGATCATCCCCTCGCGGATAGCTATGGCCGGCATTTAGTCTACGACGGTGGCACCTTTGAAATTATGGTGATGTCCTGGTCACCGGGAGATTTTAGTGCCGTCCATGATCATGGTTCAGCCCAGTGGGGTGCCGTCCAATCCTTTGGCCCAGCCGAACATAGCGTCTATCGGCTACAGCATCATCAGCTCTCCACTGAGGCCATTATGCCCTTCAGCGCCGGAACAGTTATTCCGGTCGATCATACTTTGATTCACCAGATGGGCAATCCGAGTCAGGAGCCTTTTCTCAGTTTGCATGTCTATGGCAGTGATGCCCAAGGCCCCATTACGGGGAGTGCCCGTATTTTTGATCTGTTTGCAGGTAGCGTTCAGTTTACCGATGGCGGCGTCTTCTTCTGTTTACCGCAGGATCAAGTCACCCGTGAACTGCCAGGGTTGTCTGGCGATCGTCCCACTACACTGCGCCACCATCAGCAGATGCTGGATCGCATCCAGCGAATGCCCGCACCGCTATCGGTCTCCTTGCAGCATATGGCTCAAGATCTAGCCCTGCAAATTCAGGCATTGCAGGGCTAGATCCGTTGTTTTTGTATGGATGCCTTTCAGCAAAGATTGCCCCTATCGATCCTTATGCTCAATCCCACATTTCTATTAGTCCTGTCTCGGGCATTGCGATCGCTCGGTACTCCCCTGATTGCTTTTTTGCTGGCCAATGCGCCCACCTTAGCGGGCCAAGTGATGAATCCGATCTCTTTTTGTAATGTTTTATTTTTAGGTAATCTTTGCGCCGCGCTGGTGGTGTTGGCTCGGTTTGGCTGGCAGCCCATTTGGCAAGATTGGCAACACCTGCCCCCCCGCGTTCGCCTAGGGTTGGGCATTAATGGCTGTTTAGCGGTGGTCGTTTCAGCATTGATTTTCCTTGCCCTGATGGATACGAGTGTGACCAATACCGTATTACTCGGGCGACTCGGTCCTGTGATTTACGCCTTGGCAGGGTCCCTCTGGTTTCGGCAGCGGATTACGCGGGCTGAATGGATCGGTTTTTCCTTGATCGCGGCTGGAGTCGTTGCCTTGGCATTACAGCACAATCAGTTTCAGTTCTCACGCGGCGATGGGCTGATTATTGCCTCCGCGTTTGTGTATGCGATTTCAGCGATGGTGAGTAAGGTGCTGTTGGCAAAGTCTTCTAGTCTGCGGGTGGTGGTGTTTACGCGGAATGCCGTTGCGGCGGTGGTCTTTTTTGCGATCGCAATCCACTTATTCGGACCCGCTCATTTTATCGATATCTTTTCTGGGCAGCTATGGCTAATTATGCTGATTTATGCCCTATTCGTAATCGTTATCTCTCAATTTGCCTGGTTTGCGGCCTTAAAACAGCTTGATTCCCGAACCGTGGCCCGTTGGACCGTCTTGTCCCCCATCTTTGGCATTGTTTATGCCTTTATCCTCAATGGCGAACGCCCCTCCCAAATTCAAGGCATGGCCCTGATCATCATTATGGTGGGTGTCCTGATTTCTAACGTCAGGAAAAGCCAGCCGAAGGGGCTGCCAGAGAGTGGAGAAAACAGTTTATCCGCCGCTTAACTTGGAGTGTACCCCGTGAAACTTCTGTGTATTTGTGATCCATCGATCTATACCTCGCCTCAGCAGGATGTGCCGACCACCTACCAGCATTTTGCTCAGCACCCCCAGATTGAGTTATTTCATGCCCCCGCAGAAGGGGTAAACGATCCACAACTGGTGCAAGCGGTTCCCGTGCCGAGATCGCTCACCTATCCGCAATTTTTACGGCTCGATACACTCCCTCGCTCTACCTATTCCCCCTCCGAGTTTGATTTGGTCTTTTGCCGTCGATTGAAGCCTTTTCCCACAGGTTATTTAGAGATTCTGGGTCAGTGGTCGCAACAGACCCTCTTTTTGAATGATCCCATCAGCAAGCAAGAACAAATGCAGCCTGATTTTCTCGCTAAAATTGCGGAACCCTTTATGCCTGATACGTTAGTGACCAGCCAAATTGAGCAAGCTTATGATTTCTTTCAGCAGCATCAAACCATTGTGGCCAAACGCACTAATAGCTGTGGGGGTAGAGGCGTATTTAAAATCTGGCGAGAGGCGGATCAGTTTTGGGTTGATAATTCTCTCACGGGAACCCATGGGTTTTCAGCCTTTGAGCAGGTGATGGGTTACTTGTGGGGTAATGTCCCTGAACCGTTGCAACTGGTTCGCTATTTAAATAACGTCACCGCTGGCGATAAGCGGGTGGTGGTGGTTGATGGTGAAATCTATGGGGCCTATCTGCGCCGATCTCGCACCGGCTACTGGGTCAACAATGTCAGCGTGGATGGCGACTGTGCCTTGGCAACGGTCACGCCGGAGGAGCAAGCCGCAATTGCCAAGACCGTGGGCGCGTTTCAAGAACGCAACCTCCATACGCTGGGGTATGACTTTTTGCTCGATGATGGGACTTGGAAAATCAGTGAAATCAATGTGGGGAATATTGGTGGCTTTGCGCGTTTACAAACTTTAACGGGGCAACCGATCTGCGATCGCTTAACCCATTGGATGCTGGACTATGCCCGAACGCCATATTTATCAGAACGTTAGAGCGACAGGCAATGCCCCCTTTAGCAGAGTGTGTCGAAAGATGCGGGTTAATCAAAAGCGTCAGCTCACAACGACACAACACTGTACAAAGCAGATCAAAGAATTGATAAGACAAGTTAAAGAATGTCCCCCAAATTTGGGGATCAAGATTAGGATCCGGTTAGCTTGTCCTTTTTGTAGGTGAGCCAATCTAACTTGTTGCGTTCAGTCCATTTTACTGGGGCTTTTTACTCTCCCATTCCTTTGCGAACGATCCACAATTTATTGCTAGCGTCTTACGCCCGTTTCATCTTTCGATCATTCTTGTTTATCCGTCTATTGCTGTAGCGACTGAGCTGCCTCCCTTCTCAGCAATTTGAAAACATTGATCATTGCCGTGAGTCGTTAACCCTCATCAATCTTTGAAAATTTCATATTCTACGCCTCTCAATTTGCCAAGGAGGTTAGACCGACTTTAATTTTTTGTTTCCGTTAAAGACTTACCACCGCAAGGAGCATTCATGACAGTTGCCGATAAGACATTAGCGAACGCTGATAGCCCCAAACCCCAAACAGGTCTCAAGATCGGTATCCCCAAAGAAGTCTTTCCGGGAGAACGCCGGGTTGCCGCTACCCCTGACACTGCCAAAACGCTGCAAAAAATGGGATTTGAGGTCTTAATCGAATCTAAAGCAGGTGCTGATGCCACATTTTCCGATCAGGTCTATGAACAGGCTGGCTGCCAAGTGGTATCAGATGCCGCTCAACTCTGGGAAACCGCCGATATTATTCTCAAGGTGCGGGCACCCCAAATGCACCCCACCCTTAACCGCCATGAGTCAGAACTGCTCCACGAAGGCAAAACCCTAATTAGTTTTATTTGGCCGGCTCAAAACGAAGACTTACTCAAGCAGCTGGCTGAACGGAAAGCTAATGTCCTAGCAATGGATGCGATCCCTCGGATTAGCCGTGCCCAGAAAATGGATGCCCTAAGCTCCATGGCCAATATTGCGGGCTACCGGGCTGTAGTGGAATCGGCGAATAACTTTGGTCGCTTTTTCACCGGACAAATTACCGCTGCGGGTAAAGTTCCTCCTGCGAAAGTTCTCGTGATTGGGGCTGGCGTTGCTGGTCTGGCGGCGATTGGTGCAGCCCGAGGTTTAGGGGCTGTGGTTCGCTCCTTCGATACTCGACCTGTGGTCAAAGAACAGGTGCAAAGTATGGGGGCTGAATTCCTAGAGCTGGAATTTGAGGAAGATGGCACTGGCGCAGGGGGCTATGCCAAAACCATGAGCCCTGAATTTATCGCGGCTGAAATGGAGCTGTTCGCTCAGCAAGCTGCGGAAGTGGATATCATCATCACCACTGCCTTGATCCCAGGCAAAAAAGCGCCGTTGCTAATCACCAAAGATATGGTGGAGAGCATGAAGGAAGGCTCTGTCGTCGTCGATATGGCAGCCGAACAGGGGGGCAACTGCGAAGTCACCCGACCCAACGAAGTCTATCAACATCATGGTGTGACGATTGTGGGGCTGACGGATTTGCCCAGTCGGATGGCCAACCAATCTAGCCAACTCTATGGCAATAACCTCTGCCATCTGCTTAAGGATATGGGGGGAGCCGAAGACTACAAGATTGACTTTGAAGATGAAGTGGTGCGCGGCGCAACCGTTCTGCAAGAGGGCAAAATTACTTGGCCTCCACCTCAAGTCAGTCAGCCTTCTCCGCCCAAGCCTGCTGCCGAGGCTAAGCAACCCGCAATGCCCGCTGAGCCGGAAGTAAAAGAAAAATCTGTGATTGGCCAGTGGCTGCCCTTGATTGCAGTGGGTGCAGCCTTATTTGGAATTGGCTTAACGGCTCCTCCTTCTTTCCTGACTCACTTCACTGTGTTTGTGTTGGCCTGTTTTGTGGGTTGGCAGGTGATTTGGAATGTGGCCCCTGCGCTGCATACGCCTTTGATGAGTGTCACCAATGCCATTAGCGGCATCATTATTCTGGGGGGCATGCTGCAAATCTCGGGTCCTTTGGGGTCACCGACGACTGTATTGGGTGAGATCGCAATCCTAGTGGGCACCATCAACATCGCCGGGGGATTCCTCGTTACTCAACGGATGCTGCAAATGTTCCGTCGCTAGTCTATTTCCCTACACCCTTTCCGCTGCCCTCAACTGGCTAGGGCAGCGACTATCCCTTTTTTAGGAGTCCACTATGACCAATAGCCTTGTCACCGTGGCGTACATCGCGGCAAGTGCCTTATTTATCCTCAGTTTGGCGGGTTTATCCAATCAAGAAACCGCTCGCAAGGGCAACGTTTACGGCATTCTGGGCATGATCATTGCCCTCGGGGCTACTGCCCTCAGTGCCGAAGTCACCAGCTATAGCACCCTAGCCGCTGTGGTGATTCCAGGCGGTATTATTGGGGCTATCTTGGCCTCTCGCGTGGCGATGACCTCCATGCCGGAACTGGTGGCTATCTTACATAGCTTTGTCGGGTTAGCTGCGGTTCTAGTGGGCATTGCCAACTATCTGCAGCCAGAATCTGGATTGTCCGGAGGTGAAGAAGCCATTCACCATATTGAAATCTACCTGGGCGTCTTTATTGGCGCGGTTACCTTTACCGGGTCGATTATTGCCTTTGCCAAACTGCGCGCCATTCTAGGTAGTAAGCCCTTGATGTTGCCTGCTCGTCATTTGCTCAATATTGGCATGCTGGTGGCCTCGGTCATTTTAGGGGTTCAGTTTATGGGTGCAGCTGGCATGGATGGACTACAGCCCTTGCTGATTATGACTGCGATCGCAAGTCTGTTGGGCATCCATTTGGTGGCAGCTATCGGTGGTGCTGATATGCCGGTGGTGATCTCTATGCTTAACAGCTATTCTGGCTGGGCCGCAGCAGCAGCAGGCTTTATGCTCGGTAACGACCTGCTGATTATCACGGGTGCTCTAGTGGGCAGTAGCGGGGCCATCCTCAGCTACATTATGTGCAAAGCCATGAACCGAGGGTTCTTTAGCGTGATTCTCGGTGGGTTTGGGGCAGCACCGAAAGGCGGTTCCAAGTCAGCCGACGGTCCCGTGGGTGAAGCCACCTCCACGACTGTGGCAGACACCGTAGAATTGCTCAAAAATGCCAAAAACGTGATTATTGCTCCCGGCTATGGCATGGCCGTGGCCCAAGCTCAGCATCCCGTTGCCCAAATCACTAAGATTTTGCGGGATCGGGGCACCAACGTTCGATTTGGAATTCACCCCGTCGCGGGTCGGTTACCGGGACATATGAATGTGCTGCTGGCAGAAGCGAACGTTCCCTACGATATCGTTCTAGAAATGGACGAGATCAACGAAGACTTTGCCGAAACCGATCTGGTGTTGGTGATTGGCGCTAATGATACGGTAAATCCCAGTGCCCTGAGCGATCCAGAAAGTCCGATTGCTGGCATGCCCGTACTGGAAGTCTGGAATGCTGAAAACGTCGTCGTTATGAAGCGGGGCATGTCCAGTGGATATGCAGGGGTTGACAATCCTTTGTTCTACAATGACAACACTGAAATGCTGTTTGGCGATGCCCGGCAAAACGTGGATGCCATTCTAGGACAACTCGCCGCTGCAAATACCAAGACCGCTGTGGCCGCTTAATGGTCCTCCGTTAATTTTTACTTGAAAAGCAGAGAATTTCTGAGACTAAATCAGCATTCTCTGCTTTTTTTTGCGAAAATCCTCTGATTAGAGTCAAAAGCCTGTAACCATAGAGAGATGAACTTGCCGGCCAAAAATAACGTCTACACTGTTATCTAAACCCTCTGAATCTCTCGCCAGTCCTATGCTTTCCAGAATTTTCCCGGATCATTGGCCTTGCACACGACGCAGGTCTGTTGCTTCGCTGTGCTTCTCAGTCGGTTTAGTAACGAGTCTGTGCTTAAATACACCCCCAGCTGCGAGCCAAACGCTGCGTCAAAAAGTCAACTTTGCGAATTCAGATATCAATTCTTTCTGGGAGAAAGCGTTTCGGCAAATGGGCCGTAAATGGTATCGCCCCAAATCCTACACTTACTATCGGGCAGTACGCACAGCCTGTGGCATCTCTGGTCCCTTTAATGCCATCTACTGCCCTCGCGATCATGGCATTTATCTCAATATTCCGTTTCTGGTGCGTGCCGATCAGCGCTGGGGAGACTTTGCTGCGATTACGATCATGGCCCATGAGTATGGTCATGCGGTTCAGCGGCAGCTGGGGCTCAGTCGGTTAAATCGCTATATGTATCAAGAAGAACTGCAGGCGGACTGTTTTGCTGGAGTCTATGCCCAATATGCCAGTCGTAAAGGCTTGCTTGATCCCAACGATGCCAAGGAAGGGTACTATCAGTCCTACTCCAGTGGTCATACTCGATTTAATCCCAATACCCACGGCACTCGTGCTCAGCGGGCTCAAGCCTTTCGTACTGGCTATAGAAACGGGTTCAGGAGTTGCTTAAAATATACCATGGTGAAGTTTAGACGTTAGTCTGTGCTTCTCTTTCCTTCTTAGTGACTGCGCTCGTGACCCAACCTGATACTCTCGCTCAATTACTAACGGCTGTTGCAACGGGTGAGGTCAGTCCAGAACTGGCCTTGCAAAATCTGAAATATCTGACCTACGAACCCGTTGGTGATTTTGCCAAAATTGATCACCACCGTACGCTGCGTACGGGCTTTCCCGAAGTGATTTGGGGGCCAGGCAAAACTCCTGAGCAAATAATTGAAATCTTTAAAACGATGCAGGCCCAGGCCGATTGCGTGATCGCCACGCGGATAGAACCTGAGATCTTTGCCCAGCTGCAGCCAGCCTTGCCCCATCTCCAGTACTTTGATAAAGCCAGAATTTGCTCCACGACCCCATTACCCAAAACCTCAAAACATCCGGGTCAGATGGGAATTGTATCTGCGGGGACTGCCGATCAAGCTGTTGCCGAAGAAGCGGCTGTTGTGGCCTCTCTCTGGGGATATGCGGTGACCGGATTTTGGGATGTGGGAGTGGCGGGTATTCATCGATTGTTGAGTTGCCGAGATGCGATCGCATCCATGGATGTCCTGATCGTCGTGGCAGGCATGGAAGGGGCCTTAGCCAGTGTTGTTGCTGGGTTGGTCGATTGTCCAGTTATCGCTGTTCCCACTAGTATTGGCTATGGCGCTAGCTTTAACGGTCTTGCGCCTCTGCTAACGATGCTTAATTCCTGCGCCCCTGGTATTGGCGTCGTCAATATCGATAATGGATTTGGCGCAGCGATGTTAGCTGGCCAGATTCTGAGGACAGCCCTTAAGCTGCAGGTTTCACGTTCTGAGTAGACGGATGCCCCTGACATAATAATTGATGGCTTGGCCCCCCTGAGGTTTTCTCCTGTGGATCCTGGGTAGTTGAGGGGGCACAGGGCAATCTGGATATCGAGCCAAGCATTATTCTTTTTGAAGATTAATTTTTCTGTATCTCATATTGATCCTGATGGTTTTCATCAGGCTTTTGGGAAAACTGAGCGTAGTGGTCCATCAGAGCTAGTGTATCCACGGAATCTTCATATGAACCCAAGACCTAGCTGTGATCAGGAGATGCAACTGACTCAAGGGAAACGCAGTGTCCATTTTTCAATCAGAAGTATTAGAAGCACAAGGATGCTTGAATGATCAATCGACTTCTGTAGAGATCCAAGGGGAATGGTTCAATCCGGGTCCTGCATTTAACAAATCCCTACGTCAATTGGCTCTAGAGTTTTGCGAAGAGGCTGCTTCTAGAGGCTTGCAGTATATCTTGATTGAGTTCCCTTCCTATTTGATGGCGTGGCGATGTATTCGCTCAACCAAGCCTGAGCCTCCATCAGCCCCTTCTGAGACTGAGACGGTAGAAAACATATCATCAACCGTCCTGGATACTATTGAGATAACACCCGTGACCCAAGCGTCACATTACAGGAATGCGCTGCCTCCACCGTCTGATATCGTTAGTCCCCCAGCGTTGGGAATCGCAAACTTTAATCATGAGTTTACTAGCAGACACAAGGAGGAGCTGGTATTTGAGACTCAGAGAAGTGTGCTACCTCCACCACCTGACATCGTCAGCCAACCAGCGTTGGGAATTGCAACCCATGATGATGAGTGGACAAGCAAGCACAAGGAAGAGCTAACATTTGAGACTCAGAGGCGTGTTTTGCCTCCACCGCCTGACATCGTCAATCACCCAGCGTTGGGAATCGCCAATCTTGATGAGTTTACACGTCAGTGCAAAGAGGAGCTGGCACTTTATATTGGTCCTATGGCCGAATTTATGACCCAGCAAACCTTAAGTCAGTCGGATGAACTCACTCCCCAGGATCTGATTGAGTCACTGGCTAAACATATATCTGATGCTAAGGCAGCCCTCTCGTTTCGCAAAGCATGTTACTCACATATCGAAACCTAATTGCTGTAAGTGGCGCGGGAAAAAGGTGTGGTCTTGGCGATGACACCCAGATATAAATCCCTATTTTTGATGCTGCACTTCAATCACGGTATGGACGTTCCCTCTAGGCAAGAAGTCACCCTTTACCATGATGGATAAGGGATCGCAGGCGGCAACAAAATCATCCAAAATTTGGTTTACCGATTCCTCGTGGGAAATATAGCGATCGCGGTAGCTATTGATATAGAGCTTCAGCGCTTTCAGTTCCACCACCCGCTGATCAGGAACGTAGGTGAGATGAATCGTGGCGAAGTCAGGATATCCAGAAAAAGGACATTTGCAGGTAAACTCTGGCAGGGTAATGTGAATGTCGTAACGACGGCCCACGCGAGGGTTCGGAAACGTAATCAGTTCTCCTTCGGCAATTTGACGTTCCCCATATTTGGGTTCTGGTGTCTCTTGTACAGACGGTTGAAGCATTTCGGGCGTAGGATTTTGAGGGGGAGATTGGTTCATGAGATGTAGTAGCAAGTGTGGGTCACCCCACCACTAGTTCAAGAAGGTTAATGGTAGAAACGACTAAACTTGTTATAGCGTAGACGGTGGCAGCAAAGCAGCAAGAACCCCATGAAAATGCTTTTCTCTCAGTTTTTTCAAGTCTTATTCTCCCTCGCTCGGCCAATGCAGCGGTCTGCTTGGCTACAAAGAGGGCTAGCCACCGTGTTGATGGTGGGTTTCACTGTAGGGTCCGTTGTGCCTGTCCAGGCAGAGGTGGCCCCCGCCAGTCCTGCTGCCAAAATTCTCACCAGCGCCACCACCGGAGCCCCTCACAACTTTATCTCAGACGTGGTCCAAAAGGTCGGGGATACGGTGGTTAGAATTGATACCGAGCGCACGGTGGTTCGTCCTGCTGCAGATCCCTTTTTCGATGATCCCTTTTTACGGGACTTCTTTGGCCCCGAGGGCTATCCCCGTGGCCCCCGAGAAGATCGGCTCCGGGGTCAGGGCTCTGGATTTATTATTGAAAGCTCTGGCATTATTCTCACCAATGCCCATGTCGTCAGTAAAGCCGATACCGTTTCCGTCACCCTGAAAGATGGTCGAATCTTTGAAGGGGATGTCCGAGGCGTTGATGAAGTCTCTGACTTAGCGGTGGTCAAGCTCAAAGGAGTGGACGCGCCGCTACCCGTTGCCGCGTTAGGTAATTCCGATCAAGCCCAGGTTGGGGATTGGGCGATTGCGGTCGGCAATCCCGTTGGTTTAGATAACACCGTCACCCTTGGCATTATTAGTACCTTGCATCGAACCAGTGCAGAGGTGGGCATCCCCGGTAAACGCTTGGATTTTATCCAAACAGATGCGGCCATTAATCCGGGTAATTCCGGCGGTCCTTTGCTGAGCGATGCTGGTGAGGTGATTGGGATTAACACCGCCATTCGCGCTGATGCTATGGGCATTGGCTTTGCGATTCCGATCAACAAAGCCAAAAGCCTCAAGGACCAACTCGTCCGAGGTGAAAAGATTGCTTATCCCTACGTGGGTGTGCAAATGACTACCCTGACACCCCAGCAGGCCCAAGAAAATAACAAAGATCCCAACTCTCCCTTTATCCTGCCTGAAATCGATGGTGCCCTGGTGATGAAGGTCTTTCCCAATACCCCCGCCGCGAAAGCAGGGATTCGCTGGGGGGATGTGATTGTGTCGGTCGATGGTCAACCGATTAAGAGTGCCAACGACATGCAGTCCTTTGTGGAAAAGACTACCGTGGGCCAAAATCTGCAGCTCATCTTAAAACGGGGTGAACGAACGCAGCAGGTTGCTGTACAGACGGCAGCCTTAGAAAATGCGGCTTAGCGCCTCTCCCTCTCGTCCTCCGCTGTGGTTTTGGATTGGGCTCGGCTGCGTTTGGGTCTTTGCTTTAGCCTTCCGGTTTTGGCAGCTAGAGCGGTTTAATGCCTTAGTCTTTGATGAGGTCTATTTTGCCAATTTTGGCTATAAGTACACCACACAAACGCAGTTTTTTGATGCCCATCCTCCCTTGGGTAAATATTTAATTGCCCTAGGAATTGCCCTCAAGGGATTCAATACTTGGGGATTTCGGTGGGTGAATGCCTTGGTTGGCGCTACCCTGCCGCTGATTTTGTCGGGGATTGCTTATCAACTCTGCAAACGACCCAGCTATGCCTTGGTCGCTGCCGCTCTGGCCAGTCTAGATGGTTTGCTGCTGGTGGAATCGCGGTATGCTCTGCTGAATGTCCATATTTTGTTTTTTGGCTTGTTGGCTCACTGGTTGGTTTTAGTCGCCCTTAACCATAAGGGCTATCAGCGCAATCTTTGGTTAGGGTTTGCTGGGGCTAGTTTTGGCGCCACGATCGCCGTCAAGTGGAATGGCTTAGGGTTTTTGTTGGGCCTCTATCTCCTGTGGTTCGCGGCCAAAGTGGGTCAAGCATGGTTTGGCACTCAGAAGACTCAACAACGACGGTTGCCGATCCAGCGACTGTCGGAGTTGTCGTGGCTACAGATAGGGGTGTACTTGCCTGCGATCGCACTCCTGATCTACAGCCTTTTGTGGATTCCCCACCTGGTGCTCAATCCTGAATTTAACTTTTGGCAAGTTCACACCGAAATCTTCAGCTATCATCGTTACCGGGTCGGCGGGGCTGAAGTCCATCCCTATTGCTCTGCTTGGTACACCTGGCCCTTGTTACTCAAGCCCATTAGTTATTTTTATCAACTCACCCAAAGTACCGTTGAATCCTTACCTGTCATCGGCCCACCCCTGCCTCAAAATGCAGCCAACTGGATCTATAGCGTCTATGCCACAGGCAACCCTATTCTCTGGTGGGCGAGTACGCTTGCAATCTTCTGGGTGTTGGCATGGGGCGGGCAACAACTTTGGCAGAGTTGCACTCGACGTCGCTCAGAGTATTCTTTTACCCACCTCTCAGCGGAACAGGTTTGGATCTCTGGCTATGTCGGTGTGAACTATTTAGCCAACTTTCTACCTTGGGTTGGCGTCAGTCGCTGCACCTTTTTATATCACTATATGCCTGCATCTATGTTTAGTAGCTTAGCGCTAGCCTGGTTTATCGAAGATTGGCTACAATCCTCTGATAGACGGCTACAAGGGCTGGCAGGAGGACTACTCTTGTTTAGTCTACTCAGCTTTATGGTCTGCTTGCCGCTCTTTTTGGGATTGCCCCTCTCTCCTCGGCAATGGCAACTGCTCACGGGTCGCTTTTAGGGATACGATTCAATGCTGAGGCAGACTAACGCTTAGGTGGATTGACTCGCCAATGCTTCGGGTTCTAACTTGAGTTCCTCTACCGAGCCAGGTGACCCCATCAGTTTGGCAGGCTTTTTGTTGACCGCTAGCATAACGCCTCCAGCATTACCTGCTCGAATCACAAGCTGCTTCTTGGCGACCACCGTTTTATTGGTGCCTGGCGATAAGATGCCTTCGTAACTGACTTCGCCATCCACGACAATCTCCAGCCAAGAAGATTCCTTGATGGTCAGGTCCACGCGAACGGTCTTGGGATTGGCGGCCTGAGTGGTCGGTGGTTGGGTTGAGAGGGTCTCTTGGGCCTCAGGGTTGGTTGGCGATGGTGCGGGTTGGGGGTCGATTGCGCCTGAATTCGCAGGTGAATCGCCCGCTGAGGTCAAAGCTGAGGGATTGGTGATGTAAGCCAACCCTAAACCTGCTGAACAAATCACGGCAATATAGAGTACGTATAAATGGACCGGACGCAAGCCTCCCCGAACCCTACTCAATGGTTTTTTGCGTTTCTTCGTCTTGGTTTCCGCATCTAATTGGTCGTGGCTCAGTTGCCCAGAAAAAACATCAGCTAGGTTGGCACCATTGAGGCCGACACTATCGCCAAACCGGCGAATAAACCCTCGGGTATAGATCGCCTCTGGCAAGCTATCAATCCGGCCTTCTTCAATGGCGGCTAGCAATCGCATCGGAATCATTGTCTTGGCAGAAATTTCTTCCAAGGAAGTGTCCTGAGCCTGTCGAGCTTCACGCAAGTGAGCACCAATTTCTGTGAGTTTTTGGGTTAAATCAGGCTCAGTTTCGAGCGGATTCATATGAGGTACTCCTTCTTGGGCTGATACTGCTCCTAACTTTGATCAAGTGCCGTAAACTATCTATTTCAGTAGATGTTAGCGACCGATAGCGTCCCTGGGGTAATAGTTTACCTGATGGTGAGCGCAAGGATATTGAACCAATCTGGGTCCGATGCAAGCGACGCACAGGATAGCCCAGTTGCTCAGCGATACGACGAATTTGACGATTCCTACCTTCCTGTAGAATAACCTCCAGACAAATAGAATTGGTGTGATTTTGGTAAGGTTTTAGAATTTGAATGCGAGCGGGCAAGGTTTTCTGATGGTCTAACCAGACTCCTCGTCGCCATTGTGTCAATACAGAGGCAGGTGGACAACCTTCGAGCCAGACCTGATAGGTTTTGGCAATATGATGGCGAGGATGTGTGAGGGCAAAGGTCAAAGCGCCATCATTCGTTAATAACAACGCTCCGGTGGAGTCAAAATCTAAGCGACCCACCGGATGGAGCCCTTGTCCCTGGCCATAGGTGCTGGGTAGCAAATTCAATACTGTTTGCCTGTGCTGTGGGTCTTTGCAGGTGGAAACGACCCCTTTGGGTTTGTGCAGCAACAAATAAAGCGGTTGAGGGCGGTCAGTCGGTTTCAGGAGACGGCCATTAAGGGTAATTTGATCGAGGGCTGGATCTGCTTTTTGGCCCAGTGTCGCCGTCTGTCCGTTGAGCTGGACTTGTCCTGTTTTGATTAACCGTTCTGCCTGACGGCGGGAGGCAATGCCCCATTGGGATAACAATTTTTGTAGCCGTACTTCCATGAATTGGCATGTGTTATGCACCTCTCAATTCTAACGACTCGTAGAACAGCTAGCCATCTTTTAAAAGCAAAAAGAAACAGAAGCTTTCTGAGAATTAAGGGTGTTGATGGACTGAAAAAAAAGTAAGGCTTATTTATTTTTTAGGGTATTAAAAGATTCTGTAGACGGTGATGCTCAGCAATTTGGGCAATCGCTTGGATAATGATGCGGTGCTCTTGTGTCTGAATACGGCGGTGTAAGCGGGCGGGAGTATCATCAGGATAGACCGGAACCGCTGCTTGGATCAGAATCGGGCCACTATCCACTTCTAAACGGACGAGATGCACGGTACAGCCCGATATTTTAACGCCATGGTCTAGGGCTTGTTCAATAGCTCGAATGCCGGGAAAGCTAGGCAAAAGACTGGGATGAATATTAATAATGCGATCAGGGAAGGCATCAATCAAGACGGGGGTCACTCGCCGCATCCAACCCACCATCACCACCCACTCCACGTCTGCTGCTTGTAGCAACGTCACAATTTCCTGATCAAAGGTTTCTCGCTGGGAAAAGTGACGGTGGTTTAAGAGATGGGCTGGGATGTTGCGCTCTTGGGCGTGCTCCACCACAGGTGCTTCGGGATTGTTGTAGATCAGCAGTTGAATTTGGGCAGCTAAGCGATGTTGGGCAATCGCATCTGCGATCGCAACAAAGTTACTGCCCGTGCCCGACGCCATTAATCCCAACTTCAAGGGAGAGCGCTCATCCAGCGTGATTTGAGCGTGCTCTATGGGTGATACTAGAGCGAGATCCATTGCAGATGCTTCTGGGGCAGGAATACTCATATCTTTACACTAGACCTCTTAAAAGATCAGCCTATGCTGGATCATAACGAGCCAAGAATTAGACCAAGATCCACACATTATAGAGATTGCCCGCACGGTCAGCTATCATCTGGCATATCTCGAGATTGGGGGAGTGGGTTTGGAATGCCTCTAAGTCCCTCACCCCCAACGGTGGGATGCGCGAGACGTTTTAGTCTTAGTTAGGACTGATCGGTAATTTTGAAGGAGGTCAGAAATTTCTTGGAATTCGTATCAAAGGTTTTGCTCGTTTTGTCACTTTTGGCAAGGATCTGATACATCCGTTGGTCTGCCAGACAAATGCGACCTGCGAGATTCACCTCTTTTGACTTCTCTTTACCCGTTGCTCGAAACGCTCGACAAGGAAAGCCACTGATCTGAAGTTCTTCCTCCTGGCTAATTTTGCCACCTTGCAACTGGTTGCCTAAGCCTTTAATCATGGTCGCTAGGATCAGCTTAGACTGCTCTGCAGGCACTTGCACTTCGCTGGGGAAGTCCACGAAAGCGACGACATACTCTTCATCCTTCACCTTCAGTTGAACGCCTTCTAGGTCAAGGTTTTTTCCGTTGCCTAAAGGGAAAGATTTGGTCTCTTTTTCAGGTGTTCCAGGCATAGACACTGAATAGTTCCCTTCTTTGGAAGAATGATCCTTCCAAGTTGGAGCACTGCTACAAGCGCTAATGGTTACCACCGTCATGCCGCCCAAGATGGAGAGGGCGGCTAGGGAAGTCCCTTTATGTCTCATTAATCAAATTCTCCCAAAATTTGGAGCATGGGCTCGTTGCCTGTTAGTATGACCCGCTTGCCCAGCATTCTTAACAGATGGCGGTCATAAACAAAATTTGTGTAGAGCAACGAAGGATCGGGAGAGCTGCTGATCGGCTGTGCCAATGATGGCTCGTTTACTAGCCGACGATGCACTGCATCGATAGGGCAGAGAACTAAAAGTTCTCGCGTAGACTGCCTGAAATCAGTGAAGAGGCTCAAGCAATAAATGTCTAGAATTCGCACAGCAATAAACAAACAGTAAAACGTGAGTTTTTAGAGTTTATAGCTCAATACTGATATGGCTTTCGGTGGGTGTTAATCGTATATTTTTAGCGTTAAGGCTGGGGTTAGCTTTTGGCCTATCTTTGCTAAGTCTCTAGTTTTAAACCATTGCGTCGAAATGCTAAAACGACCTTGGGTTAGATGCTTCTAGCCAATATATAACGAGTGCTAGAGGCAAAAATAGGACATAAAGCCCTATGAATTCTAGTTGCTAGCCCCCATCTATCGAGAAAATAGGTGGATTGCCCTGAATTATAAAGATTTTCTGAATTTCCTTGTTTGAGGAATAAATGATTTTAGAGTGTTCTTGAGTAATTTCTTGCTGCTCTAAGTAATGTATTTTTGAATACAAATAGTGCTTAAAATAGGTGGCTTCAAATAAGAAAACTCATTCGTTAACCACTAGAAAAACTTCCAAATTTTTATCATAGATCTTGTTGGTTAAAAGTGTGTTTTTTTGGAAAAATTGTTTAACATAGGAGTTAAGCTGTGCTTGAAAATCGTTCTACCTATCAGATTCAAGCTGGTGATACCTTATCTGCGATCGCTGAACGTGAGTTAGGTGATGCCAGCCGCTGGCGTGAAATCCAGAAGGAAGACGGTTCTACCTTTACGGAAGAAGAAGCGACCACACTCCAAGTTGATCAGATTGTTTATATTTCTGAAAGTAGCCAACCTCCTGTCGATAATAGTCCTTCGGATGCCCCCACCACGGACTCAATCAAAACAGAAATTGTAGATATTGCCCGCCAAGAACTCGCATTTTTTCAAGATGGTGGTTTAAAGGAAAATCAAAGCGGTGCTATAGAACGGGTTAATGAGTATTGGCAAACCGTTGGTCGTGATGATCTGGATGGGACAGACCGAGACTGGCCTTGGTCAGCAGCCTTTATCTCATGGGTGATGCAGGAAGCGGGCGCTGGCGATCGCTTTGAATACTCAGCCAGCCACTCAACGTATATTGCCGATGCCGTTGCCAGCCGCAAGAATGGCGATAATGATGCCGCTTTTGTTGCCTATCGGTTAGATGAATATTCACCTCAAGTCGGAGATTTAGTCGGCTTCTCAAGGCAGTCTGGCGTCACCTTTGACAGTCCGCCTCCCTATAAATCTCATACCGATATCGTAGTGGCCGTACGAGAGGGGGAGATTGATGTCATTGGTGGGAACACCAGTGATTCCGTTACCCTAAGAACCTTCAAGACGGATGCTCAAGGTCGCTTGATTGACTCCTCCCGAGACTGGTTTGTGGTTCTGAGTAATCAGTTAGGAGAGGAGGTTGCTGAAGTCCCTGTACCACCCCCAAGTTCTCCGCCAGCAGACCCCTCAGAGCCGACTGAGAATAGTCCATTGCAAGTTGGTGATAGCGGTCCCTCCGTACAAGCGTTGCAAGAACAGCTTCTTGAACTGGGCTACGAGTTGCCTCAGTTTGGAGCGGACGGAGACTTTGGTAGCGAAACAAAATCCGCTTTGCAAGCCTTTCAGCTCGAACATGGTTTGGCGTCTGCTGGTGTACTAGATGAGGCAACAGCAGCAGCCTTGGAGTGGGAACATGTCGGTGAGTATGAAAGCGCTTTAGGAACAATTAACGATGGTATTAGTGTAAGAGGTAGCATTGGTGCAGAGGATGACTATAACCCCACCATTTCTAGGCCAGAGAAAGATGTAGTAGACTCATTTAGCTTCTCAATTGATAGGGACCAAGCGGTCAAAATCCACTTAGGTGGTTTGCGCGACAATGCCGGATTAACGCTGCTGGACAGTAATAATCAGCAAATTGCGGCTGCCGATGGTTTGATCAGCAATACGATTGTCGAGGACCTAGAGGCAGGAAGTTACCTGATTCGCATCAGCGATCTCGGTGAAACAGACTACCTGCTCAGTGTATCTGAGGCATCAGACCCCGTTACCCCTCCACCCTCTTCGCCTCCATCTCAGCCCCCTTCATCTCCACCCAGTAACAATACAGTGGTCAACCTTGATCTAGATTTTGAGACCAAGGGACAAAGTATGTGGAGTCGTGGTCAGGCGATTGACATTGAACAGAATGATTTCCTCGGCGTCGAGTGGGATGAATCAGGTACCGTTGAAAAGGCTGGATTGGGGCTCACGGGCTATACGAACGGCAAAGTTGGCTTACAGTCAGAACTATCCCTGACCAGTGGTAAAGTCAACGCTATTCTGCCGATTGATTTTCAATTTTCGCTTCCCGATCAGGTGAGTCCAGGTCAAACCGTTACCATTGGGTCAAGCTATAGCGTCGATGAAGGGGCCTTGTTTGAAACGTTGAGTCCTAGAGCAGACGTCGCGCTTGATTTGATTTTCGAACTCAAGGCTGGTTTAGACGCCAGCATTCCAGGTAAGGATTTTCAGCTCGCTGGAGACGTGAATATTAAAGAATCGATTGACTTACTCAAAGTCCTTCTAGATCCCCAGGAAGAAGAGGAAGAGCAGGAAAAAGAAGAAGAAAACTCAGATAATTCTGAATCAGACTCTTCAGAAGATAAGAAACAAGGGTTTTTTGATAAGTTTGGTAGTCTAGATTTGAATTTTCCTAAGATAGATACTTCAGGAGAATTCGAGGGAACGAAGGCATCCTCTAAGGGAGATGATGATTTAATAACGGCAAAACTAGACCTAGATGGCATTGCTTCAGCGCTGATCCCTCAACTCCCCCCCTTAGAAGTTGAGTTTGATAAATTTGGTTTGGAAGGCAGCTACAACTTACTAGATGTTCAGATTGCAGCGAACTTGCTGGCTAGACAAGATTTTGCGCTATCCCTGGATAATATTCCGGGTCAACTGACGCTAGAAAATGGAGACGTCATCGATTTCGTAGCGGGTGAAGATATTCAGTACACTATCCCTGATGATTTTGAGTTTGGCGACGCTTTAGACATTGAAGCCGATTTTAAGGTTGATACCACATTCCGGAATACAACCGGTTTATCCTACGACGTTGGTCTAGAATTAGAGGCTCTCAGTGCAAGTGGTAAAGCGCCTGTCCCCGTGCTACCAGACGTAAACTTTAACTTTGGGCCAGTGTTGGATCAAGATTTCAACCTATTTGGTGGAGATTTGATTACCTTGTACGATCAACAATTTGATCTGGGGGGATGGAACACTGAATCAGAATCTTTCCAAATTTCCCTGGTGTAGGCTGGCTTTTTTCTGAATCCAATCACCTGGCAGCAGCAGCTCCTGTACGCATGGCCCTCAGGGACCGCTTTCTGGAGTATTGGCTGGACGTAAACCCATTCGACAATTTTTTAAAGGGGGAGTGTTAGGGGAGTTCCAGCGTGATTTTTCCCAATAATCCTTTGCGAAAATCATGGAGCAGTTGCTGAGCCATCCGTTCTAGATTGCCTTGATGACGATGCTCTGCTAAAGCGGTTAGGTAGTCCGCGGCAGTCATAGCGTCTGAGTTCAGCTGATAGCGATTTTGTAAACTATTTTCAGGCAGGAACCCCGGGGGTCTCTCACCACTATCTAGAGTGTGCAATAACTCAATTAGGGTTGTGGCTACTAACTGAGATTCATAGGCCGCAGTCCCAATGTCATCGCAAATTGCCAGTTTATAGGCTGCTTGTTGGTCCTCCAATTTCGCCGGTAAGACACCAGGCGTGTCTAAGAGTTCCAACGCTTGAGATACACGCACCCAACGGAGCTGTCGAGTCACCCCTGGACGACGCGCACTGGCAACAATTTTCCGCTTTAGTAGACGATTGATCAGCGCAGATTTACCGACATTGGGAAATCCTAAAACGACTGCTCGCACAGGGCGAGGCCGCATACCGCGATCGCAACGTCGTTGATTAATGCTAACGCCCACTTTTTCCGCCGCTTTAATCACGGCCTTAATGCCTTTACCATGCTGGGCATCGGTGAAGTAAGGGTCCTGGCCTTCTGTCTTGAGTGTGTCTAACCAGAGCTGGTGGGAGACAGGGGTGACCAAATCGATTCGATTCAGCACCAATACATGGGGCTTTTCGCCAATCCACTTTTGAATCTGGGGATGATGGCTGGACCGGGGGATGCGGGCATCTCGCACTTCCAGAACCACATCTACCTTTTTGAGTTGCTCAACCAGGGCCTTTTCGGCTTTGGCGATATGGCCGGGATACCACTGAATTGGAGGCGTAGACATTAGAGTCGCTCTAGACGATTGCGCAAAATCTCAGCCTGCTTTTCGGCTTCAGCCAGGGTATCGCGCGCCCCCTGAACCACGGCAGGCGGGGCCTGTTCCACAAAATTGGCGTTGTTTAATCGACCACTACAGGACCGGATTTCTGCCTCGGCTTTGCTGAGATCTTTATTGAGTTTGGCTTTCAGGATGTCCACATTCACCACCCCACTGAGAGGGAGGAGGACTTGAACCGTACCCACCACACCGATGATGGTTTGTTTGACTTCCCCTTCTACGGTCGGGGTAATACTCAAGGACTCAACCCTGGCCAGGTCCTGGAGATAGGTTTGACCTGCAGTGAGGATTTGTCGTTCGCGATCGCTCTCGCTTTGCAGAATCACTTTAATCGGTTGCTTAGGCTTAATGCTGGCTTCTGCCCGCAGGTTGCGAATGGTGCGAATGGTGTCAATCACTAGCTCAAACTGTTCTTCGAGTCCTGGATCGACCCAGGCTGTGAACTCCTCTGAGCTTGTACCTAAAATTTCCGTTGGCTGCGAATTTTCAGGTGTAAAGTCATTCGAGGGAGCGGTATGGCCTGGCTCAACTGCGATCACAGGTTCCGCGAGGGCCAAATCTCCACCTAGGGCTTCAGCCGTCGTTTCCAGCGTCTTAGAATCACTTAGCAGCGGTAAAATCTCCTCCGTTTTCTTTTGTAGAGATTCAACCCAAGCTTTGCGATCGTCGTACCAAAGCAGGCGGCGATAGGCATAGTTGAGGGAATATCCCAAACCAATTAACTCAAAAATACTGCCCAACAGGGGAACGCGGTTAATCGCCCCTAACACAGCCGCAACCATCGCCAGACTGATAATACCCAGGAAGAAGGCACAGACCCAGAGCAAAACCGTTTGATTCACATCCAGAAAACGCCCCAGATACGCGGGTAACTCGCCAAAGGTATGAATAGCATCCCGCCAGCTAAAGTCATGAATTTCAGGTTCAGTCTCTGATGCCTCTTCCGCTTGAGCAGTCGATTCTGGCTCCACCGTCTCGGGTTCGGGTGCCGCCTCTTCAATAGGTGCATCAGCACTATCTGCCGTCAGTGGTGTCGCTTCAGTCACCAATTGAATATCGGCAGCTTCTGGGTAGGGCTGGCTGGCCAAATACTGCTCTGACGTTGGTTGAGTCAGGGTCTGCCAAATCTCCTCCGTAATATGGGGCATAAAGGGATGGAACAGCTTCAGGGTTCCTTCCAACACATAGGCGAGGGTTTGCTGAGCGACTCGCTGGGAGGTCGTCCCCTCCTGGCGCAGCCGAGGCTTGACCAGTTCAATATACCAGTCACAGAAATCACCCCAAATAAACTCATACAGACCTTTAGCGGCTTCACCTAAACCATAGGCATCTACTTGATTGCGGGTCTGCTGCACCAGGCGATGATACCGAGACAAAATCCAGCGATCGGCCAGTTCTAGATCAGCGATCGCAGGTTGCCCGAGCTGCTCTGGCGTTTGTCCTTTTAGGTTCATCAACACAAACCGTGAGGCATTCCACAACTTATTGGCAAAGTTACGAGACGCTTCTACAGAGGTGGATTCATCGGTTTTGCGGTTGTATTCCAGGCGAATATCTTGTCCTGCACCGGCCACTTCTCGAATCAGGGTATAGCGGAGAGCGTCCGTGCCATATTTATCGATCAAGATCAGCGGATCGATGCCGTTATTCGACGACTTGGACATTTTTTTATTGTTTTCGTCCCGCACCAAGCCGTGAATATAGACATCCTTAAAGGGCATTTCTCCCGTGAAGTGCCCTGCCATCAGGGTCATGCGGGCCACCCAGAAGAAAATGATGTCAAAGCCGGTCACCAAAGTGGCCGTAGGATAGTAGGTGGATAAATCCGCCGTTTCCTCGGGCCAGCCCAAGGTGGAAAAGGGCCACAAGCCGGATGAGAACCAAGTATCTAAGACATCTGGATCCTGAAGGAGCTGCACCTCCGGTCCAAATTGCTCTACGGCTTTTTGCTGGGCTGATTCTGCATTCTCAGCCACCACAAACGGCGTATCTTCGCGAATTTCGCCCTCGGTTTCACTAATGGCATACCACGCCGGGATTTGGTGCCCCCACCAAAGCTGGCGAGAAATACACCAGTCCCGCAGATTCACCAGCCAATCGCGATAGACCTTCGTCCACCGTTCAGGGATAAACTCAGGTGAACTTTGGTCATCTAAAAACGCTAACGTCCGTTTGGCGAGCGGCTCTGTTTTGACAAACCATTGAGTGGAGATTAAGGGTTCAACGGGGACCTTGCCGCGATCACTATAGGGAACGCTATGGCGATACGCTTCTGTTTTCACCAGACAGCCCTCTTCTTCCAGACGAGCCACTACCCGTTTACGGGCTTCAAACCGATCTAATCCGGCAAAAATATGACCGTGTTCATTTAAAGAGCCATCTTTATTCAAGATATTAATGAAGGGCAAATGATGTCGCTGGCCCATGGCAAAGTCATTGGGGTCATGGGCAGGCGTGACTTTAACACAGCCCGTTCCAAATTCTGGGTCGACCAACTCATCGGCAATCACCGGAATTTCCCGTTCTGTAATCGGTAGCTTAATGGTTTTACCAATCAGGTCCTGATAACGCTCATCCTTGGGATTCACCGCTACCGCTGTGTCGCCCAACATCGTTTCTGGGCGGGTGGTGGCGACTTCTACAGTACCGGAACCGTCGCTGAGGGGATAGCGGAAGTGCCAGAGATGACCATCCACTTCTTTATTTTCTACTTCTTGATCGGAGACCGCCGATTGACTGGCCGGGCACCAATTCACCATATAGTTGCCGCGATAGATCAGCCCCTCTTCATGCATCTGCACAAAAGCTTTGTTGACCGCTTTGGACAGGCCCTCATCCATCGTGAACCGCTCACGGGTCCAGTCCACCGAAACGCCTAATCGCCGCTGCTGGTGGACAATTTTGCCCCCCGATTCAGCTTTCCAGCGTTTAGCCCGTTCTAAAAATTCATCTCGGCCAATGTCATAGCGGGTTTTGCCTTCCGCCTGTAGCTGCTTCTCCAAAATCGTATGTACGGCAATGCTGGCATGGTCCGTCCCCGGTAGCCACAAGGTATTGTCACCAATCATGCGATGGTAGCGAATCAGCACATCAATCAGTGCCGCCTCAAAGGCATGGCCCATATGCAGGCTGCCCGTCACATTCGGTGGGGGGATAACGATGCAGTAGGGGGCACCCCCATGGTTCGGATCGGCTTTAAAGACGTTGTTCGCTTCCCAAGTCTCTTGCCATTTGGCTTCGGTTGCCGCGGGATCATATTGGCTAGATAGGGATGGAGCGGTGGCAATCATAACTTAAAACACTCTGAAGAGGAGAAGAAAAGCCTATTAACTGAGGCAGCATTTAGATTAAATTCTGCCATATTTACCTGTGCCTGTCGGTCTTTCTCAAGATTGATCGATAAACTTCCCCTTTGAACTAAGCAGTAGTGACGCTAGAATAACCAAAGAGACCAAACGTCGGTAGGCCAAGTTTTGGCTAGATTCAAGAAGAGTTATCCTTTCGTCCTGAGTTAGTTGACTTACCTCCGCATTCCAATCTCGATACGTTGTTTATTTGATTTTTGAAGGTAAGGTATGACAGTTTACATCGGTAACCTATCCTATGAGGTTACAGAGGATGACTTAACCGCAGTTTTTGCGGAATACGGAGAAGTCAAGCAAGTTAAGCTTCCTGTGGATCGTGAGTCAGGTCGCAAACGTGGTTTTGGCTTTGTAGAGATGGAAGACGAAGCTAACGAAGATAAAGCCATTGAAGAACTAGATGGTGCTGAATGGATTGGGCGGACGTTGAAAGTCAATAAAGCCAAGCCCCGTACCCCCCGACCTGCTAACAGTTGGGGCGGCAACTAAGAGATATTGAACTCAACATATCTTTTGTGAGGTTAGGTTATGTCTTAACCTCGGCAGCAACTGTATCAGGTAAGGGTAGCGACCCCATCCTCCCTTACCTGCTTTTTATGTTTGGATAACAGTATCCCCTGTCATCCAGACGTCCAGCCCCATTACTTGGAGAATATTGAATGGCTCAAGTGGTCCTTGGAGACGATGAGCAATTAGAATCCGCCCTGCGTCGATTTAAACGAAAAGTATCGAGAGCCGGCATCTTTGCCGATATGAAAAAAAATCGCCACTTTGAGACGCCTGCTCAAAAGCGACAGCGAAAAACGACTGCCAGACTGCGAGAACGACGTAGAATGCGGAGTCGCCGTCGGTAGATAACGGCGCTGGTTCCATCGTTGGTAACTCACGCATGGAGCCACTGAATATTTCCCGCTCACCTCAAGGCAACAAACCCTATCGATTGCTGACATAAAGCGGCGATCTTTGGCCCCAGATCCATCTAGGGTCGTTGGTGGATGTATGACTCGCTCCCGAATCATGTCAATGGATGGGTAAGACTAAAAATAAGCGACTTTGTCCTAGGGATTCTGCTCTCTTTTGTATACTTAAGTGAAGATAGGATGCTCCTTGCCCAAGGGTATTTGGCTTGACCCGATGCTTTGGCTGCTATCCAGTCGAGATTGAGCTCCTGTTGATCCCTTGCTCACTTCTCTGCTCAAGGGTATTTTAAGTGTCTAAAGCATTTGGTGAGAACGAAGTCTCTTGAGTTACGCAATCGATTTTGGCACCAGTAATACGGTTATTGCTCGTTGGAACCCCGTTGCCGAGCAATCTGAAGTCATTAATCTACCTGGTTTGAGCCTTCAGGTCGCACAAAACCCTGATTTGATTCCTAGCCTGCTCTATGTTGAGCAAGCAGCCGAAAATAAGGTATTGGTGGGGCAGCAAGTTCGCGATCGCGGCCTTGATGTCCAAGCCGATCCACGGTTTTTTCGCGGCTTCAAGCGGGGAATTGGGTCTCCAGTGCAGGGGTTCTTGCCTGACTTGGATGGTCAGACCCTTCAGTTTGAACAGGTAGGACGCTGGTTCTTGCAGGCCATTATGCAGCAATTGCAAACCACCTATCCCGATGTTAAAGACTCGTTAGTCCTCACCGTACCGGTTGATAGCTTTGAGACCTATCGGCATTGGTTAGGTCAAGTCTGCGAAGACTTGCAGGTCGAACAAGTTCGCATGATCGACGAACCGACGGCAGCTGCTTTGGGGTATGGCAAGGCCGATCAAGATATTTTACTGGTGGTTGATTTTGGCGGCGGCACCTTTGATCTATCCCTGGTACAGCTGAATCCCTCCCAGCAAAAGACCCAGCCTCTGGGATTTATTTTGAAATGGGGAGACAAAAACTTAGCGGAATCCTCTAAACAGCGTCCTCAGTCTGCTCGAGTGCTTGCCAAAGCGGGACAAAACATCGGGGGCACAGATATCGACCATTGGTTAGTGGATTACTTTGCCAAAACCCAAAGCTTAGCAGTCACTCCCTTAACAACCCGGTTAGCGGAGCGTCTGAAGATCCAGTTATCGCTACAGCCTCAGGCCACAGAAGTGTACTTTAACGAGGAAACCTTCGATAGCTATGAGTTGACGTTGGGGCGAGAGCAATTTGAGCAAATTCTACAGGAGCATCAATTTTTTGATCGCCTAGATGACAGCATGACTCAGGTGCTGCAGCAGGCTCGTCGTCAGGGCTTAACGGTTGAAGATATTAAAGCAGTGCTACTGGTGGGCGGTACCAGCCAAATTCCTGCGGTACAAACCTGGGTACAACAGTATTTTGACGCCAGCCGTATTCATAGCAGTCGGCCATTTACGGCCATTGCCCAAGGCGCTTTACAAGTGGCTCGCGGGTTGGAAGTCAAAGATTTTTTGTATCACAGTTACGGCATTCGCTACTGGGACCGGCGCCAAAATGCCCATAGCTGGCATCCGATTATCCCGGCTGGCTTGCCCTATCCCATGAATGAACCGATTGAGCTGACGCTGGGCGCCTCCACGGATGCACAACCTAGTATTGAGTTGATTCTAGGAGAATTGGGGAACACCAATAGCGGCACAGAGGTGTTTTTTGATGGCGATCGCTTAGTCACACGACCACTTTCCGATCCGCAAACCCTTGTCCAGCCGCTCAACGATCGTGATGGTTCCAGGAAGGTGGCACAGCTCAAGCCGCCTGGGTATCCTGGTAGCGATCGCATTAAAGTCCAATTTTGGGTTGATCAACAGCGTACCCTGCGCATCAGCGTAGAAGATCTATTAACCCAAGACACATTGCTAAAAAATCAAATTGTCGCTCAGCTCAGTTAACGCTTGGCAATGTTATGCCCCAGGGGGGGTGATAACTCCGAAGAGTTCCCCTGAGGCAATTTCATCCTAACTTTCAGTCTCTGCAAAACACCTGAGTGGCATCACGGAATATATCGCAGTGATCTCCATCACCGCGTCAGTATAAATAAGCACATAGAATTCTTCCTCAAGGGGATAAGTTTTGTTCGAGATGCACGCATCAGGGGATGATGACCCGTATGCGAAAGCCAGGTGTAAAGAGTTTGCTTATCTCTGTTATTTTATCGGTCTAGACAATTAAATAAAAAGCCCCCTTACGGGGGCAAGTTTGTTGGAATGCACGTATATGGTGATGACAACCCATACGCGCTAGTGAGGTTTAAAGGGTTTGCTTATCTCTGAGATAATATTAACAACCAAAGGTGAAGATGGCGTGAAAACTTTTGCCCTCACCTTTCGGAAAGTTTGCAAATAAAATACCCCCCAGTCCACACCAGGTAACTAAGGGGTAAAGGAGACGCAAGTTTTCGTTCATATGCCTTTAGCATTCCCAAGAATGACTGGTATTGAACACTCAACGGATTAGGCGATTAATCTACATCAAGTCCGCAAATCCCATCCCTAACCACTGTTGAAAACACTGTTTTTGCTGAGCCGTGGGGGTTGGCATGGGTCGTATCGCGTAGGACTTTGGCAACGGTTCGGCCAATGTGACTGGATGGGTCTCCAATTGATCCTCATGAAAGACGGTGATGGCGATAGAATCACCGGCTTGATAATCCTGTAAGCGTTGATTGAGCTGATCGGGCTGCACCCGAAAACCATCGATGGCCAACAGCTGATCGCCGGGCTTTAAGCCTGCCTGCTGAGCGGGCGAGTTCACGTCTACAGACTGCAATTGTCCTGATTCGGATTGTTTTCGTAAGTTAAACCCCAGATAGGGAATAGGCGCCTCCCCCCACTCAGGCACCACTTCTAGGCCAAAGGGGGCCAAAAACTCGGCATAGGGAAGTTCGACGGTGCCCTCAATATAGTCCTGCCAAAAAGACGTTAAATCTAACTCCGTCACCGCTTCAATCTCAGCCTGTAGTTGTTGACTGGTATAGCCTTGCTGAGTTTTGCCATAGGTTTGCCAAAGCTGCAACATCACATCATCTAAGGAGCGTTGGTTCTGGTGCTGGTGGCGAATTCGCAAATCCAGGAGTAAAGCCACAATTTCTCCCTTCAGATAGTAGGAGACTTGGCAGTTGCGAGAGTTGGCATCGGGGCGATACAGTTTAATCCAGGTATCAAAACTGGACTCGGTGAGCGATTGTACCTGTCGCCCAGGAAGAGCCTGTAGGCGTGAAATTGAGTCTGAGATCAGCTTCAAATAGACTTTAGCGTCGTAGATGCCCGCCCGATAGGGAATCACTAAATCATAAAAACTGGTGACACCTTCACAGAACCACAGCAGATCCGTATAGTTTTCCTGGTCATAGTTAAAGGGCGATAACGCTTGAGGGCAAATCCGCTTCACATTCCACAAGTGGAAAAATTCATGGGCCACCAAGCACATAAAGCGATGGTAGGAATTGGGTTGACGGAACCCAAAGCGAGCGTATAGCAATGAGCAACAGTTGTGGTGTTCTAAACCGCCATATCCTCGTGCCGATAGATGTAAGAGAAAAATATAGCGATCATAGGGTAAACCGCCAAATATCTCAGCTTCCACCTCGATAATTTTTTGAGTGTCAGACACTATTTGGGAGAGGTTGTAATTGCCAGCCCCCCAAATCGCCAACTGATGGGGTTTATCCAGCACTTCAAAATGCTCGATATGATGGGTGCCTATTTCAAAGGGGCTATCAACGAGAGCATCAAAGTTCTGGGCCACAAAGGTATACGGATCATCAGGGAGAGGGTTTAAGGCTGTGGTGACCTGCCAGCTTGGCTCAGGAGGGTGAATCGTAATGGCAATTTCTCTGTCTACTTGTCCTGGTACATACAAGCACATTGCACCTGGATTAAAGTAGCCATGGGTGGCATCTAAATGATTAGTTCGTACTGTCAATTCATGGGCAAAGATGCGGTAGTGAATAATAGCGATTGAGGTATCCGACGTTTGGACCTGCCAGTGATTTTTACTGATTTTTTGCCAGGACAAGGAATGGCCTTGATTATCGGTGGCAGAGAAGTCTTGTAAATGCTTCGCGTACTCTCGAATTAAATAGGACCCTGGTGTCCACACCGGTAGTTTTAAGTCTAGGGTTGATATCGCTGCGAGTGAGCAGTGCAGAGTAATTTCAAACAAGTGCGAGGCTGGATCAGGCATCGCTACTTCATATCGAAACATGGGTGTTGATGAGGAAGCCATAGCCTGCTCAGAAGCAAGAACATCAGTCATAGGATTGAGATACTGGCATTGATTTTATTTAGTGTATCGATCAATGCTAAGCAGGTTGAGGGAACGGAATAAATATTTGTTGCCCCACCTAACCATTCTTCTCTTTTGTGACATTTGTTAAAAGAAATATTTAAGTTGAGCCATTCTTCAAAGAGTGTGTTACACTCTTACTCCAATACGACTGAATAGGTTTGCTGTTTTGCCTGTTTTGCTATTTGGTAGCAACAGTCAAATTATGCTTGTAGGTTTGGGGGAAGCCTAATCATCGTTGCGAAAATCTTGATGTGGTTATGTTGATTAACTAACCGTCTTTAATTCAAAGCCTGTTCTTTAATTATCAATAGGCTAGAGTTTGAATAATCTGCTGTATCGCTTTTATTTTGCGGTGAGAGCTTTGTTCTGGCATCAAGTTGGTTATTCTTCCTGATACATGATCTAACATCTAGTCATCGCTGACCTGGCAAAAGTTTGCTCTTATCGAAGGAATTGTTATCAATCCTGAGGCTTGAAAAACCGATTACCGTTTCTAAACTTATCGTTAGGTAATCAGTAATACTTGAGTTTTTCTTGGCATTCGGTGTCCTGGTTGAATACAAATTCAGTCCACTCAGTTTTAAACGCTAACTTTTAAGCAATTTTTTCTTGGGTCACCACGCAATCTTTTTAGAAAAATAATGGCAGTATCTCGGTTTACCAAAGAGTCTTCTCCACCGACCCTAGCGTCGCAAAAACGACTGCTAACGTTTTTGCAGGAAGAGCTAGCACTACCGAATGATTCGATTGGCCTGGCACTTCGTCATTTGGAGCAGGATCCGGGACCTTTACCAATTGTGTTATGGCAGTACGGGCTGATCACTTTAGACCAGCTGAATCAGATATACGACTGGTTGGAAAACACTTAAGGATGAAGGGTGCAGATTCCCCATATCTCCTTCGCTTTTACACAAGGACCACTAGCTCGGTTGGGCAAAGCAACGCGCAGCGGCCTGGCTGCCGATGCCGGGCTGGAATGGATATCCTAGATCACTGAGCGTTGCCTCAAGGGCAGCGATGGTGGTCAGAATATTGCGATCGCACATATACCCCAAGTGTCCAATGCGGATGAGCTTCCCTCGCATATGATCTTGGCCTGCGGCAATCACCACACCATACTGGTCCCGTAAGTGTGAGCGCAGCAGTTCTGGATCGATCTGTGCAGGTGCGATAGCGGTCACGGCAGGGCTGGCGATGGCATCATCAGATACCCATAGCGGCAAATCAAGGGCGCGCAAAGCTGCTCGGGTCGCCTGCATCAAGCCTTGTTGATGGGCAAACAGTCTGGTGAGTCCCTCGGCTTTCATCATCGCGAGACTGGCCTGCAAGGCAAAAAATAGATTAACCGGAGGCGTAAAAGGCGTTGTGTTCGCTGCTGCATCGATGCGATATTTGCCCAAATCGAAGTAAAAACGGGGGAACCGAGCAGTGGCATGGGCTTGCCAGGCAAAGGGGCTGACCGCGACAAAGCCCAATCCCGGTGGCATTCGGTATCCCTTTTGAGACGCTGAAATAACGACATCAAGACGCCACTCATCCATGGGGACGGGACATACCCCTAAGCTAGTGACGGCATCAACAATGATCAAGGCTGAGCTATGGGCTTTGATATGGTGGCTGATGGTTTCTAAATCATTCAGGACCCCCGTAGAGGTCTCGCTATGGGTGATGATGACGGCTTTGATCGGCGGATTTGGCTGGGCTTGCAAGTGTAGGCGAAACGCCTCTGGATCGAGTGCTTTGCCCCAGGGAGCCGTCATCCGTTCGGTGGCCAGACCAAATTGGTCGCACAGGTTCGCCCAGCGATCGCCAAACTTGCCGTTACAGCCCACCAGGACGCGATCACCTGGACTGAGAAAATTGAGGATGCCTGCTTCCATGGCACCAGTGCCGCTGCTGGCTAAGATTAAGACATCATTTTGAGTTTGATGCAGCCATTTGAGATCAGCGGTGAGGTCGGCCATCAGGTTCCGAAATTCTGGACTGCGATGGCTAATGGGTGGCTGGGCAGAGGCCAATAAGACCTGTTGGGGGACAGGGGTAGGTCCCGGAATCATTAACATGAGTGGATTATCCATGCAGTCAGCCCTTGCAGATCAAGCAGAAGTCCATAAACGCTGCCAGGTGAGGTGTTGCCTGTGGGGATGATGGCTCCATCGCAGCAGATGGCTAGCAGGCTGACCAGGCCCCAATCCTGGAAGCCCTATGGCTTGGCGAGGGGCTTCCGTTGCTAAGGTGATGGCCCGTCCCACCGAACAGATCTGCCACTTCACAAGATTTTGCACTCCTGCTAGCAGGGGCAGCGTCGTGCCTGACAGGGTGCCATCTGCTAGGCGAGCGGTGCCGTCTGTGACCTTGATTTGGCGAGTATCCCAAGGATAGACACCATCGGGCAACCCCAATGGTGCTAAGGCGTCACTGACCAAAAACAGACCCCGTCGAGGACTGGCCTTGAGCAAGAGTTGTAGCATTAAGGGGTCAACATGGTGGCCATCGGCAATAAAGCCACACCAGACTTGAGGGTGCATCAGCGCTGCTGCCAGCAATCCGGGTTGGCGGTGGTGAAGGCTAGGCATGGCGTTGAAGGCATGGGTAACCATCGTTGCCCCTTGTTCAAAAGCGGTTTGGGCTTGCGCTGCTGTTGCCAGAGAATGGCCGAGGCTGACGAGGATCTGTTGCGATCTCAACCAAGCCACGGCGGCCCCAGATGGATCGAGTTCTGGTGCCAGCGTCATCACCTTGACGGCCTGTAGGTAAGGACCGATCACCTGCTGCAAAACTTCAACGGTCAAGGGCTGGAGAAACTCCTGCGGATGAGCACCGCGTTTAGAGGGATTGAGACAGGGCCCTTCCAAATGGACCCCCAAGATCTGAGCTTGGGGAGCTGCCTCTGACGGTTGATAAGTCGGGAGAACGGACAATGCTTGCTGAAATTTAGCAATGGATGTGGTCACTAAAGTGGGTAAAAACCCATCTACCCCCTGCTGCCAGAGAAACTCACCAATCTCCTGTAGTTGAGGCCGATGGGCGGGCAGTAAATCGGGAAACGCAAGTCCGAGTGCGCCATTGATTTGGAGATCTACGCCACCCAGCGAGAGCCAGTCGCCCGCTAAGTCCACCCTCTGGGCAGGCTGCCCCTGAGCAGGGGCAGCCATCGCTTCGATCCGTTGGACAAGCCCATCTTCAATACAGACCCGTTGGTGACCGGCTCGACCTGGAATCCTTGCATTATCCAGCTGATATCGGCCCGATGTGAGCGTTGGCACCGTTGACATTAAGCGGCCGACTTAACTCGTCTGGACGGCATTTGAGGGATCCACTGAGGTGCCTGCGGCTTGAGTGTCGTCCATGGGGGTTAGCTCAATGTGGTTGAGGAGAGTGGTTACAAAGGCAAAGAGCAAAAAAGGCAGTGATAAGACTAGGATCAAACCGCCCGTTAAAAAGGCATACATGGGATTTTGATAGAGGGCAACTGAGGAGGCCAAGGCAATGAAAATCACAATTAGCCAAATAATCACCTGGGCATAGATATCTCCAAAGGTGAGGGTGCAGGTAAATCGATACCCTTGTAACGGATTCATCGAAGCGTCCTCAAAAATTAAAATTTTTCAGTTATTCATGTTGCACGGGGGGCAGGATGTTGATAAATAGGAACGTGCAGATTTCCAGAAGTGATTAAATTCTAGGCAAAACTTGATGTTTTGGAACAAAAAGAAAAGCTTAAGTTTAGGATATGGATCCGTATTGTAACGTGTTGGATTGTTCTGCTGAAATAGCAAAAAAGAGGGTCCCTTGAATCATCCTGCGAATTCTCCCGAGATTGCCATCATTATGGGTAGTGATTCTGATTTACCGACGATGCAGGCTGCGATCGCAGTCTGCGAGAACTTTAGTATTGCTGCCCATGTCGAAATTATTTCTGCCCACCGGACGCCGCAACGGATGGTGGAATTTGCCCAACAGGCGCATACCTTAGGGATTAAAGTCATTATTGCGGGTGCCGGGGGAGCCGCCCATCTCCCCGGCATGGTGGCTGCGCTGACCCCTTTACCCGTCATTGGTGTACCGGTAGCCAGTCGTCATTTGCGAGGGGTGGATTCTCTCTACTCCATCGTTCAGATGCCCGGTGGGATTCCAGTTGCCACCGTTGCCATTGGGAATGCTAAAAATGCCGGGCTGTTAGCGGTGCAAATGCTGGCCCCCCATGATCCTCAACTGTTAGCCCAAGTTCTGGCCTACCGTCAGTCCCTCACAGAAATGGTGCAAGAGAAGCAAGAGCAGTTAACCGCTAAGGGCTATCAAAAATACTTAGAAGACTTTACCTAGAAGACTTTCAGAGCTACCCCTAACCAAGCTAAGATTTGGGTAGTTGGCGGGAGCAGTTCAGGAATGGTCGGGCATGCATCCATGCAAGGTACCTTAGCTTGTGAACGAGCTTGGGTCACAATTGATTTAAATGCGTTAGCCAGCAATATTCGCCAGCTCAAGCAGCAGATCCTGCCCCAAACGGCTCTTATGGCAGTGGTCAAGGCAGATGGGTATGGGCATGGGGCAGTGACCGTTGCCCGTACCGCCCTAGAGCATGGGGCGACTTGGTTAGGCGTTGCGACCATCATTGAAGGCATTGAACTCCGCCAAGCCAATATTGATGCGCCTATTTTGGTGCTGGGTGCGACCCACACGGTCCAAGAAATCGAAGCAATCGTCCGTTGGCAGCTACAGCCGACCCTGTGTAGCCCTGAGCAAGCACTGACCTTTTCTCGGCACCTCCAGCATGCCTTGCCCGTCCATTTAATGATTGACACGGGGATGTCTCGTCTCGGCCCCATCTGGCAGCAGGGCGCCACCTTTATTGAATTTGTTCATCGCCTCCCCCATCTCACCATCGCCAGTATCTATTCCCATCTCGCAACTGCCGACCATGCGGATACTAGCTTTATGCTGCAACAGCAAAGTCGGCTGCAGGAGGTCCTTAGCCGGCTCCAGACCCAGGACTTTCCCCTACCCAAACTGCATCTAGCAAACTCTGCAGGGATGTTGTCTGGTCCGCAATTTCATTACGATTTAGTTCGGGTGGGACTGGCGTTGTATGGCCTATATCCCAGTTCTCAGTTCCAGAACAAAATTCATCTTCAGCCTGTGATGCAAGTTAAGGCGCGTGTCACCCAAGTCAAAACCTTACCAGCAGGATCGGGCGTCAGCTATAACCACACCTTCACCACTGATCAACCATCGATAGTGGCGGTGGTGGGGATTGGCTATGCTGATGGTGTCCCTCGGTTATTGTCGAACCAGATGAAAGTCATTATTCGTGGACGTCTGGTTCCCCAAATTGGTGCAATTACGATGGATCAGCTGATGGTTGATGTGAGTTCTATTCCCGATCTGCAGGTCGGCGAAATGGTGACGCTATTGGGGCAGGATGGGAATGCCACCATTTCAGCAGAAGTGTGGGCAGAAACATTAGGGACCATTTCCTATGAGGTGGTCTGTGGATTTAAGCATCGTTTGCCACGGGTGTTGGTTAACCATGGTGCCCCACAGCGGTGATTGGTACTGATTAGAGATTATGGGGCAAATTGGTCCATCGTCCCATGGTGTGGATGTCGGGAGATCCGGTCGAGCCAGTGGCGAATATGGGGATAAGGGGTAAGGGAAAACCCGCCTTCTGAGGCCACATGGGTATAGGCATATAAAGAAATATCAGCAATGGAACATGCGTCCCCGACCAAAAAGGAATGCTTGCCTAAATGTTGTTCCATCACGTCCAGGGCTGCATACCCTCCAACTCGGCGAGTTTCCAATTCAGCTTGGCGATCCGCCGGAGAACCAAGATAGCGAATAATGTATCGAGAGGTGGCAATATAGGGTTCATGACTATATTGCTCAAAAAACTGCCATTGCAAAACTTGAGCATAGGAAAATGGGTCAGTCGGTAAGAATGCAGACTCTCTGGCTAAAAAGTGCAGAATGGCATTGGACTCACAGAGACATCGCCCATCGGGCAGCTCCAAGACAGGCACTCGACCATTCGGATTTTTGGCTAAAAAGTCTGTTGTTCGGCTTTCTCCCTTCAAGATATCAACGTGAACCCACTGATGTTGAATGTTTAAAAGCGACATTAAAAGCTTGACTTTATAACAGTTACCAGAATATATATCGCCGTATACCTTGTATTGACCCATCGCACTTCATATCCCGCTATATGACGATATCTCTCTAAAAAGAGATATTTAGATTTGGATTGTAACGTCTGATATTTTTATCCCCGTAAATACAGTGATTTTAAGGTCATGCTTTAGTGACATCGTCAAAACATTCGGTTGGATACTATAAAATTGGCAACAGCAGTTGATCCTCTGTGCCAAAGCAGACACTACAATCCAAGGATCTAAGTCGCCCAACCTTGAACCGAAGTTCCAGTGAGTGAACGCTAAAAAAAATTGCTAGAGCAAAACTCTTGTAGTCTCTACTTTTTAATGATTGACCCAGTTTTTTAGCTCATCAGCCTAAAGCTTTTGTGTCTGGGTTATCTTAATTCGTTGATGGCTAGCGTAGCATCAGGAAAGATTTTTAAAGGCTTTGAGCTAACACGTGAAACATCTACTTATCCCCCTGTTTATCTTGGGATGCATCAGTATACTGACAGGCTATCTGCGGTTTATTGTTGATGACAAAGGCAATATTCCTTTAAACCGTTTTCGGCTGACAGGTTGTATCGGTGATGTCCTGATAGGTATGTTTTTGGGGACAAGCGATTTATGCTCTCGCCAACTATCGGACAAGGCAAAATCTGCGTTATTGGTCTATGCAGGTATTGCTCTGTTCTTCCTGGGATTTCAACTGGGAACTTAAGTCGCAGGAAAACTGAGATAGTCGCACAACGGTAAAGCCCCCTGCATTAGCTTGGGGATGTAATTGTGTTGGAGTTGGGGGAGAAATCTACAGCATACTTCAGGGGATTGAGGCTGTGATCGCACTAATTCACAAACGTTAGAGGAGTTTAGTCTGTTGGAACTTCCGCCTCACCATTGAGCGGATTGGGACCTGGTTCTCGGGGTGCAGAAATGGGTGAGTTCCCAAGATCACCATCATCGCTCCATCCATTCCAAGCATCCTCTTCATGGATAAGGGGATAAACTTCCTTATAATTTTGATGCCAAGGCGGTCGAACTAAGCCAATCCACTCCAACCCAGAAACAGTTTGAGTAACAACCTTGTGTTCAGATCCTTCAAAGGCAATTAAACGATTAGGACCATAACTAACGATTTCAGAAGTTGATAGCTGGCAACTCCCTGTCAAGAACCTGGGCAACCATACATAGGGCAATAGCGAAATGACTAGAGAATGAAGAGAATCATGTTCAGGCCCCAAAATGGTATTTTTCACCCACCCCAAAGGTACTCCAGTTTCGGTAATCACCCCAAAGCCAGTCCAAGCAATCGTGCTGTCGGCATCCATCGTCTTTTTGAAGTCTTCTGGGCTAGTAAACTAAGTGAGACCCTGATGCAGTTTTTCTACACTAAATTGCGGTCTGTAAGAATCTCATAGCCTGTTTTAGTCACCAAAATGGTGTGCTCAAACTGGGCTGATAACGCATTATCAACCGTGACTGCCGTCCAGCGATCGCGAAGGATCTTGGTCACCTTGGACCCCGCATTCAAAATCGGCTCAATCGCCAACGTCATCCCAGAACGCAGTTTGACATTACGCATCTGGCGAGTACGGTAGTTAAACACCGAAGGCTCTTCGTGGAGATTGCGGCCTACGCCATGTCCCGTAAAGTCTTCGACCACAACAAAACCATTCCCTTCCACATGGTCTTGAATCGCTCCAGCAATATCCATCAGATAATTGCCTTCCTTCACCTGCTCAATCCCTTTGAACAGTGCCTCTTCCGCCACGCGGATTAGCTTAGCTGCATCATCCGTCACTTCTTCCACGGCGATGGTGATGCAAGAATCACCGTGAAAGCCTTCAAAATACGCACCTGTATCAACCTTGAGGACATCCCCTGACTGAATGACTTTCTTCGGATTGGGTATACCGTGTACCACTTCGTGGTTAATGCTGGCGCAAATGGACGCCGGGAAACCGTGATATCCCTTAAAACTGGGGGTGGCTCCCATCTCGCGAATTCGCTTTTCAGCATGGGCATCCAAATCAGCCGTGGTCATCCCCGGTTCCACTAATTCAGAAATTTCTTTCAGAACCGTGGCGACAATTCGGGACGCCTGTCGCATGATTTCAATCTCACGCTTGGACTTAATTTCAATCCCTCGACCTCGTTGCTTCGGTACAGAGGGCTGGGCAGGCTGTGCCAATAGATTAGAGAGAATGTTCATGCGTTTTTGAAGACAGGTTTGCTGAGGATGTAGACCAATCGACTGAACAATGCAGCAGCAAGCTACATGAATTGATCACCCTATCCATAAGGATAACGCCAAATTCTCCTTCATAGGCAGATAGCCACTGCCTTAAGAAGGATTTACTATACTGACCAACGCCTCTTCCCTTTGTTGAGAATTGTGGTTGAACCTTTTCAGAGACCACTAAAGCTCAAGGTTTTAATTTACACAACCAATACGCTGAAGCATTCCCAGCTGTTGTTGAGCAGGCACTAAGGCATGAGCGGCTAAGAATCCACTCGCCGCCACTGCAGGCATGCCAATCCCCGGAAACGTGGAATCGCCACAGCAAAGCAGACCCGGAATTTTCGTTTTGGGACCAGGAAACAGTCCGGTACCTGCTCGAATCCCAGGTCCATAGGTCCCCCGATGACGGCGTAGAAATCGCTCATGGGTCAAGGGGGTCCCCACTAAGGACACCTCACAACGCGCGCGAATATCAGGAATAATTCGTTCCAGAGCCTGCCACATCACCTCCGCTCGCTGCTGCTTAAGCTGAGCATAGTCAGAACTGTTCCGATCCAATCCTTGCCAGAGGTCATAGGGTTCATTACCGGGGGTATAAACATGAATCACCTGTTTATTCTCAGGGGCTAGCGAGGGATCCAATAGAGATGGAATAGACACCAAAACCACATTCTGGGGGGCCGTCACGTCTTGCTGCCAATCATTCACCACGATGTAGTGACAGGCTAAATCTGAGGGAAGGTTCTGCCCGTCAATGCCCAAGTGCAAATGCATAAAGCTGGGGCAGTCCGGCAAGGTTTGTTTTTGCCGATAACGAGAATGAGAAGGGGGTAGTAAAGCAGCCGTATCCCAGAAAGAGGCATTTGAAATCACCGCCTGTCGGCATCGCAATTCCTCCCCGGTTCGTAACCGCACCCCGACCGTTCTGTTGTTCTCAATTAGGATCTCTTCGACATGGGCACCAAGCCGAATCTGGCCGTCCTGTTTCGTCAGTCCTCGGAGTAGCGCCTCTGCGATCGCACCGCTGCCACCGATGGGGTAATCCAACACCACATCCGGGCGATACCATTCCCCAAACATAAAGGCCATTTCCGCCGCAATAATCCCATCCGACGGTAGCCCAGCCAGTAAGAAACACATTAAATCCAACCAGTTGAGCAGAAATTCATCCGTGACCTGCCCCTGAATTACTTGGCTAAACGGGCCAGTTAGTTGGGCGAGATGGGGAAATTGCTTGAGGAGTTTAGGGATAAACCGACCCACGGTTTGTAACGCACCTAAGTCAAATCGTATTGCTGCAGCAGGAAGTGCAATCGCAGCGTCTTTCAACGGCTCCATTCGCTGCTGCAAGGTCCGCCATTCGGCCACCGCAGCCTCCCCTCTCAGCTCTCCCACAACTTCACAAAACTGATCGGCTCCGACCGAGGTAAAGAAATTTCCTTCTGGCAAACAGCATCCCCAGGTATCATAGGTCGCCCATTCTAAATCTTCACCAATGGCGTCCAATACCTGTCGTAAGGGATTAGGGGAGGGACTAAAGGACAATCCTGAGAACAGAGACGGACCTGAATCAAAGGTATAGCCCTGTCGTTGAAACCCATGGGCTGCCCCACCGGGCAACGTGTGACTTTCACACACCAACACCTTAAGACCATACTGGGCTAACAGCGCCCCACAGCTCAATCCACCAATGCCACTGCCGATGATGATTACATCTACATTGTCGTCATTCACCTTGAGTACCCCATACCTCAGTAATTAATGGTAAATTCGCCAAGGATATTAAAACAAAGCGATTTCTCTTCTCTTCTAAACACCTATGACCTTACTGCAAGCAATTATTTTGGGGATTGTGCAGGGACTCACAGAGTTTCTGCCCGTCTCCAGTTCTGGGCATTTAGTGCTCGCCAATTATTACTTTGGGTGGGGAGAGAAACTACCTCTCTATGTTGATATCGCTACTAATACAGGTACCTTCCTAGCCGCACTGCTGGTACTCCGAAAAGATGTTTGGCAAGCCCTATCTGGTTTTTTCAAAGGCTTAACCTCTCCTATTGCACGGCAACAAGAGGGATGGCGAATGGCATTACTAGTGATTTTGGGCTCAATTCCGACTGCCATGATTGGTTTAGGACTAAAACCGATTTTTGAAGAATTGAATCAACCGCTGTATGTTTCTTTTGCCCTGATTGTCACAGGAATCGTATTGTGGTTTACGCCTAAATCTGGCCTCAAACGAAATGCCCTATCTTTGAGTTGGTTAGATGCCACAATTGGTGGACTCGCTCAAGGATTAGCCGTGATTCCAGGCATCTCTCGTGCAGGTAGTACCATCTCTACTATGCTGTGGCGGGGAGCCTCTTCTGAACTTGCCCCTCGCTTCTCTTTTTTGATGTACATGATTGTTTCTTTCGGAGTCGCGATTTTAGGAATTGATGAGGTCTTAGGAAACGACCTGAAGCTAGCTCCCCTTTTGGGGATGATTGTAGCCTCCTTTGTAACTGGCTATTTGGCTTTGCAATGGCTGTTTGTCATTCTGAAAAAGGGCCAATTTCGCTGGTTTGCCCCCTATCTTTGGTTAATTGCCGTAATAACGCTGATTAAACTGGCAGTCAGCTAACTCAAAGCGGGGTACGAAAGATATGGCCTCAAAAATGATCGCTTAGCCAAGGTTGAGGACCACTAAAGAGCGTGGTTGCTAAAGCTAGAACCTCCCTCGATCCCTCTACAGCCCCCAATAGCTTTAACGCTTGGGCTGTCAGCATACTGGTATAGAGCGGCGCAAGACCACGAATATTCAATTTCAACTCTCCTCGCCCCCCGGTTCTCACCTGCCCTTGCCCTTGAGAAACCTGCAATACAAACTGGCCCGAATTTGAGGGTATAAGCGGATCTTCGACCTGCAAATGCAGCTCTGCTGCCAGAGCAGGCGGATAGCCCCGCAAGGTTAACGCTCTGGGTAAATCGACAATCCGCAACAACCAGCGTTCTGTTTGCTTCACCTGATAGGTTTGTTCCGCCAGTAAGAGCTGCAAAGGATCGATGGGAGCCCCATACCACTGCACATCCTTGGCTAAGGACCGATGATTAGCAAAGAAGGTCCATAGCCGCTGTCCTGCAGCAGGTGTGAGCCACACCCAGTCGTAAATATTGATGTTGTAACACCCAGAATCCGCCTGATGAGCAAAGATCACGTATCCCTCTGGGTGGTCCTTTTCCCCAATTAAATAGGTGTAAATGGGAGTATCATCCTCCAGCATTTGCTCCCAAATGGCCGGATGGCGATCCAGATTGCCGTTGGTTTGTTGGGCTCGCTGCTGATACAGCTCAGTCAGGACCGCTAAATCACTGGGGTCCATCGCCGTGATCGGTAAACTCCGATCTTGAATCGTCAAGGACTGGGTAGGGAGCTGATAGAGGCAGTAAGTGCCCGCTTGCTCAAACCCCACACTTCGGTAGAGCTGTGAGGTGGACGCATACAGCGTCGCCAACGGAACACCCTGTTGTTGCAAGGTTTTCACGGTTTCGGTCATCAGGGTCTGGGCGACCCCTGCCCCTCGATATTCTGGAGCGATGCCCACGCCAGCAATACCATGCATAGGAATGCGCTGCCCGCCAAACCACTGCCCCATGGGATAAATCCCCAATCCGCCCAAGACGGCGTCGCCGTGGCAAATGACCCTTAAATTCTCTTGTCCTAGCTGCCGTGCATAGGTCTGCCAGTGCTCGCCAGACACATTAAAACATTGGGTGATCACTTGGCCCAAGGCTTGGACTTGGCGGGCGGTGGCGGGTATACCCACCTCGTAATGCTGGTATTGACTGGGGACAGTAGACATCCTCAAACCTCTGCGTTGGGCTTATGCTAAGTGTCTCCACCTCCGACCCAAACCGTGAGGGGCGGACTCACGCTTAAGAAGACACCGTTGCTACTTCCGCTCCCAATTGCTTAAAGATTAAGCGCTCATTCTCGACATCGGCAAAGATGGTATCGCCTTCCCCAAACGTACCACTTAGAATGGCCTTGGCAATTTGAGTTTCTAGCTCTCGCTGGATGGCTCGCTTTAGGGGTCTAGCCCCATATACTGGGTCATAGCCGACCTCTGCCAGAAAGTCCAAGGCTGACTCTGACAGTTTGAGGGACATCTTGCGATCGCTCAACCGTTTCGCAAGCCGCTGCACCTGTAATTGGGTGATATTGCGCAGTTGATCCTTCCGCAGACTGCGGAAAATAATCAGCTCATCAATGCGGTTGAGAAATTCAGGTCGGAAGTGTGATCGCATGGCATCCATGACTCGACTTTGCATTTCACCGTAGCGACTATCATCCCCAGCCAAATCCAAAATATGTTGGGAGCCAATATTGCTGGTCATAATAATCACGGCATTCTTGAAGTCAACGGTACGCCCTTGGGAATCGGTGACGCGACCGTCATCCAGAATCTGCAACATAATATTGAAGACATCGGGATGGGCCTTCTCAATTTCATCAAAGAGAATGACTGCATAGGGACGGCGACGGACGGCTTCCGTCAGTTGACCGCCTTCGTCATAGCCCACATAGCCGGGTGGCGCTCCAATCATCCGGGCCACGGTATGTTTTTCCATATATTCCGACATATCAATGCGGACCATGGCATCTTCCGTATCAAACAGATAGGCGGCTAAGGCTTTGCCCAGTTCTGTTTTGCCCACGCCCGTCGGACCTAAGAAAATAAAGCTAGCAATGGGACGGTTGGGGTCGGCAAGACCGGCGCGCGATCGCTGAATGGCATCCGATACAGCTGTCACGGCCTCTTCTTGGCCAATCACTCGTTGATGCAGTTCGTCCTCAAGATGTAGCAGCTTCTCCATTTCTGAGGCCACGAGCTTACTGACGGGAATCCCGGTCCATTTAGAAATAATTTCGGCAATGTCGGCATCAGTCACTTCTTCCCTTAAGAGAGAGTTAGCGTTGGTTTGGCGCTGGGCCAGCTGCGTTTCAGCCTCTTCCAGCTGACGTTGTAAGTTAGTCAGCTTGCCATATTTCAGTTCAGCCGCATGGTTGAGGTCGTAGTTGCGCTCGGCTTGCTGAATCTCAATATTGACGCGATCAATTTCTTCTTTAATGGTTTGGATATCGTCAATGATTTGCTTCTCGGACTGCCATTGGGCATTCAGAGTTTTCTGATCTTCCTGCAAGTTGGCAATTTCTTGTTCGATCCGCTCAAGACGTTCTAGAGAGGCACGGTCGCTTTCTTTCTCTAGAGACAGCCGCTCCATTTCAAGCTGGAGGATTTTGCGATCAATTTCGTCTAGCTCTTCCGGCTTAGAGGTAATCTCCATTTTGAGCTTGGCTGCCGCTTCGTCCATCAGGTCAATGGCCTTGTCGGGCAAAAAGCGATCGCTGATATAGCGGGTTGAGAGGGTAGCGGCGGCCACCAGGGCATTATCAGAAATCTTGACGCCGTGATGGACTTCATAGCGTTCCTTTAGACCCCGCAAGATCGAGACGGTGTCTGGAATATTGGGCTGATCAATATAGACCTGCTGGAAACGCCGCTCCAGGGCTGCGTCCTTTTCAATATATTTGCGGTATTCATCCAGAGTGGTCGCGCCAATACAGCGCAGTTCGCCTCGGGCCAGCATCGGCTTTAGCAAGTTGCCTGCATCCATCGCCCCTTGGCTAGCGCCAGCCCCAACCACAGTATGGATCTCGTCGATAAACAGGATCATCAGCCCGTCGGATTCGGTTACTTCCTTAAGGACAGACTTAAGGCGTTCTTCAAATTCCCCACGATACTTGGCCCCCGCAATTAGGGACCCCATATCCAGAGCAATTAATTTGCGATCGCGCAAGGATTCCGGTACATCTCGGGCCACAATCCGTTGAGCTAACCCTTCGGCAATGGCCGTTTTACCCACCCCTGGTTCACCAATTAAGACTGGGTTATTCTTCGTTCGCCGTGAGAGGATCTGAATGGTTCGTCGAATCTCATCATCGCGGCCAATCACTGGATCTAGCTTGCCTTCGCGAGCCAGTTCAGTGAGATCACGACCATATTTTTCTAGGGCCTCATATTTGCCTTCTGGGTTTTTGTCGGTCACCTTGTGGTTTCCGCGAATATCGGTGACCGCTTGCTTCAGCATTTGCTCGGTCAGGCCCAGTCCTTGAAACAGAGGTTGGCCAAAGTGATCGTCATCGATATAGCCTAAGACCAAATGCTCAATAGAAATAAAATCGTCTTCAAAGGAGCGGCGAAAGGTCTCTGCCCGATCAAAAAGGGTGTCTAAGCTGCGACCGAGATAGACAGAATCACTCGGGGTTGTTAATTTAGCTTGCCGATTGATAAAGTCCGTGGTGCGATCGCGCACCCGCTGCACATCGGCCCCAGCCTTTGTCAAGATTTGCCCCGCGAGGCCATCGTCTTCGAGCAGTGCTTGCAGTAAATGTTCACTCTCGATCTGCTGTTGCTGGGCCTCTTTCGCCAAATCAGACGTCCGTACAATCGCAGCCCAAGCTTTCTCCGTAAATTGGTCATGATTGGTGGGTTGCATGAATCAGGAACCTCCTGGACAGTGGGGATTAACGTTGGGCCTGGTGCCTACTGCCATTGTAGAGAGGAGACGGCACGGTCTGAGATCGGTCTTCCCTCCTGCTGGAATAGGTATTGCCGCCCAAGCCTCTGCCCCACGAGCAGGCCATCCACTTCAAGATCTTTTCTCAGTTGATCCTCTAAACGGCCATCCTGCAAAATCAGCTATTGTCAATGAGTTGTTATCTATACTATGATCCTAGTTTGTGTCGACGCTGCGATTCTAGACGAAACAATGCCCAAACTAAAAACCCGACGATCCGCTGCCAAACGCTTTAAACGAAGCGGAAGTGGCAAATTTATGCGTCGCAAGGCATATAAGAACCACTTGCTAGAGCATAAAGGCACTGACCGCAAGCGTCGGCTATCGAAGAAATATGTGGTGAGTGAGCAAGATGCAGACAACGTTAGGGCAATGATGCCTTATTCCTAACCGGACTCTTGTCGGCAAGTTCGATGGTGGGCTTGTCACTTCACACCTAACACATCGTTTTTCCACCTAAAAATAATCGCAAACAAGGACCAAAACCATGACTCGGGTGAAACGCGGTAACGTTGCTCGCAAGCGCCGCAAGAAAATATTAAAGCTCGCAAAAGGCTACCGAGGCTCTCATTCTCGCCTGTTTAGAATTGCCAATCAGCAGGTGATGAAAGCGCTGCGTAACGCCTATCGCGATCGCCGCAAGCGCAAAAGAGATTTTCGCCGTCTCTGGATTGCTCGCATCAACGCGGCAACTCGCCAGCATGGTATTAGCTATAGCCAATTTATGGGCCAGCTCAAGCGAGCCGACATTCAGCTCAATCGCAAAATGTTAGCCCAGCTGGCTGCTACGGATCCCGATAGTTTTAGTAAAATTGTCGAACTGGCGGGCAAAGCGTAGCGTCTAAGTTTTTACCTGGACAACGCAGTATCCCAAAATTATCACTGCAGCCCAACCTTCAGGGAACCTTTCTGATGACAAATCCGTCGCGCTTTGTTATCGCCTGGATGGATAGGCTGCTTTTTAGTGAACTGTCAATTCTCAGTTTTCTAGCCTATTATCTACATGTAGCTTGTTCTTGGGTCTGATATCGAGTCGGTCCCCCTAAACTTCCATTCATCATAGTGAATAAGCCTTTTTGTGATTCTCTGCATTAGTTCCTGGTATGACGAGTAACCAACCTGCTGATAGTCCTCCGCCTTCCGTAGAGCCTGGACAGGGATCGGGCATGCCTAACCCCAAGCACAATTCCAAGCTTCAGAAAATCCGGCAGACGATGGTCAAACTGGTGACCTTCAAAGGGTGGCCGTGGTTCATTACGATTGTGGTGTCTTGGCTCACGGGGGCCACGGCCTTGCAATGGCTGTCGAGCCTACCACCGACAGCGAACTGCAAGCAAATCGCCGCTACTCTGTCAGAGGCGGAGCAGCTAGAATGTGCGGACCGTCTGGCTCGCAAGGGCAATGTTAAAGATATCAAAGCCGCGCTAGAAATTGCGGAGAAATGGGATGAAGAACATCCCCTCTATCCCCGCGTCTCCCTACTATCGAACGATTGGTCGAAATCCATTCTCAGATTGGCTCGTCAAGAACTGAACAAAGGCAACCTCAAAGAAGCCATTGCGTTAGCCAAACAGGTCCCTGAAGCCAGTAGTATTCAGCCTGAATCCCAGCGCTTGATTAAGCGCTGGGAATCCAATTGGGAAGAAGGCGAAGAATCCTTAGAGAAGGCCCGGATGGCCATCAAAAAACAGAATTGGACCCAAGCTACGCTCCAAGTTCGTGCTTTGTCCCAACTGGGTGATAGCTATTGGCAAAAACAGGCCGATAAAATCCTGGGGAATATGGCTATTGAGAAAAAAGCCTTTCGAGATCTGTATAAAGCTCAAGATATTGCCGCCTACGGCAGAGCCAAGGATTTTGCTGCAGCCATTCAGCTCGCCAGCAAAATTGATCCGAAACGCTTAGCCAAGGACGAAGTCCAAGAAAATATTGAAAAGTGGAGCCAAAAGCTCCTCGATCTCTCGGAAGAGCATCAAGAGTATGGCCAGTTCGACAAGGCTATCGCTGCGGCCCAACGCATTCCGCCCAACACCAAAGTGGCCAAGGATGCCACTACCCTGATGCAACTCAGTCGGGCAGAAGCGACGATTCAAGAGGATGACTTCTATAGTTATCTCCATGCCTGGGCTCTCGCCGAGCAGGTTGATCGCAAAAGTTCCCTCTTTACTAAAAATCGGGACCGCGTCAAAACCTGGGAGCAAACCATTCAGAATACCGGTCAACTCCAATTAGCGAAGTTTTTCGCCAATATTGATCATGTCAATGCCTATCAATTGGCCATTGACCATGCTGCCTTAATTCGGCCAGAAAGACCGGGTAGTGATGATGCCCAAACCTTGATGGTCCAGTGGGATCAACAAATTGATACCTACCAAGATCGCCAAATTCTAGCGCGAGCCCGTCAGTTCGCAACCTACAATACGGCGATGGGATATCAAGCTGCGATCTCAGAAGCTCGAAAGGTGGAGTTAGGGAATCCGCTACGAATTGAAGCCCAAACCCTGATTGCCACTTGGGGTGGATCCATTGAACGTGTTGAAGATCAGCCCATTCTGGATCGGGCAAGGGCGCTGGCCAAAGCGGGCAAACTCAATCAGGCCATTCAGACTGCTGAGCAAATTGGTTCCGATCGATCGCTCTACAAAGATGCTCAAGAGGATGTTTATACTTGGGTGGCTGAGATTCAGGCGGTGCAAGATCGGCCAATTCTGAACGAAGCCAAAGCCCTAGCCCGCAATGGCCGCTTATCCGATGCGATCGCAACCGCTTCTCAAATTGGATATGGCAGAGCCTTATATTACGAAGCCCAAGACAGTATCGACGCTTGGGCTGCAGAGCGCGACGCCATTTACGCCTCCCGTCGCCGTCGAGAAGAGCCCCGTTACGAGCCCGAACCTCAATACGAGCCCGAACCTCAATTTGACCCTGAACCTCAGTTCGACCCTGAGCCTGAACCTCAATTGGCGCCACCCCCGGCAACGGATAGTTTTGCTCCGGATCCAGATGGCGAAGTTTCTCGACCTGTGATCGTTGACCCCACCGCTGAAGAATAAGGCGGGTGCCCCAGTAGGCATTCCTGCGGAACATCCCGATTGCATGGATCAGCAGAACAGCTAGTCTGTCCTCACGCCTGAGGGAACACTGAGGAAACTTGGCTGCATCTGCATGATACGATAGCTCTGGATTTCACTTTTGATACTGCTTACCGCGACTAGGCTAAGGTGTGATGAAACGTGGCTTCACACTTCCTTTTTAGGGTTCTGAATCGGTGCAGCAGTGCTATCCTGAGTCACCGCGAGACGATGCAAGAGGGTCAGGCTCCCATTACAACATGCGTTTTTCTAAGATTCTAATTGCCAATCGGGGAGAGATTGCCCTGAGAATTCTCCGCACCTGTGGAGAGATGGGCATTGCGACGGTTGCCGTCCACTCCACCGTTGATCAGCAATCTCTCAATGTGCAGTTAGCCGATGAAGCCGTCTGTATTGGAGAACCCGCTAGTAGTAAAAGCTACCTCAATATTCCCAATATTATTTCGGCGGCCTTAACCCGCAATGCTACGGCCATCCATCCTGGCTACGGATTTCTAGCTGAGAATGCCCGCTTCGCCGAAATTTGTGCGGATCACAAAATTCACTTCATCGGTCCAACGCCTGAAGCCATGCGGGCAATGGGGGATAAGTCCACGGCGAAAGAAACCATGCAAAATGCCGGAGTGCCCACGGTCCCGGGTAGCGATGGACTGGTGCCGGATGAAGCGACGGCCAAAAAAATTGCCGATGATATGGGCTATCCCGTTATGGTTAAAGCTACGGCGGGGGGCGGTGGCCGAGGCATGCGTTTGGTACGGGAGCCTGAAGATTTAGGCAAGCTTTATTTAGCTGCCCAGGGAGAAGCAGAGGCGGCCTTTGGCAACCCCGGCGTTTATATCGAAAAATTTATCGAAAATCCTCGTCATATTGAATTCCAAATTTTTGCCGACAGCTACGGCAATGTCGTCCATTTGGGCGAACGGGATTGTTCGATTCAGCGTCGACACCAGAAATTATTGGAGGAGTCGCCTAGCCCTGCTCTGAGTCCAGAATTAAGAGAAAAAATGGGCTCTGCTGCGGTGCGTGCAGCCCAATCGATCGGCTATGTCGGGGCGGGTACCGTTGAATTTTTGCTATCGTCCACGGGTGACTTCTACTTTATGGAGATGAATACCCGGATCCAGGTTGAACATCCGGTGACAGAGGTGACAACGGGCTTAGATTTAATTGCTGAGCAGATTCGAATTGCCCAGGGCGAGAAGCTGAGTGTGACCCAAGACCAAGTTCAGTTAACGGGACATGCGATTGAGTGCCGCATCAATGCCGAAGATCCCGACCATAATTTCCGTCCCCATCCGGGACGAATCAATGGCTATCTGCCACCGGGTGGACCGGGGGTACGGGTTGATTCTCATGTTTATACGGATTATGAGATTCCCCCTTACTATGATTCGTTAATTGGCAAGCTGATTGTCTGGGGGCGGGATCGACCGACTGCGATCGCACGTATGAAGCGAGCCCTCCAAGAATGTGCGATCACGGGACTCCCTACTACCATTGGCTTTCACCAAAAAATTCTGGACACGCCAGAATTTATCCAAGGCCAGGTGTATACCAATTTCATCCAAGAGGTCATGGGGTTGCAATAGCTCGCGCCATGGCCGCCCAGACGGGGGATAGCAGGGCTAAAATAACATCCGTAGCAAACCTTGTTGACCGATCAGAACTTCACGCAACAGACTGGTAATGCCGACCCAAATAATGGGGGTAATATCCACGCCTCCCATAGGTGGAACCAGTTTGCGCATGGGAATTAAAAAGGGTTCCGTTGGCCATGTGGCTAAGGCAAAGGGCATCTGATTCAGATCCACCTGAGGATACCAAGTCAAAATAATGCGGAAAATAAACAAAAAGATAAATAGTCCCAAGCCAAAGCTGAGACTCCACAGTGGTAGCGTTTCGACAGTCATAAAAATATTTTATACTCAGTCCCTGCTATGTCTCAGTGTAGCGTGTTGTCCAGGGCTGGTATAGCTAGCGCCGTTCTGCTGAACAGAGATCAACCTTGCGCATAATAGCCCCTGCTCAACCCAAAAAAGTGAGGACTATCCAGGGGGAATAGAGGAGTGCTGGATCAATTGTCGCGAAGGAAGGCTTCTCAATATCCTTACAAACCTTTAAGATTATAATCTTAAAGGTTTGTAAGGATATTGAGAAGCCTTCCTTCGCGACAATT